>JBGPNQ010000386.1:0-4987 GCA_041487615.1 Anaerolineae bacterium
CGGTCGCCGATCGCGATGGCATGGATATGGATGGGGGAGTCGGCGTACAACTCTCCATATTCGCGCAGCCAGGCCGCAAAGCCCGCGGCGCGCAAGGCGCGGATCAGCGGTTCCACATCGTCCCACAACACAGTATAAGTTCCCCGTCGCAGCACCGAAAGATCCACCGCACCGCCACCCAGGTGCGTGCCAAATGAAGCCGCGCCGTTATCATGGTAGCTGCCCTGCGTGATGGCATAACCAGTGATCTCCAGCTCGCCACCATACAGTTCCTGGGCATGGGACAGCATTACCAGCGTGCGCTGGTTCAGTGTCCAACCGTTGACCTCAATCCGCGTGTAATCATCGGGCGGCTTCTCGCAGCCGACAGGTTCCGGCGTGGATGTTGGCAACATCGTCTCCGTAGGGAGATGCACAGTTGTGGCAGTGAGCGTGGCTGGAACCATCGTCGGTGTAGCGATCAATGAAGGTGTAACAGGCGTGGAGGTCTCTGGTAGCGCGGTCGATCCTGGATGGCCGAGACAGCCGACCAGAAATAATGAAAGCAGAGTGCATATAGGGATGAGTTTGGGCATAAGTTGATTATTACCAATCATGATAAATTATAGCGATGAATGTTTGAAGTGAGGTACTCCCACGAAAAGTTTCTCTAGCACTTCTGTTCTAAAAATGATAAAATCGCTTCTCACTCACAGGAGCGATTTTTCATGTCCTCACAAACCATTATCGTAGATCACATCAGCAAGACGTATCAAGTGCCCGAGCGCGAAGGTGGATTTGGCGCTGCGGTACGCAGTTTTTTTATACGCAAATATAAGGATGTCAAGGCAGTGCAGGGAGTGGACTTCAAGATCTCCCAGGGAGAAATTGTCGGCTTTCTTGGACCAAATGGTGCTGGGAAAACTACAACGCTGAAAATGCTTTCCGGATTGCTTCATCCAACAGGCGGTAAAGCGACCGTTCTAGGATTCACACCCTGGGAACTCAAGCCTGACTATTTGCTTTCGATGACCCTCGTAATGGGGCAACGCAATCGTCTCTCCTGGGACATCCCTGCGGCAGATTCATTTCTGCTAAACCAGGCGATCTACCGCATCCCGGATGATCAATACAAGGCAACTTACAAGGAACTGGATGAGTTGCTCGAACTTGAACCGCTGATGAAAAAGCCCGTACGAAACCTGTCGCTCGGTGAACGCATGAAGTGTGAGATTGCGGCGGGATTGCTGCATCGCCCCAAAGTTTTGTTCCTGGATGAACCAACGATCGGTCTCGACATCACGGGGCAGGCGAAAATCCGTGAGTTTTTGCGAGAATATAACCGGCGCACGGGCGCGATGATTTTGCTCACCAGCCATTACATGGCAGATGTCACGGCATTGTGTGAACGGATCATCATCATCCATCACGGTCAACTCAAATATGATGGAGGCATCAGCGACCTGTCGCGCAAGATCGCGCCGTTCAAGTTGATCGGCGTGAGACTGGCGGAAACGAACTCACATGACTTGAGAAAATATGGCACTCCCGTCCAAAATGAGGAGGACTCGGAGAAGCAATATATCCAGGTCAAAGCGGAGGATGTCACCCGAATCACGTCTGGACTTTTAGCCGACCTGCCCATCCATGACATTACCATCACCGACCCGCCCATCGAAGATGTCATCGAGCAGGCATTTAATCAGTAATATGTCATTGCGAGGGCGTTGGCCCGAAGCAATCTCCGTTTAGTCGGTAAAAGGCTACAGATGAGACTCCACCGTTTAATAGGAGATTGCTTCGCCAAAGAACGGCTCGCAATGACATGAGGAATTCTTATGCTTAAAATCTTCCAACGACTCTGGCAAGTGAACTGGGCGGAGCAATGGCAGTACCGCGCCAACCTGTTGATGTATCTTCTTTACTGGCTGGTCTCCCCCATCATCTATCTGGCGGTGTGGACAAGCATTGCCAACAGCAAAGGCAACGTGAGCGGACTCACGGCCAACGATTTCGTGACCTACTACATGACCCTTCTGATCGTTGACCAGATCACCAGCAATATCGTGATCCATACCTTTGCCTACAAGGTCCAGGACGGTACCCTCTCAAACGAGCTTGTCCGCCCCATCCATCCCATGCTCACCAATGCGCTGGTAAACAATATTGCATTCAAAGCGCTGACCATCATGGGCTTTATCCCAATTTGGATAGCTCTGTTTTTCCTCTACAAGCCAGATTACAGCCATTTGGCATTGACTGGAATTCTGTTGGCGATTCCCGCACTCATTATGGGATTCCTGGTTGGCTTCCTGCTTTCTGCTGCCATCACGTCTCTTGCCTTCTGGACGACGCGTGTCTACTCCATCCATGAATTCTATTATGCAATGATCCTGCTGTTCTCTGGTCAGTTCGTACCGCTTCAGCTAATGCCCAAATTGATTCAAGATGTCGCCCAATATTTACCGTTCCAACTGCTGATCTATTATCCAATCCAGCTGATTCTCGGAAAACTGTCCAGCACACAGATCATTCAGGGATATGTTGTGGGAGCGGTCTGGCTGATTGCTTCTATTGTTGTCTTTAACTTGGTATGGCGAAACGGTGTGAAGCGCTTCTCAGCAGTGGGAGCATAGATATGAAGACCTGGAAACTCCTCTCAGCATTTTTCAAAGTCAATGTTCAGATGTCACTGGCATATCGCGCCGATACCATCGTCAACATCCTGCTCAACCTGATGTGGCTGGGCTGGGAACTGTTGAGTCTCAGCATCATCTTTAGCAATACCGAGACCATTGCCGGCTGGGGTTTCGGCGAATTGATCGCGCTGCTTGGCGTGTTCCGCCTCGTCCATACATTGATGATCGCCCTCCTTTGGCCCAACACCGAAAAGTTCAATCAAAGCATTCGAGACGGCTCAATGGACTACACTCTTTTACAGCCGGTCAATAGTATGTTCCTGGTTACGTTCTCACGTATCACTGTGTGGCGGGCCTGGGATCTCGTTCTTGCCATCGTTTTGATTTCCATAGGCGTCAACATGTCCGGTGAGACAGTGACCACACCTGAACTCCTGACCTTCATCCTGCTGACCATTTCGGGAGCGGTCATCATCTACAGCCTTTGGATCGTGCTCATCGCCCTGACGTTCTGGTTCACCAAGTTCGACAACAACGTGACCATCCTGCAAGCCCTGCTCGACTCGGGTCGCTACCCGGTGACGGTGTATCCGGTCTGGCTGCGAATCATCGTGACCTTTATTATTCCCATCGCCGTTGCAACGACCGTCCCTCTCCAAGGGTTGCGCGGTGATTTGACCATCGATCGCGTTGCGATGTTCTTTGCAATTGGAATCGTGAGTTTCTTAATCGCCTCGCAAGTATGGAAAAGAGGACTAAAGCAATACAGCGGCGCCAGTAGTTGAACACAAAACGGCAGTTTCAGACTGCCGTTTTTTTATGCACCGTCAAAAGGTGAGCAACATCAATTCCTTGCTTTGTGCGGGAAGAGTATACTCAAATCCACTGGTCACAATTTCCTTACGAAAGGCACATCCTATGAGCAACAAATCATTCCGTGTCGGTTGCATGGGCGCCGGAAAGATCTTCAACGAAGCCCACCTGCCGGCATACATTTCACTTGATGGCGTTGAACTGGCCGCAATCTATGACCCTGACCACCAGCGTGCCGAATCAACGTGCGAGCATTATCTCTCGTTGTTGAAAGAGGCAGAGCAAAACACAGATAGTGTGGATGTCAAACTCTGCAACAGTCCTGAAGAACTCATCTCCAGTGTGGATATGATCGACATCTGTTCACCCGCTCGGTATCATGCGCAATATGCGGTGATGGCATTGGAGAAGAATGTTCATGTGATGACCGAGAAACCGATGGCACGCACATGGTGGGAAGCAAATCAGGTCACAGAGGCAGCACGCAAATCAAAGGCCATGTTCCAACTCAACGATGATAATTTGTTCATCCCGCGTTATCGCGCGCTGCGCAACGTCATTGACGATGGGATGATCGGCGAAGTCCAGCACATCTGGATCACGCGTGGCTATCACGGTCCCGAAGATCGCGGCGACTGGTTCTGGGATCCGCTGGAGAATGGCGGCGGTGCGATCATGGATTACGGTTCGCACGCGGTTTCAGCGGTCTGGTTTTTGGCGGGCTACGATAAATCGCCGGAGGAGGTCCGCTCGCTGGGGATCGAAGCCCGGCAAAAAATGCGCCTGATCGGCGGCCGCTTCCGCCAGATCGAAACCGACGACGATGCCCATTTCAAGGTCCGTTTCGTGAATCCCAAAAACGGAGATTGGATCACGGCCGTGATCGAAGCCACATGGGCCTGGCCCGAGCTGGGCCGGGATGGCAGCGATGTGCATGGTTACATCGAGGTAGAGGCAAGCAAAGGCACAGTCACTGCGTGTGTAGCTGACAAAGGACAGGATTATCTGCGCGTCGTCAGCCGCACCTTCGGCGAGCGGAATATTTATGTAGAAGAGGCGCTCTCGGAAGCAAGTTCCTTCCGTGCCGAGATCGATAATTTTGTCAAATCCATCCGCGCGGGCGTGCCATCCATTTTGAATGCAGATGTCGCTGCGGGTGGTATTCGTATGATAAACAGCGCGCAGCTATCCGAGCTGCGAGGACGCTTGTCGATCACTCCAGAGGAGTTGATGCAATTTAGCCGTGAGCAGGTTGCGGCTGCGTCGGATCCGTGGCAGGGCGGAGATCGAATTATCAGTACGTTGTACGCGCCCTTCCGTGTGAGTCAATAATGTCTGAGCCGGTTTATATCGGCGTGGATGTGGGCGCCACAAAAATCCTTGTTGGAGCTGTGACACAAACAGGGAACATCCTCTCGTCGCGCCGTTTCAAGATAAAACATGAGTCACAAGCGGCGACTCTACAAAGCATCCATGCCTCGCTGGAAGGATTCATGCAGGATTGGGCCGGACCTGCGCCGCGCGCGATCGGCATCGGACTCGTCGGTCAGATCGAC
>JBGPNQ010000387.1:0-4978 GCA_041487615.1 Anaerolineae bacterium
CCCCATTCTCTTTTCATCAGCAATTGGGCTTGTTTCGTTGGCAGTTCTTGAGATGATCGTGATTTCTGGATCATGTAATGCAGTCAATTTAACAGATGGATTGGATAGACTCGCAGCAGGATGCTCAATTTTTGTGCTTATTGTTCTGGCTATTTTTGGTTTTCTTTCAAACAACCCAGTGCTTGCTGAGAGCTGCAATATTCTTTATGTTGAGGGGAGTGGCGAAGTGAGTGTGTTAAGCCACCGAGAGCACAGAGATTTATGAGATTTTTCTCAATGAACTCAGAGTTCTCTGTGGCTAAGAAGATCTTTTACCCACCTCTTTAGCCACTCCTCGATTTCCAAATCTCAAAGCTCATCGCTTCCTGTCGCATATGCTGTACCATCGACATGACACTCCCGTTCCCCTCCGCTCGAAAATCCAAAGAGGTGGCAATGGCGTGGTTCCATCCATTGACGCGGGAACGCCACGCCCGCATGGACCCCGATCCCAACCGGGATGTTCTGCTTTTGCATCAGTCCCGAGATATGTTGAGCGGCGCGCATCGTCCTTGCCACATAATCCTTCCCTGCAAAACCTGCGCCCCAGAATGCCGCGACCGCGTCTCCGGCCAGTTTTTCAACCAGACCATATTCCTCTCCGATCATCCTGGTTGACCCCGCGAAAAACCGATTGATCAATTTTTGAAATTCGATGGGAGTCATCTGTTCAGAAAGCGATGTGGAGCCACGCACATCCGCGAACTGCATGGACATTTCCACTTCCGCGCCACCGGGAAACTTTTTGGCAAAATCCTCACATACATTGCAGAAGTACGGGTTCAGATAGGATTGTCTTCGACCGTACAGTGCGCCGACCACCATTCCCCCGATCCCGTGAAACGGTGCATGACAAAGCTTGCAGCGTGGATCATGCGGAAGGATGCGAAAGTAACCCTGTAATCGCTTTTCGACCGCGAAGGCATCCGTCATGAACCAATCGTGCCACATCTGGCTCACGTTATCTTTATTCACAACCATCGGCTACATCCTTTAGTACGAGCAGGCAGCTTTGATTATGATTTGAATTTAATCACAGATACACAAATGACACAATGTAAAGGAGTTGAAAATAATAAAAACAGCTCTCCACTCTCAAGTATGTGCGCGCAGCTGTACTTCATGAAGTGCTGATGTTTGTTGCGCGAATTCTCTTTCCCGATATTAATCCAAAATCTGATAAACCCTGTATACTTATGATAGTCCTACCGTGGAACCGTTCGGATCATCAAACGTCCGGGTTTTCACATAAACATCTCGCCAGCGGGGATTGAACAATTCATTCCAGGAACGGAAGGCAATACAATGAGTAAAAATTTAAATGAAGCAGAGGCAGCGGAACGTATCCGCTGGCAGCCGATTGTTGCCAGATATGCAAAGCCTGACCTGGCGCGCAGTCTCTGGCAGCTGGCAAATACTTTAATACCCTATTTTGTTCTATGGGGCCTGATGATCTGGAGCATTCAAATCTCCTACTGGATCACGCTTGGGCTGTCGATCCTCGCGGCAGGTTTCCTGATGCGGACCTTTATCATCTTCCACGATTGTGGACATGGTTCGTTCTTCAAATCACAGAAAGCCAATAATTTCGTCGGCCGGATCACCGCCTTTTTGAACTTCACGCCCTATTATCGCTGGAAGCACGATCATGCCATCCATCATGCCACTGCCGGTGACCTCACCCGGCGCGGCACGGGTGACGTATACACGATGACGGTTAAGGAATATCTCGCCGCGCCGTGGTGGAAGAAAGCCGCCTATCGCACCATGCGCAATCCTTTTGCGCTGCTGGGAGTCGGCCCGTTATTGGTTTTTGTCATCACTCAGCGGATCCCACCAGCACAGGGACGACGCAACATCGCCAGCGTCTGGTGGACAAATTTTTCACTGGCCGTTGGCATAGCGCTTATGTGCTTACTGATCGGATGGAAAGCGTATCTCATGATACAACTGCCAATCCTGATGATCAGTTCCACGATCGGGATCTGGTTGTTCTACGTGCAGCATAATTTTGACCCCACCTATTGGGATAACCACGAAGGCTGGGAGTTTGTGAAGGCCGGACTGCAGGGTAGTTCCTTCTACAAGCTGCCGCTCATCCTGCAATGGTTCAGCGGGAACATCGGTTTTCATCACATCCATCACCTGAGCGCCAAGATCCCCAACTACAACCTGCCAAAATGCTATTACGAAAATCCTCTGTTCCATGTGAAGCCGCTGACGATACGGGCCAGCCTCAAGTCCCTGTCCCTGCGGCTGTATGATGAGGAGCAAAAGATGCTTGTCGGCTGGAGCGGACTCAAACGGTATCAGACACAAAAAGTGCAAGCGATGAATACCTGAAATACAAGAGACTGGCGCAAGCCAGTCTCTTGTATGAATGATGTTGAATCGAAATTTTTCTGCTTGCTCTTTTATTCTATTCTATCAATCACTTCATCCAGTGATACATCCAGCGCCTTCGCAATCGCCGACAGGATTTCAGTTGTCCCTTTACGTTTGCCTGTTTCAATTTGGGAGAGATATGGCTTGCTTATCCCCGCCGCATCTGCCAATTGTTGCTGGGTCAGTCCGCGATACTCGCGCCAAACTTTGATTGGATTTTCACCATCAAGAATCGCAAAGACAACTTCGGAAGGGATTAGTTCATCTTCCCCTCTTTCAAGCTCGGCTTTCGCCGCGTCGTAGTCACGAATATCTTCAAGCATCTCCACTTGTTCGAGCAGTTTAAGATATTCTTCATACGGGAGCACAGCCCATTCGGGCTTGCCATCGCGCTCAATTAATTGAATGTTCTCATTCATCGGTACACCTCTCCACGTGGAGCAATTCTCAAAACAAATATGACCATTTGATGGTTTTGAATTTCGTAGATCACTCGCCAGTCTCCAATTCGCAGACGATAACCGTCCCTACCTTGCAATTTCTTCGCATTAGGATGTTCCGCATATGGACTGGCAGCAATGGCTTCAAGTTTTTCGCGAATCGTTTTTGCCACATTGCGCGGAATTTTATTCAACGACTTCGCGGCTTCTTTCTTGAAGATGATCTTATACACACGATAATGTTAGCATAATGCTAACAATTTTTCAAGGGTTAGTTAGCACACTATTCCGCTTCTGCACGAACTGGATAATTGTCCGTTTCCTCATCTCCTGCTCAGTGACATCATTCAGCGCCAGGAGGATATAGGTGTGACTCTCGATCAATGCCAAGCAGTGGCGCGATTGATTCACCACAATTTTTGCTATAAATTCTCTCGCAGCCATGCAAGGACATCACCCGGCGTCCCAATTTTCAAGCCTGATCGCTCTGCCACTTTTGGATCATCCAAAAAATGTTTGCGGTCATGAGTCTCAAAGTAATCCAATCAAGAAAATATTAACTTTGGTCATTGGAAAAATTCTTCACATTCCTGTAGCGTTCCTGAAACAATTCTTTTCGCACTTCCCTCAAAATTTCAAACAATTCTTCGAGTGTGACGCCATCTTCCCGCAATCTCTTCTCTACCTTTGCAGAAATCTTATCCGTCTCATAAATTCTGGGCTTTAGCAGAAATGAACCACCACCCCGGTCAATGATGGTGAAAACTTCCCCTTCCTGCAATTTATATTTGGAACGCAATTTTGCGGGAACTGTGATCGTTCTCTTACCGCGCATTTGAATTGTAGTCATGATTTTCTCCAGAAAATTTATTCATTACAGCACGCGCTTTTTTACCTTAGTGGTCAACCGTAGGTTCCAAAGCGAGAGCCAAAATGTTTCCTGCTATAATGACAGCCTATGATGAGTCCAAAAGTCCTCGAAGCCGATAACTTGATATTTTGGTTCCATAGTTATGACGCATTACACGAAAATCGTGCCAGCGTCCATGTAGGCAAAGGGTCGCAAGACGACCACAACGATGCAAAAATCTGGCTCGAACCGAATGTTGAAGTGATGCGTGCAGGCAAAACTCTGCGGACTCATGAATTGAACAAAGCTTTGCGAATTATTGAACAGGAATTGGAACACCTGTTGGAGGAATGGCATGGTTTCAAGCGTAAAACATATGGATGAAAAAATACAGGTGAAGCGATATAAAGTCCAACACTCCATCGATGAATATACGTTTCCGAAGGAGGCTTATATTCACGATGTGAAGTTCGACGAGAAATACATGCACGTGGAATTGACCGACCAGCGCATGATCTCCATCCCTTTGTGGTGGATTCCTACTGTCTACAACGCAGCCATGGAAGATCGAAGAAAATTCGGGATCAACCAAAGCCGTACCATGATCATTTGGGACCCCGCGAAATGCAAAATCAACGATGAAATCAGCATCGCAGATTATCTTGGACCTGCACGAGATGAAATCAGGGCGGTTTACAAGCCGCGTGCATCAAAGCGACAGGTGGCAGAACCAAAAGCCAAATTGAAGAGGAAGTAAAAATCAACCCCACACTTTTGTGGAGTTTTTGTTCTCTATGGCCTAGCTATCTGTCGCCACATCGAAGTTCCAGTGTTGGGACAGGGGAAGGATCTCTTGGATGTGGAGCCGATAGAATTCTGCGCGGGTGTTGGGTTTGATGGTGAGAGAAGGGACTTCGATAATATGATTCATAATTGTTTTCTTACCGTAAATAATGAGTTCTCAAAGTCACTAAGGGTAACGTTATCTGAAGCATGTAAACATCTGGCCAGGATTAGGTTCGCTCCTAAATAATCAATCAGCTTCACTCTTTCATAATTGTTCATATTTAGATCAAATAATAGACTATTAGCTCCTAATATATCTTTTTTCAAACCTCGTTTAAAACCATCCCATTCGCTACTGCTTGCATTTTGTTTTGGAAGCTTATTATTCGCTAAAATCCTCTCTCTATTAATATGGTGGATAAGACTCTTTAGAGTTGAAAACGGGTCAAAATAAGCTAGTGTGATTTGTTAAGGTTGA
>JBGPNQ010000388.1:0-4929 GCA_041487615.1 Anaerolineae bacterium
GCCGTCACTCTGGCGTCGTTGGTGGAGAGGGAGGCTGAACACGACGAAGAGAAACCCATGATCGCTTCTGTTTATTTGAACCGAAAAAAGATCAACAAGAAACTGGATCCCGACCCGACGATCAAATACGCGTTGGGATACAGTCTTCTTAATCAAAGCTGGTGGACGAGTCCATTAACCCTGATCGATTTGCAGGTCAATTCGCCTTATAACACCTATGTCAATGCAGGACTTCCTCCCACGCCGATTGCCAGTCCCGGACTCGACTCACTGCGCGCAATCGCTTTCCCGGCGGAGACGAAGTATCTCTACTTCCGCGCCAAATGTGACGGCTCGGGCTTCCATGAATTTTCAGAGACATTCGATCAGCATCTAAAGAATGGATGTCCATGAAGCCATCTTCAATAGGATGTTATTGAGCAAAACAAGGAAGGATTTCAACCCGTGGACTTTCCCATACTCGAATTTGATCCAACGCCCGAAGCCTTTATCGAACCATCGAAGATCATCCGTGCCCGTGATGTGCCAGAGAATTGCATCATTTGTTTCTTCAAGGAAGTAATCGAAAAGGTTATTGCTGAGCATGGTGCCAGGGTCGTGGCGGAAAATCGCTGGGAGGATGGTCCTCATCCCATCTATGAGATTTCACACCGAGACCGGCGACTGGCCTTCTTCCATCCGGGTGTTGGTGCCCCAGTCGCGGCGGGGTTGCTCGAGGAATCCATCGCTTTCGGCTGCAAAAAATTCATAGCCTGTGGCGGCTGCGGCGTTCTCGAGAAGGATATTGCCGTAGGACATCTGATCGTCGTTTCCGGAGCAATACGCGATGAGGGTGTGTCCTATCATTACCTGCCTCCGGATCGCGAGGTGATCGCCAATGAAAATGGTGTCAATGCTTTGGTGAATACCATGAACGAAAAAGGGATTCCGTACAGGGTTGGTAAAACGTGGACAACCGATGCACCATACCGTGAAACGGCAAAAAAGATCGTAAAGAGAAGAGGACAGAGCTGCCTCACCGTCGAGATGGAAAGCGCGGCGCTGATCGCCGTCGCTCAATTTCGTAATGTCATTTTTGGACAGGCTTTATACGGAGGCGACGACTTGAGTGGAAACAAGTGGGATAATCGCCACTGGCAATCGAGAAGTGAAATCCGGGAGAATCTTTTCTGGTTGTGTGCGGATGCGTGCCTTGGTTTATGAATCAGTGTGCGGAGCGAAATCCATCCCATACCTCCAGCGCGGGTTTAGGGGAGCCATCTGAATTTCGCAGGCCAATATAAGCAAACGCGCCCAAAGATAGTGCATCCTGTGCATTGCGTCCATCTTTCTTCATTTGTTCCGCATACGAATTGATATTTAGGTCATCGAATAGCGTATTGACCCAGAATGCGAGCCGCGGTCCGAGTTGCGAGTGGATCGCATTGAGGTAGGTGACCTGGTCTTCGGGAGAGCCGTTCATCGGTCCCACGGCTTGGGAGGAGAATCCGCTTTCAGCAATGGCGAGCGGCTTGTCCGTCCGCGTGAGTAGTGAGGTGTAGTAGTCCGTGGGTATTTGTGTCCCTTTATTGAAAATAAAATAGGGATAGGTGGAGATGGCCCAGAGATCCAGATTGGGTTCGAAGGCTTCAATCTGTTCCCAATTGGTATCCATTTTCTGACGATTCCCTTCCTCGGGTTGTGGGAACATATTGTTGAGGTCGTCCCATTGAAAGGTGACGAAGATTTGGGTCTCAGGCGCCTCGGCTTTGACGAGCGCGTAGATCTCATTGTAAAGACTGATAAAGTTTTTTGCGTCGTCGGGATGCGCGTCCATATAGGTGTTGATCTCAGAGCCAAGACCAAGATAGCGCGGCTGGAATGTGCGCACGACCCAGAGCGCGAAGTTTTTGTACGCGGCGCGGACATCAGGATTCCCAAAACTCGCTTCCCAGCCGGCGGGCAGACCAACAAACTCGCGACGGTTGAGTCCATTGAGCGCATCGATGACGAAGATATATTCAAGATTGTTTTGTCGCGCCAGTTTGACCTGATTGATCATGTCGGTGCGTGTTTGCGACTTGCTCTCTGTGCCGCCTTCGGCGAAGTCCTGCCATGCCGTATTTTGCTGAAGAAGAACAAAGTCGGCATGCGCGTCCATATCTTTGTAGAGTTGAAAAATGCTGTCCAATGAAACTTCAGGCGGGGTGGGGAAGAAACCATAGGCGGTGCGACCCGAGTCAAAGATCGAATTTTGTGGCCCCGCTGGAATGGATTGGACGGCATTACAGGCCAGCGAGATGAGAATGAGAATCGAGAGGAGTATATTGAAGCGGCGCATGAGCGACATCCTTGTAACCTGTAGGTCGGGCTGTGGCCCGATATTCGTAAAGGTATACAGCCCTGGACGGCTCAAAGTTGCATGATTTATCGAGCTATTTCTGGATTTCTCTTTCTCATCAGAATGGAGAGAATGACCATCATCAATCCAACGATCGCAATGACAAATCCCTCAACTGCAACAGGAACGAGCATTTGTCGTGCGACGGCACTCGCTGTTTCCCCGATGATCGAAGCCAGTAATGGAGGCAGGAAAGCCGCTCCCTTAGTCTGTATCAGGAATTGAAGAAACCAGCCGAGGATAGGAGAACCAATGAGCCCAATGAGTGCGCTCCCTGTTCCTACCATTAACAATGGCCAGCCCCACCAAATAAGAATATCTCGAATGCTGCGAACTGCGAATATAGCGATAGCCAATAGAAGCAATATGGCGAAGAACGGAGAGAACCGAATCGCTGAGCGTACCAAATGTAGCCGCCGGCGTGGATCGTTCGGAGTTCCACTTCCCGTGCTTTCAACGATAATGACTTCATTCGGAAACGCTGCGATGATCGTTTGAAGTTGCGACCGGATTAGCGGCTCTATCAATCCCATGGCTGCCTCGGGCGGATTGCACAAGGCAATATCGCCGCCGAGTAAGCCAAGTCCCATTTGTGTGAGTTGCTCGATTGTACAATCAGGCTGAGTTCCAAGAAATTGTTTGATTATCTTTACACCTGATTCACCAGCCAGATGTGGTTTTATGGCAAGAAGCGAAACCGCCACGGAATCGGTTTTTTCATTTACATAGTCAAAGGTTGAATCCAACGTGCTGTCCGCCAGTGCTCGAAGTTCTTCCGGCGGAAGGAGCGCTGCTATCATAGACTGCCAGTCGTCAACGGACAACTCTTTCAGGAACGGAAAGGCATTTGGATTTTGCGCGATGGATGCCTGTAGAGCAGATGCCAGCAGTGCCGGCATCTGCTCGTAAAGTTGTTGATCCTCAAATGCCTGTTTGTATATCCCGGACGAAAACGCCATCCTCTCGATATTGAAGAAAAGCAAACTGAAAATGCCGGTAACGATGAAAAGCACAGCGCAAAGTGCGGCGAGAATCTTTTCCAATCCACGCACGATCAGGCCTCGCTCACAATATCAATATAATCCTCGGTTACCGTTTCACCGCTCGAGGCGCTTAACAAGGCGAGCAACTCATTCGTTAACTGCGCTTTGTGCTCTGCATCCCCGCGACTCCAGGTGCGACTCTTGACCTCCAGGTAATATCCGAGTTGGGGTTCCTTCATCTGATCGAGATTCACAAAGAATTCGGTTTTCTTGTAATTGATCAACCAGCGCAGGCGGTCTTTTTCGATGACGATCTCCGATTTCGGTTTGAAGTATTCACGATAGAAACGCAGAGACTGTGAGGCCGGTGCAATATAGCGACTGCGCGAGAGCAATACTTCTTCGAACTTGCCTTCCCGCTTCAGACCGATCAATGTCAACCGGGCGCGGACGTTGGTGACAATACCTTTTGCATCATCCATAAAGTCATCTTCACGATAACGCAGGCGTCCCTGAGATGGATCGTCGAAGAAGAAGTAGACATCGTGCTCGTGGTAATGTCGCTTGCGGACGATTTCGATCTCGCTCCGCTTGAATGTTTCGATGATGGGGCTCGGGTCCGTGATCCTGACCTTGACTTGCACTTCGAATGATTCCTGTTCGAGCGAGCCACCCAGAGCGATCAACTTGGACAGCACGGATTGCTCGCGTGCGATCAGGAAGGCGTCGATCTTCCTGGCGATCTCGTTCGCCTGTACCAGCAATTCATCTTCCTTCAACGTCAACAATTGACGCTCGCGCATCAACCACTTTCCGTTGACCATCACATCGCTTACATCGGTTGATTTGCTGGCATACACGATTTGTGAGTATACGTTGTCTGCGCCGCGTTTGAAGGATGGGGCATTATGCACGGGTGAGACATCGACCAGGATCAAGTCGGCACGTTTGCCCGCTTCGATGGAACCGGTCAGATGTCCGATATGGAGCGCTTGTGCGCCGAGCCGGGTTGCCATGAGCAATGCCTGTGATGCAGGCAGAGACGTGGGGTCATTGGTCACGGCTTTGGCGACGAAGGCAGCCAGGCGCACTTCTTCAAACATATCGAGATCGTTGTTCGACGCAGGTCCATCAGTGCCGATGCCCACGTTGAGACCCGTTTCCAGCATTTTGATCACGGGCGCAAATCCGGAAGCAAGTTTGAGATTCGAGGATGGGTTGTGCGACACACCTGCACCCGCATGGAGGAGCGTGCGCATCTCACCGGAATCAATGTGAACACAATGTGCTGCAATGACCTTCGCTTCGAACAACCCTTGTTTCTTCACATAGGGAATGACCGGGATGCCCTGTTCATTGCGCATATTTTCCACTTCGAACGCCGTCTCTGAAAGATGCGTGTGCAGCGGAACATCGAATTCCTTTGCGAGCTCGGCAGCCGCGCGCAGGATCTCCGCTGTGCAAGTATAGGGCGCATGTGGTGCGATGGCAGGCACAATCAACGGATGGTCTTTCCACTTTTGGATGAACTCGCGTGCCATTTGCAGGGAGTCCTCATACGAATCC
>JBGPNQ010000389.1:0-4907 GCA_041487615.1 Anaerolineae bacterium
CGTCGAAAGCACAGGCTTTCGTCGCGCGGTGTTCAAGGATATCGCCTTGGCTGTCGACCAAACCATCCGAGTGGATGTGACTCTACAGATTGGTGAGATGAACCAGGAAGTGGCCGTCACTGCAACTGCCCCGCTCATCCAAACGGACACCTCGACAATTGGTCAAGTGGTGGAGGGGGACCAAGTAAAGACGTTGCCGTTGAACGAGCGGAACTTTGTGGGGTTCGCGCTGCTGGTCCCGGGTGCTCAGCTACCCTCTCAAGGATCCCTAACTTCGACGCAAGGCCAATCCCTAAGCGTAAATGGCGCTCGCGAGACGGCAAACAATTTCTTGCTCGATGGCGTCGACAACCAAGATTTAGTGATTAACCAATACAGCGTGCTTCCGATGACCGATGCAATCGAGCAGTTCAAAGTCCAGTCGAGCACTTATTCCGCCGAGTTTGGGCGGAGTGGTGGAGCGCAGATCAATGTTGTGCTCAAGAGCGGAACGAACAAGTTTCACGGTGAAGCTTTCGAGTTTTTCCGCAATCGACACTTGGATGCTAAGAACTTCTTTGACCTGCCCAGCTGTACGGTGGCTTCTGTAGGTGGAAGCTGTGCTGGTATCCCGAGGCTTGATCGTAGCCAACTTGGTGGAACGTTTGGCGGACCGATCAGGCGAGACAAGACTTTCTTTTTTGTGGCTTATGAGTTGCTTCACCTGCGGGAGGCGAGTACGCGGCAGGCCACTGTGCCGTCGCAAGTGCAGCTTGCCGCAGCCCTCGCAGCTGTACCAGCATCCCAAAGGAATACCGCAGGTCTCAACATCTTAAATCTATATCCGGCCGCAAACGTGGGATCCGACCTGTCGACTTCGAATCTGTTTGTGGCATCGCCAGTTATCAAAAGCCGGGAGAATGAGTTTGTTATCAAGGTGGATCATCACTTCAACGACAAAAACACGCTGTCAGGACACTTTGCTCTCTCATACGGAAATCGATTCAGTCCCTATGATCTGTTGGCTCCGTTTACGAACTTGCCCGGTTACGGGACAACGGTCGTCACGCAAGGACAAAACGGCGGGGGAACTTGGACACACGTCTTCAATACCCGCTTGGTGAATGAACTGCGTGTCGGGTACAACAAGGAACGAGGTTTCTTTTCGCAGACAGATAAGACTGACCACAACACCGCGCTGGGGTTTCCGGTTGTTTTGTCTAAGCCAATTGATCTAGGATTTCCTAATGTCAGTATTGCCGGGTTCGATGGCATCGGGCAACCAACGAATACTCCCCAGGACCACCCCACCACTACACTTCACATTGCCGACAATCTTGCTTGGAATCCAGCCCTCATGGGGGGAAGACATCAATTTAAGTTCGGTTTCGAGATGCGTCCGTACTGGTACAACCTCCTCTTCGACATCATTGCGCGAGGCTTCTGGGCATTCAACGGAGGTCCCACAGGAAATGCGCTAAATCCCACTCAGAATCCTCTTATTCAACTGCTCCAGGGAACACCAGATTTTGCCTTGGGCGTGAGTGGCGACTCGAACATGGTGATCACCACTACGTCGTATGGCGCTTACGTTCAAGACGATTATCGTCTTTCACCTCGTTTTACGCTCAATCTCGGCATGCGCTACGAATACAACTCGCCGCCGGTGGAGATCCACAACAAATTCAGCGTCCCAGACCTTTCACCGAACGCTCTGACTTGCACACCCAAGCCGAACTGTCAGTTCATTGTTGCCGGCACACAGGGACTTCCGCGCGGAACCTATTCCCCCGATCGAACAGATTTCGCGCCGCGCTTGGGCTTTGCCTGGAGGCCTTTGGCAAGTGATCGTTTCGTTCTTCGTTCGGGATACGGGATCTTCTATGACCTCGTAATTCTTAATGCAAATCTTGAATCCGAATTGAACCCACCATTTTTTTCGGTTGTGTTCTTCTCGAATAACAGCAGTAACAGCCTGACGATTCAGAACATATTGAGCCAGGCGCCTGGTCTAAATCCGGCGCAGCCAAGTTTCATGGCTCGGAACTTCAAAGATGCCTACATGCAGCAATGGAACTTGGACACCCAGTATGAACTGAAGCATGACTTATTACTTGATGTCGCATATGTCGGTTCGAAGGGCACACGTCTCATCGTCCCGCGAGATATCAACCAGTCCGCACTTGGCGGTACTCCACCCTTCCCTGCGTTTGGCGCCATCACGATGAACAGCAGCGAGGGCGACAGTAGCTACAATGCACTGCAGGTTCGTTCAGAGAAGCGCGCTTCCCACGGGCTGGGGTTTCTTGCCTCTTACACCTTTTCCAAGTCTTTGGATGATGCCTCTGGCTTGTTCGGCACCAAAGCAGAACCTGGCTATCCGCAGAATTCATTTGATCTTAGCGCGGATCGTGGCTTATCAAATTTCAACGTAAAGCATCGTTTCGTCTTCAGCTCCATATATGAATTGCCATTTGGCACTGGTCAGCGCTGGCTTGCTGAGCCCGGCATTGTCAACCGTATTCTCGGCAATTGGAAGATTAGCGGGATTCTGACGGTGCAATCGGGTCAGCCGTTCACCGTCACCCGTGGCGTCGACCAGAGTGGGACCGGCACGATCGCCTTGGGCACCATAGATCGCCCGGACCTGGTTGGAAATCCAAATGTGGGGGGACCAGTCGCTGCGAATCCGGGGTGCAACGCCCCAGCGCAGGTGCATACCGTTGCGGACTGGTTCAATCCGTGCGCGTTTGTCGCGGCTCCCGGAAAATTCGGGAACGCGGGCCGGAACTTTCTGATCGGCCCGGACTTCAAAGATGTGGATTTTTCAGTTCTCAGGGACATCCGGTTGGGGGGTGAGAGCCGCCTCTTGCAGTTCCGTGCTGAGTTCTTTAACCTGTTCAATCATCCCAACTTCGACTTGCCAAATGGCAATTTTGACGGAAACGCGTTTGGCACTTTGCAGTCAGCTAATGCATTCGGCGGCCGACCTCCTCGGCAAATTCAGCTGGGCCTGAAATTTGTATTCTAGGTTGTGGATCGGAATGTCCGGTACGTATTTTGACACGTACTACCACATTGCTCTTGCTAGTCACTCCTAACTGGCAAGATACCGTGTGCTGCGAATAGTCGGTACTCAAGACAACCCATAGGGGGCCTAGCCCTGTGAGCAATCTCTGAACTGAACTCTACTTCTGATTGCCGACTTTGCTGTGCTGTCGCCCGTACGCAAAGTAGAAGATGAGACCAATCAGCATCCAAACGGTTAATCGCAGCCAGGTTGCTAAGGGAAGCCCCAACATTAAGTACAAGCAAGAAGCCATACCCAGAATGGGAACGATCGGAACCCACGGAGTTTTGAATGGACGGACGACACTTGGGCGTGTGTGGCGCATCACCCACACGCCCCCACAGACCAATACGAAGGCCAAGAGCGTACCGATGCTCACCATTTCAGCCAGCACATCGATCGGAAGCAGGCCGCCGCTGATCCCAACAACAGTTCCCGTCATGGCAGTCGTGACGTAAGGGGTCCGGAATCGCGGATGGACTTTGGAAAGCCACTCTGGCAACAGCCCATCTCCTGCCATCGCCCAAAAGATGCGTGACTGACCTAACATCATCACGAGGATGACAGAAGTCAAGCCCGCGATCGCTCCGATCTTAATCACAGGTCTGAGCCAAAAGATCTTTGTGGCATCAATTCCCACTGCGATCGGGTCAGGAACATTGAGATTCGCGTAGGGCACAATCCCTGTCAGAACTCCCGCGACAAGGATATAGAGCAAAGTACAGATAATTAGGCTCCCGATGATGCCAACCGGCATATCCCGCTGCGGGTTGTGCGCTTCTTGTGCAGCCGTGGAGACGGCGTCAAAGCCAATGTAGGCGACAAAGACCACCGCGGCTCCGCGCAATACCCCGCTCCATCCATAATGGCCAAATTGCCCAGAGTTAGGCGGAATGAAAGGATGCCAATTGGCGCGATGGACAAATGCAACTCCTGCCAGAATGAATGTAACGATTACTCCGATTTTGATGAATACAATGGCGGTGTTCACGTTTGCAGATTCACGGATTCCCACAACCAGTAAAACTGTAACTAGCGCGACGATCAGCACGGCAGGCAGATTCACCGCGGCACCCGTGGCGACCCACCCTTGGGTTACTGCGTCGTAGACGTACGGCGCTGAAGATAGGCGAGCAGGTAGGTGAATCCCAAAATCTCTCAAGAAGCTCATCACATATCCGGACCACCCTACCGAAACAGTCGCGGAGGCAAGGGAATACTCGAGGACCAAGTCCCAGCCGATGATCCAGGCCAAGAACTCCCCCAAAGTTGCGTATGTGAAGGTATAGGCGCTTCCGGCGATCGGGATCATCGCCGCCATCTCAGAATAGCAAAGAGCCGCACATCCACACGCTACGGCGGCAAAGATGAAAGAAAGTAGGATGCCCGGGCCAGCGTAGCTTGCCGCGGCCTGTCCGGTGAGTACGAATATGCCCACACCAACGATGGCGCCCACGCCGAGCATCACTAGATCGACCGCTCTCAAGGATCGCTTCAGGCCATGCTCGGCATCGACCGCGTTTTTCAGGAGATCATCCACCGGTTTCGTTGCAAAAAGTCCACCTGCCACGAGGTTTCTCCATTCTTGAGCACTGCTCAGTCGAAAAGCATGGATCATCAGTATTAATGCGAAAAGTTGCAATTGCAGCTTTGACATCGGGCGACTTCAAAGGAGGTCTGTCGACGAGTTTATTGAGGAGATCGCACTCGCGGGGTGACGCTAGATCTCGCCGGGCCGCATGAAATGCCACTGGGTGGCCTCCTCATAAGCGTGGGCAAGTCGCAGGACGGTCGGCTCATCGAACGCACGGCCAATAATTTGAATCCCAATAGGGAGCCCAGTTCGCGTGAAACCACA
>JBGPNQ010000390.1:0-4874 GCA_041487615.1 Anaerolineae bacterium
CTTGAGCTACACATGACCACCCGCTCTCTCATTTTAGATGCAACAGATTCCCCTCTCCTATCAGGAGAGGATCGCGAAGCACGCCGTGGGCGCGTCGGAACCAACACATAAGCAGAATGGTTTTGCTTACATGGTGGTGTCGACAGCTACATGATTTGCTTAGCAACTCACGCGCTGGTGCAAGTGTGCGCTCATCGCAAACACCGCTCAGTGCTACTCGACCACCGGTGTATATAAAGGAGCAACTATGACCTGGTTATGGATTCTTGGTATCATCTTATTGGCTCTGATCCTATGGGTGGCACTTCGTCCCATCCCAATCAGCACTCTCGAATCGCACCCAAATCCCATTACGAGCTATGAAGAGTCCCTTCGCCGCGTCAAAGCCATGCAGGAACAGGACAATCAGGACATGGCGAGGGATGTCTGTATCACAAAACTCCTCGATCATGGTTCCCTAACCGAAAATGTAATCGTGCTGCTGCATGGCTTCACCAATTGCCCCGAGCAATTCCATGAACTCGGCAAACGATTCTACGATGCCGGTTTCAATGTCATGATTCCGCGCCTGCCTTATCACGGTCTATCAGATCGGCTCACCGATGCGCTTGCCAAGCTGAGAGCAGAGGACTTTTGTGCTGCCGGAGACAAAGTCATCGACATTGCTCATGGTCTGGGACGGAAAGTAACCGTCATGGGCATCTCAGGTGGTGGGACCTTGTCCGCATGGCTTGCGCAAAATCGCCCGGACCTGGACTATTCCTTCCCAATTGCCGCGTTCTTCGCTTTGACCAAAACGCCAGGCTGGGCGATGAAGCTTTTCGAACGCCTTGGTATGACCGTCCCGAACTTTTTTATGTGGTGGGATCCGCGCACCAAAGCCGAAAATCCGCACGCCATCTATTACGCCTATCCGCGATATCCCATCCGCGCCATGGTGGAAGTGTTCCGACTGGGCACAGCGACTCAAACTCAGGCTTCAAAGCGGCCTCTTTCGGCAGGGACCATTTCCATGATCATCAACGATGCGGAACCAAGCGTAAACAATGATGAAATCATCAAACTGCTGGAAACATGGCAGAGACAAGGCAAAGGAAATCTGCATCGCGTTCATTTTGAAGAAAGTCTTAAGCTCCCACATGACTTCATCACGCCGGGCACACAAGGATTAAATATCGAAGAGATCTATCCACGGCTGATACGTGCCGTACAGGATATCCAGGCCAAGCAATAGCAGCACAAAGTAAATCCTATCGAACAATTTGGGGTTATTCTAATATTACATATCCCTTCGCCAAAGGATTCCTATGGACGACCTATCCCCCATTCTGCAGCGCATCCCACAGTTTAGTTCAACCAAATCGTTCGAAATCAAAGAATTGACGGGTGGTATCACCAACAGAAATTACAAGATCACAGCGGACGGAGAAAGCTTCGTCCTTCGTTTGGGTGGAAACGAAACTCAATTTCTCGGCATTGACCGCAAAAACGAATACGAATGCAGTTTGCTGGCTTCAAAGGTCGGTATCGCACCTGAACCAACCGCGTTCCTGGAACCTGAAGGTTATATCGTCGCGCGATTCATATCGGGTAAGGGAATCCCTGCAGAAGAAATTGGAATGGAAGAAAATATCAGCCGTGTAGTGGAGTCGATGAAGGCCTATCATGCACTTGATTTCTTCCCCGGATCATTCTCCCCGTTTCGTGTGGCCGAAGAATATGCCAAGACTGCCCGCAGCTTCCACGTGAAACTACCAGATAAGATGGATTGGTATCTTGAAAAGTCGCATGGGGTTGAAGAGGCAATGTATCGCGAGCCGCTACAGCCGCGTCCCTGCCATAATGACCTGCTCAACGGCAACTTCATCGACGATGGCACCCGCATCCGCATCTTGGATTGGGAATACGCCGGCATGGGCGATATTTTCTTTGATTTAGGCAACTTCGCCATTCAACACGAATTCAATGATGAACAAGATGAAATATTATTGAAGTCCTATTTCGGTCAGCCGAACGACTCACAGCGCGCCCATCAAAAATTGATGAAGATTATGTCTGATCTGCGCGAGGCCATGTGGGCACAGGTTCAAATTGGCGTGTCGAAACTTGATTTTGATTATGCAGGATATGGGCAGAAGTATTTTGAGAGATTTGAAGAGAATACCTCAGGAGCAGATTATCAAACGTGGTTGAGCGACGTTTAATTTCATTCATGCTCCGATGGTCACAAGACAGGTGATTGAGTAGCCGCACCTGAATTTCCCGGCACCGCCCGCCGAGGCAGGTGTGGCGGGGCGTATCGAAACTGCAATGTAAGCAAAAGTATTCTGGCAACTTGTGGTCTCGATACGCCGCTTCGGGGCACTCGACCACCGAATTACTTTAGGAAAAGGAAAACTTAATGGAATTCCCAATATATGCACAGGCAGTCATCATTGGAGGTGGAGTCGGCGGGGCAAGCATCGCTTATCACCTTACACAAATGGGATGGAAGGATATTGTAGTTATTGAAAGACACGAACTGACCAGTGGCTCAACATTTCACTCGGCGGGTTTGGTAGGACAACTTAGGACGTCCTCCAGTCTCACCAAGATGATGCGCTACAGCACGGATCTTTATCGCAGGCTCAAAAATGAAACAGGCATTGATCCAGGTTGGGATGAGGTCGGCAGTCTGCGCATTGCTTCGTCAGACGCGCGCATGGAGGAACTTAAGCGTGTAGTGGGATACTCGAAGGCATTTGGAATGCCGCTCGATATGCTGACGCCAAAGGAATGCCTGGAACTGTTCCCATTGATGTCGCTGGAAAACGTCAAAGGCGGAGTCTTTCTTGCCACAGATGGACAGATCGATCCAACAGGCTTGACCAATGCGCTGGCGGCGGGAGCCAAGAGTCGAGGGGCGAAGTTCGTGGTAAACACGCGTGTCACGGGAATCAACGTCAGCAACAATGAAGTCAGGGAAGTGGTGACGGACAAAGGCGTGATCAAAACCGATGTCGTCATCAACGCGGCGGGCTTGTGGGGCAACGACATTGCCAACATGGTCCGGCTCACGCTTCCCATCATCCCGATGGCGCATTTGTATCTCATCACGAAGCCGGTCAAGGATCAGCCGCAGTCTATGCCGACGATGCGCGATCCGGATAACCTTGTTTATTTCCGCGGCACGGCGAGCGGCATGATCGCGGGTGGATACGAACACGAGCCGAAGCCGTGGGGGTTGCAGGGCGTGCCACAGGATTGGAATTTCAAATTGCTCGAGCCCGATTGGGATCGCTTTACACCACTGATGGAAAATATCATTACCCGCGTCCCGTCGATGGAGACCGCGGAGATCATGCAGCTCTTGAACGGACCCGAGGGCTTTACACCCGATTCGGAATATCTGCTTGGACCGACATCCGTGCGTGGCTTCTGGGTGGCTTGCGCGTTCTGTGCACATGGCATTGCTGGCGCGGGTGGCATTGGCAAAGTGATGGCGGAATGGATCATCGATGGTCACCCCGAGTGGGATATGTGGAGACTCGATGCGCGCCGCTTTGGGAATCAATATGGCAGTCAGGCGTTTACGCTGGCACGGACCGTGGAAACGTATGGAAAGTATTACGATATTCACATGCCGTATGAAGAACGAGAATCTGCGCGACCGCTGCGACTTTCCCCGGCCTATCATCGCTTGCAGGATCTGGGCGCGGTCTTCGGCGAAAAAGGTGGATGGGAACGACCGAACTGGTTTAGACCCAATGAAAAGGATTCCCGCGTCATCCCCGTGCCGGACATTCAGGGCTGGGCGCGTGACAATTGGTCACCGGCCATCGCCGCGGAACATCGCGCCACGCGTGAAGTCGCGGCGCTCTTCGATGAGACATCCTTCTCGAAAATCGAAGTGTTGGGACCGGGCGCCTGCGACTTTTTACAAACCTTGTGCGATAACGATATTGACAAACCCGTGGGCTCCGTCGTTTACACTCAAATGCTGAACGCGCGCGGCGGAATCGAATGTGACTTCACTGTCTCGCGCCTGGCATCTGACCGCTTCATGATCGTTACAGGGACAGCCTTTGGCACGCACGACATGACTCATCTCCGCCGCTATATGCCTTTGGATGGAACGGTTTACATCAACGATATTACGTCTGTGCGCACATGCTTTGGCTTGTGGGGGCCGCGGGCTAGAGATATCTTGCAGTCATTGACACGTGACGATGTTTCCAGTCCTGCATTTCCATATATGGCCGCCAAACAGATTACGATTGGAAATATTCCCACACTGGCATTACGTGTCACATATGTAGGTGAACTTGGCTGGGAGTTTTACGCTCCGTCCGAGTATGGCGAGCAGCTATGGGATACGCTTTGGGAAGCGGGCAAACCCTTTGGCATGCTGGCAGGTGGATACAAGGCAATCGATTCGCTTCGCCTCGAAAAAGGCTATCGCTACTGGAGCGCGGATATTACGCCCGATTACACTCCGTACGAAGCAGGGCTTGGCTTTGCCGTTGCATTAAATAAAGATGCGAATTTCATGGGCAAGGAGTCATTACGAAAACAAAAAGCAGAAGGCATAAAACAGAAGTTGTGTTGTTTGGTCCTGGATGATCCAAACACAATCGTTTTTGGCAATGAACCTATCCGCCATGAAGGAAAGGTCGTCGCCTGGGTCACGTCAGGCGGATTTGGTTATTCCGTGAACAAAAGCATTGCCTATGCCTATCTCCCGATCGAGCTGACGAAAGCGGGAACGCAGGTCAGCGTGGAATGTTTTGGGATCGAGTATTCAGCTTCGGTGGAGAAGGAACCGCTGTACGATCCCAAGGGAGAGAAGATCAAGGCTTGAAACAGCAGTTCTGCTGAAGCGGCCGTTCATCGCC
>JBGPNQ010000391.1:0-4871 GCA_041487615.1 Anaerolineae bacterium
ATTAGCTTAATATTTGTACTCATCACCTGCTCCAGAAATATCCATGAGAAATGCAGACACTGCTATTATTCATAATAGCATGAATGATTCTCCTTCGCACCTAACAAAATTGGGATGAGTACTTTTATCCTAATTTCAACTGTTACGCTTTAATCGCATATACCGCATAGCCGCGCGGCGGAGCGTAGAACTGCGCGCGCCCGTCGCGGTCTGTGGACTGGTTGATCGGACGCGCCATGTCTGTTTTGCTCCACCAGGCCACGGGTTGGAAGGTTGCGTTTGTCCAATTGGTGGTGACCAATCGTCCGTTCCAGGAGTCGCCGCGGTTGTTGAGTACGTAGAGGAGTCCGCGATCATCCCCATAGCCGGTGCGCTGCATGATGTAGAGATCATCATCCACATAAAGGACATTGGTCGCGCCGCCCGCGTATTTCTCATGGGCCTCCACAAGCGCGGCAATTCCGTTTGGCGTGCCGTCCAGTCCCAGATTGTAGTTGAAGTAATCGTGCCAGAACACACACGGATAGCCCTCGTGTGTGAGAATGTAACTATAGGCAAGCAATTTGTCGTTAATAATGGGACGTCCCTCATCGCGCAGATCGTGATTCTCAATGAAGGTGACCGTGGTTTGTGGTTGCTTTCGCAGAACCGTATCCCAGGTGGTGAGGTTCTTTAAACTAAAACCGTATTGATCACACAGCTCCTTGAGCATTTCGCGCAGAGGGAAATCGAAGGCATCCACAGGATTCGAGTTGGAGAAATTTGCAAGGTCCACCCAATTCTCGATGGCTCGGGCGTTGTCCCAGAACTCCGCGACGCCATACGGCACAAGAAACTTGCCCTCGCGCATGTAGCGATATTCCTGGATGGCAGTGATGGTGTTTGCACCATAACCCTTCACAAAGTCATAGCGAAAACCATCGAAGCCAACTTCCTCGATCAACCAGCGCGTCAGTTTGAGCAGTTCCGCATACACATACGGATTGCGATGTGCCAGGTCAGACATATCACCGAACGTCATTTCATCCCATGTCTCATACATGCTCGGATGAAAACATTCCCAATTGCGCGGGAACTTTCCGCTTTTAGGGTTGAACAAAGTCCAACGCGATTGACCGGTGAGGGGATTGACCTCCTGCGCGTCCGCTCCGCTGTTGTGATTGATGACCACATCTGCGATCAGACTCAGCCCGTGGCTGTGCGCCGTTTCGATGAGACTCAGCAATTCAGCCTTGCTCCCGAACCACGTTGGGACAGTTCCTTTCTGGTCGAATTCGCCGAGGTCATAATAATCATACGGGTCATAGCCCATCGAAGGTCCGCCCAAGTTCGCGGCTTTGTGGACTGGCGGCAGCCAAAGCGACGTGAATCCGACCTCTGCGAGTGAAGGGACCCGCCCGCAAACGTGTCCCCACCATTGGAATTCCTTATTGTCCATACGGGGACAATCCCAGAAGAATGCCTGCATCATGACGCCCATACTGAATGCTCCATACCTTGTATCACCCTCCCAAAGGAGATCGGGAGAGTGACATGCCAATTAATTTGGAGAATTTTACCGCGAGAAATGAAAAGGCTGGCTTTCAGAGCCAGCCTCCTGGTACCGGTTACAAAGCCCATCCCAAAATCAACGTTGACCGCTATACGGTAGCCTGTTGTCTCACAATTACATCCGTTATCCATCCAATTACTTTGGAAGTTGACTTGCCATCCTGTGTTATAAAAATATCAGAGCAATTTTCAATTTTTTCCATGAAGGCTTTGGCGTCACCGAGGCTTGAAGTTTCCGCCACAATACAGTGAGTATCCCTCAGTATTTTCCCAAACGTTGTATCCGATAACATGTCCTCCAAAGTCAAGTTTGCGACTTTTTTATTCCCGTCTGCTCTCTGTGCAATGAATTTGTCAAACAGACTTCGATGCGCCATATATTGGATATGTCCTTCTTTATCCAGTATTGGCAATCGCTCCCGTTTTTTGGCATCCAGGATCGCTTCAATAATATCCGCCTTGAGCTTGACTTCCTTTGCAGCCTTGTCCAGGATCAGTTTATCGGCGTCCCCAATTTTGATCATGACATCCCTGACGAGAATTGATTTGAGCTTCTCTTCAGGGGTTAGTTGTTTTACCAGGGCAGCCGTGCTCTCGCTTGCCGCTTTGAAATTTTCCTTGGTGAAATAAAATGCAAAGACCGTCCCTGCCCAGGCGCTCATGACGGGCAATAAAATGCCTAAAATATCCTTGATATTGGAAAAGCCGTCCTTTATATCGTTAATGCTTCCCTGTTTCGTAAAAACGAAAATGGTCCCGGGTGCGGCAGCCGCGACAATCGCGCAGAGACCTAATATGGCTATTCCTCCAAAAGCAAAAACGATCGTCCACCTTGCAAGATCAGATGTAAGATTGCTGCTATCCTTGTTTTTGGAGTCATTTTGACCTGGGGCAGTGCTTTGAGTTTTAGGCATAATGATGTTCTCCTCTCTGTAGTATGGACGTTTGACCTCTGATATCAGGACAGGGCAGGCTTTGTAATCACACTATACAACAAAAAACGATGTGATTCAAGACTGTTTTAGAAAACGACCTGGCACCATTGCTTGCAGACCAGTCCATTCTGTCCCTGTTCGGCGAGGACATGTTCGGCATTCCCAATTCCGTGAGATATTGCAAATGCATGATCGATGTTCATCAGGATCACTGGCAACATGAGCAGGAAGAGTCCGCCATGCCCGAGGAGCAAAATATGCCCGTCCGTATGTGAACTTTGATGAATCAGACTTTCAATGAACGGGACAAACCGATTCCGAATGTCCTCAAAACTCTCGCCGCCCTCAGGTTTGTTTAAGTAGTCCTGGCGAAGCGTCCAGCTCTCAAAATATTCGCGGTGCAGCCTCCAGCTTTCCTCATCGGATCGATCTTCGAGGATTCCGCAATCATATTCACGCAACGCCTCGGTGACTTGATAAGGTATGCCAAATGAAAAGGAAAGGATGTCTGCCGTCTCCCGGGCTCGGAAAACCGGACTGCAAAACACGAGGCTGATCGGAATGTCTCTCAAAGTTTCTGCCAAAGTCCTGGCCTGTTCCCTGCCTAATGAGGTAAGTCCAAGAGGGCGTTCGCGGTTTGAGATGATATGTCTTGTATTGGCTACACTTTGTCCGTGCCGTACGAAATAGAGCTTCATTGTTTTGCGTAATAGGAATTACAATCCAATAATGTCACTTCGATGCACCTGCATTATACTTATTCGCGACCAATTATTCTGATCCAGTGTAAATCCTATGCCTATTTCCCAAGAACATCACGATCTATTCCACAGTTCGAGTACATCCGACAAACTGGACTTGTTCCAGTCTTTACTGGATTCAAAGGACTTAACCTCTGATCAGGCGCTTGCCCTGTTGAACGCCATCCACGTGGAACTGGAGAATCCACAGGCGCATCATTCCTCCATTTACATCCGTTATGGAGAGGTGATGGAATCCCTGCGCAGGCAAATGCCTGAAGTACATGAGCAAGTTGTCGATGCCTGGCAGGCAAGGCGAAGGGTCCTCCATTCTGAAGAAAATCCAGTTCAAGAGTCGGTGGTATCGCAGGCAGGAGTAAGGTCCGAATCTGCGGAAGAAAATGTAGAAGAGTTCGGAGCAGTAGCTGGGCAGGTGGAAGAACAGCCTGCGAAGAGTAGTCATGAGGCAGGCCATCCAACAGAATCGAAAGAGGAACTTGCGGAAGAAGCTGGAGAAGGGGAAGAACACGGGGAACCCGAAGAAGCGGAGGAAGAGCACGAGAAGGAAGAAGAGAAAGAAAACGGAGAGGAAGAAAAAGAAGAAAGTGAAGAGGAAGAAAGCGAGTCCGAAGAAAAAGAAGGACAGGAAGAAGAAAAAGAAGAGAACGAGGACGAAAAAGAAAACGAAGAGGATGAAGAGAAAAAAAAGGAGGAAGGGGAAACAGAGCGAGAGGAACACGCAGAAGGCAAGGAGGCAGACGCGGAAGCAGAAACAGAAGAGAGCGAGACTGAAAAGGTCGAAGTCGAAGAAAGTGAATCCGAACCTGTCGAAGAAGCCAAAGTCGGGACCGAGGAAGCTTCGGAGACTGGTGAAGCTGAAGTGGAAACCCAGGCAGAGACGGATCACATGGCTGGTGAAGCCGCCGAAGCAGCCGCCGACTCGGAGCATGTGGAAGTCGAAATTGAAGAGTTCGAACCGCCCGGTGACGGGGGACCTCCCGTTGCAGGCGGAGAATAAAAGGAGCAGGCAGAAAATTCTGCCCGCTCCTTTGCGTCAATCTACGAACGAGGATCCAGGGATTCGAAAAACTCCTTCAATTCGCTCATCGAATGGACAGTGACTTGCAACTCATCCGAGCGATTCTCATTCGACCCTGGATTGAACCAGATGGCAAACATACCCAACCCGTTCGGAATTTGAACATCCTTTTCAAAACCATCGCCAACCATTAGTGCATCAGATGCAGGGATATGCAGGTCAGTCAAAATGTGGCGATAAAAGGCTGCCCCTTTTGGAAGCTGTGTATTCTTAAAGCAGTAAATGCGGGAGAAATAGCTATCCAAGCCGCCGCGTGCCAATGCTCCACGGATCTGGCGTTCATCTGAAATGGCGGCGCTGGTTGCCAGGAGGATTCGTCGTCCGCTGGAGTGCAGATAAGCAAGCACGTCCGGGATGCCTTCGATCACTTCAATCGTTTCCCATTCAACCATCGGTACGGTTATCTCAGGGTAATCGCGCATAACGGTATCACCCCAATCGAAAAGGACAGTCGGATAGCGGAATTTGCGGCTCATTACCCGAAGGCTTCCTTCAAAGCCCTATAGGATTGCAGCAGCGCGTCTTCCTCGTGCATGAGCAACGGGC
>JBGPNQ010000392.1:0-4864 GCA_041487615.1 Anaerolineae bacterium
AAAGATCGAAGAATTGCTGGCAGAACAATATCCATAGAAACCGGAGTATTCCATGCTTGCTGATATTGGTTTGATTTCACTTACTATCGCTTTCCTCTTTAGCCTTTTTGCAACCATCGCCTCTGCTTATGGCGGCTGGCGGGCGCGGACAGACTGGGTGGAGAGTGCCCGTAACGCAGCCCTGCTTGTATTTCCGCTACTGACCATTCCCGTACTGGTCATTGTATATTCGCTCTACAAATTTGATTTCTCACTGGCTTACGTATACGATGTTTCGAGTCGTGCCATGTCGCCTTTCCTGCGCGTGACCGCCTTGTGGGGCGGACAACAAGGCTCCGTGCTTTTCTGGGCTTGGCTGATGGCTGGGTCTGTTGGTATTGTCTTGTTGCGAAAATGGGAACGCGACCGCGAACTCATGCCCTGGGTCACCTTCGTTGCCATGTTGACCACCGCCTTCTTCGTAGGCGTGGTACTTTTCATTACCAACCCCTTTGTGCGGCTTTGGCATGTTCCGGGCGCAACTGAGTTGACTCAGGCGCTATTCCAGCCAGCCAACGCAATGTCCTATCTTCCCGAAGATGGAAACGGGTTGAATCCCCTGTTACGCCATTTTGGCATGATTGGACATCCGCCAACCACCTACCTTGGTTTTACTGGTTTTGTCATTCCTTTTGCGTTTGCTATTGCCGCGTTGATTACAGGCCAGTCACGCCGCGATGAGTGGATTCTCACGACCCGTCGTTGGACACTCTTTGCCTGGATCTTTCTTTCCATCGGCTTGGTACTCGGCGGGCGCTGGGCTTATGATGTACTGGGCTGGGGAGGTTTCTGGGGGTGGGATCCGGTGGAGAACGCCATGTTGATGCCGTGGCTGACTGGCACCGCCTTTCTCCACTCGGTGATGATGACCGAAAAGCGCGGCATGATGAAGCGCTGGAATATGGCGCTGATCATCTTGACGTATTCACTTTCACTTTTTGGCACTTTTATTACCCGCACGGGTGTGATCAGCTCCGTACACGCCTTTGCCAAGACCGCGCTGGGTCCGGCTTTCTTTGCTTTCATCGGAATTACATTTCTTGGTTCAGTGACAATCCTCTACCTGCGTTGGGATACGCTCAAATCTGAACACTCGCTCGAAAGTTTCATATCGCGTGAAGCAGCTTTTGTTCTGCAAAATATGCTTTTCCTAGCTATCACATTTGCGGTGTTCTGGGGTACGGTTTTTCCACTAATCAGTGAACTGGTAACAGGTGCGAAGATTACGGTTGGACCCCCGTACTTTCAACGGGTCACGGGGCCGCTCTTCTTTGTTCTGGTCTTGTTGATGGGTGTTGTCCCGCTCCTGGCGTGGCGCAAGCAAGCGGCACGCTCCCTTGGAAAAACGATCTGGATTCCGTTCTTAGCTTCATTGGGAATGACAGCCATCTGGGGTTTCTCTCATCGGATGCATCCCGCTTCCATCTTTGGACTTTGGCTGGTCACGCTGACCCTGAGCTTGATCCTGGCTGAATTTTGGAAAGGCATTCAGGCGCGGCACGCGACGCGCGGCGAGAATTTCTTCGCAGCCTTATTTAACTTGATCAGCCGCAACCATCGTCGCTATGGTGGATACATCATCCATCTGGGCGTGGTACTGATTGCAATGGGTGTGATCGGGGATGCATATTTCAAGCAAGAGACTCAGGGAACTGTTTCTCAAGGTGAGGTCTTGAGCGTCGGTGGTTATCAACTTGAATTCCAGAAATTGTTGGGTTATCCTGGCTCAGATGGACGTGAAATTGTAGAAGCCGTTCTGGTGCTCTCTCAAAATGGCACACCGATCCGGATATTGAATCCACGTCGCGACTACTTTGTGGTTCAGGAACAGCCCGTTACTGTGCCGGGCGTTTATTCGACGCCCGGCGTGGATGTCTACGCCATGTTGGTCGGATGGGATGACAGTGGGACCAGCGCAACCTTTAAGATTTATGTCAACTCGCTGATCAACTGGGTCTGGATCGGCGGCATTGTGATGATCTTGGGAACGATCATTGCAACCTGGAGCAGTTCTGCACAGCGGGAAGCCACGTATGTACTCAAGCCGGAAGTCCTGACATCCCAACCCTGATAAGAAGGTAATCATGCAAAACATCAAAAGAAAACTTTTGCTAATACTAATTACAGTGCTTGCAAGTTCCTTTGCTTTCTCCGTGGTCTATGCCCAGGATGGGCAACCTGGCAACCCCACCGACAACGATGTTATTCGAGTTGCCAAGCAACTCTATTGCCCGGTTTGCCCCAACACACCGCTGGATGTCTGCGAGACCAAAGCCTGCCAGGATTGGCGCGCACAAATTCGCGATCAACTGGCGCAGGGTTGGACTGATCAGCAGATCATTGATTATTTTGTCACCCAATATGGCCAACGGGTGCTGGCTGAGCCACAACGCAAAGGATTTACATCTCTGGTCTGGTTTCTTCCATTAATCGCGGTGTTATTGGGAATCGGGATCGTCTATGAGGTTTTGAAAAATTGGCGGAAACAGAAACCTGCACTTGTAACTGCAGCCCCGTTACCTCAGATCCCGGATGAGATCTTAAAAAAGATCGAGCGTGAAATTCAAGAAATGGATTAACACGGAGTATTCATTATGACAATTTCATCCATCCTGATTGGCTTCGTCCTGTTGGGTGCTTCGATTGCTTTTGTGTTTCTGCCTTTTAGGCAGAAACCGCGAGCAACTCTGAAAGCACTCAACGCCGATGGAGATTATGACAGAAAGCGAGAATCGGTTTTATCCGCATTGCGTGATCTGGATTTTGACTTCAAGACCGGCAAGGTAAGCGAAGAGGATTACACGCCTGTGCGGACTCGCTTGATGGCAGAAGCCGCCCAATACTTCGAGCAGGAGAAAAAAGAAGAGGAAAAACTTGAAACATTAATTCAGACTCGCCGCACATCGCAACAAAAGGTTGTTAATTGTGATCACTGTGGCGAATCAATAGAGGCTAGCCAGCGTTTTTGCAGCAAATGTGGTTCGGCGGTCAACAAGGATTTATGCCCTTCGTGTGGAAAGAAGAATCGGGTTGGCGACCTATACTGTTCGTCTTGCGGGAACAGGCTCGAGGTCAAACTGGAAGCGGTTGTTCAGTCATGAAGAGAGTCGTTGTATCCCTGCTCATCGTGTTATTCGCATTTTCCTCGTATGCTACGCGTCCAGCGTGGGCACAATCTGAGACTCCTCCCGCAGGTCCCGTAGGCGCGGTACACGGAACAATTGTCAATCGTAATAGCGGAAAGGTGGTCGCTGAAAGCCTGGAAGTCATGTTGCATGTTTTGGATCAGGATTTTACAGACCTGGACATGAAGCATGCCCAATCCCAACCTGATGGCACATTCGTTTTTGCAGATATCCCCTTTGACGCCAACCTGCAATTTACCGTGATGGCGATTTACGATGGGGCGACTTATTCTTCGAATCCGGCACCCGCAGATATGAATACCATGCAGGTGACTGTGGATGTGCCGGTATACGATAGCACTACGGATCTCACGGATGTGCAAATCGATCAAATGCACGTTCTATTTAACTTTGCCGAAGATGGATTGGAGACCAAAGAGATTTATGTGATCTCCAGTGCGAGCGAACGCACGGTGAAAGATGTTTACCAATTGGATGCGGAGAAATCCGCCACGCTGAAGTTTCCTTTACCAGAAGATGCTGACTATGTTTTCTTCAAGCCCGATGATCAGGATCGCTTTATCAAATTCGATGGAGGGTTTGCTGATACGTATCCAATCCTGCCTTCAACATGGTCCTCGCAACTCATGGTTAGTTATCTGGTTCCTTATCAGGGCACAAGGGAATATTCATTTACTGCGCCTTTGAATGTGGCTAGGATAAATTTCCTTTTGCCGCAACAGTCCAAAGTATCCTTGCAAGGGACAGGTCTCACGGGACCGGAATCCATGACACTGCAAAGCGGTGAATCATATGAAGTGTATTCCTACGCTGATTTGAAGGTGGGGCAAACAGTGAGTGTTTCTATTGGCGGCGCGACTGCGACCGAAGCGAATACAAACAGCAGCAAAACCAAAAACTCAATTGCGATTGGCGCTGCGTTTTTTGGTTTTGCCATTATCGGTGTTGGCATTTGGTGGTGGCGCAAATCGGATGATAACCAGGATGATGATATTCACGTCAGTACAACCACGCTGGACGGACTGATCATCGAGATCGCCAAATTGGATGATGAATATGCACAGGGTCGTCTCAGTGAGGATGCTTACCAGCGCCTGCGGCAGAATCTGAAGCGCGAGGCGAAACGTCTTTTATAGTTGCACTGTAACCGGAGGTTGGTTCACGATGAAAAAAAACAGGTACGTCCTGTTTATTTTGATTGTAGTTCTTATCGGGTCGCCTTTCATCTATAATCTGCCTTCGGTCCAGGAACGTGTTGGCTGGCGCGTCGCGGAATTGTTCGCGCGCTTCAAATATGCCATCTCGCCTCCGGAGCAAATAGTTTTCATTCCAGAGAAGAACAACCCCCCGGCAACTCCAGCAGTTCCTGCTGTAACCGCCCCAACAAAAATTCCGGCCACCAGCAGGCCTGCCGCCTCACCCGTTCCCACAGCCACATTGAAACCGCTTCCCCAAAATATACAACTCAATGGTTTTCGGCATGAATACCAGACCTGGAATAACTGTGGACCGGCTACTTTGGCGATGGCACTTTCCTATTGGGGCTGGGATGGGAACCAACAGTCAATTGCTACTTTTACAAAGCCAAATTCACGCGATAAGAATGTTATGCCAAATGAGCTGACAGTTTACGTGGAAGAAGAAACTCAATTTGTCGCAATATCGAGACTGGGTGGTGA
>JBGPNQ010000393.1:0-4846 GCA_041487615.1 Anaerolineae bacterium
CCCATCGGTGGCGTCAAGGAAAAGATATTGGCAGCACACCGCAATGGATTGCGAACCGTTATTCTCCCGAAGCGAAACGAACGAGATCTTGACGATGTTCCTGAAGAGATCAAGAAATCCATGAAGTTTATTTTTGTAGAAACCGTGGATGATGTAATCAAATCTGCGTTGGAAGCTCCCGAAAAAACTGCACAACCAAAATCAAAGACCAAGTCCAGGAAAACCACAGTAACCAGAAAGACAAATTCAAATGGCAAAAGTCCTTCTCGCAGAAGATGATTCCACAATGGTGTCGCTCCTAACAACCCTCCTCAAAATGGAAGGGTTTGATGTGATTGCATTGGATGCAAGCACCGACGTCGCCGCAGCGGTTGAGCGTGAAAAACCTCACGCCCTCTTTATGGACGTACACCTTGGCGGTCAAAGTGGAATGAAAATCCTCGAAGCGATTCGCAGAAACAAAAAGAATGCCCCCGTTCGCATTGTAATGACATCAGGAATGAATATGAAGGAAGAATGTCTGCGCCACGGCGCAAATGCCTTTCTTTTGAAACCGTTCATGCCGGATGACCTTATTACCGCCTTGAGATAATACATCGCTGTGCCATCAAAGGTTCAAATCCGCGAATTTCGATTTCCTGCTGATTACCAGCAGGTTTACGAACTCTGGTCCTCCATCGAGAAGGGTGTGCACACAGGTCGTTCTGATTCTCCGATTGAGATCGAAAAGAAAATCACACGTGATCCCGATTTATTTCTTGTTGCTGAATCAGAAAACAAGGTTATTGGCAGCGTTATTGGCGGTTATGATGGCAGGCGCGGGCTGATCTATCACCTCGCGGTTGGCCGCTCTTTTCGCGGACAGGGAATTGGCTCCGATTTGATGGATGAGGTCGAATCGAGATTGCGGGCCAAAGGCTGCCTGAAATGCTATCTGTTGGTAACCTGGGACAACGTTGAGGTTGAGAGTTACTATCAGCATCGGGGTTGGCAGTCCATGGATTCTGTCCACTTATTTGGGAAAGAACTTTTATGACGATCCGTTTTGGGATTCTGACTCTGTCTGACCGGTCATCACGCGGCGAACGCGAAGATTCATCCGGGCCGGCGCTGGCGCGTCTTATCCAAGCCGAAGGCTGGTCGGTCACCAAACAGGATATTCTCCCCGACGACGAACCTGCCATACGCGAACTGCTGCTCTCTTGGGCAGACAGTTCTGCGCTCGATGTGATCCTCACAACGGGCGGCACCGGCTTCTCTCCACGCGATGTAACCCCGGAAGCCACGCGCGCGGTCATCGATCGTGAAACTCCCGGACTGGCCGAAGCCATGCGCGCTGCAAGCCTAAGAGTTACGCCTCACGCCATGTTATCACGGATTGTTACGGGCATTCGCAGAAAGACGCTCATTATTAACCTGCCTGGCAGTCCCAAAGGAGCCGTGGAGAATTTTCAAGTGGTGATCCCCGTACTCCCTCACGCTGTGCAACTCCTCCACGAAGACCCGGCTTCTGAGTCGACACACTGATTATCTCTCTGGTATAATCCCGGCGCTTCTGACTGCATACATTGCAGCCATCATCTCACAATAAGGAAAGTGTACGAATGATCGACGTAAATGAACTTCGCAAAGGTGTCACCTTTGAACTGGATGGCAACCTGTACAAAGTGCTGGATTACAGTCACAACAAAACCGGGCGCGGCAACGCCAACATCCGCATCAAGGCCCGCAACCTGCAAAGCGGCGCGAATATTGAACGAACCTTCAATTCCGGGCAATCTGTGCAGGATGTCAGCCTTGATTTCCACAATGTCTCCTATTTGTACACCGATGGCGATTTCTACCACTTCATGGATAACGAAACCTTTGAGCAGCCCGCCATTAAGGGCGACATTCTGGGTGAAAAAGCACCGTTCCTTAAGGAAGGTATGGAGGTCAAGCTGACTTTTTATAATAATGCGCCGCTGGATATTGAAATCCCCAGTTCTGTTGATCTGAAAGTTGTCGAAGCAGAAACTGCCATTCGTGGCGATACGGCTACAGGCGTGACCAAGAAAGTGAAAACCGAAACGGGATTGGAAGTAAACTGTCCGCAATTTGTAAAAGTGGGCGATACGATCCGTGTCAATACTGAGACGGGTGAATACGTCACTCGTGTTTAGTATTTCAGCTGCCTGCCAAGAAGAACCTTCTTCAGTATTACAAAAATAATCGAGCGAGTGACTTTGGTAATTAAACCGGTCGCTCGCTCATCGTTTATTCAGCATTGAGGTCTATAATTCCACGTATGAAAACTCCCGCGGGCATCGAATGCCCTTACTTCTACGGTGATTACTTCCGCGGCCGAAATGTACAGGAATGCCGCTTGCTTAAGGCAAATGGTGAGAACTGGAGCCCAGACCTCTGCAAAACCTGTCCTGTACCGCGGATCAGTCGCGCCAATGCCTGTGAATTCCTCAAATTAACCCCAACGCTCGCCAGGCCCATCTCTGCAGTGTTCCAACGACGGGTACAGATCTCGGCATATTGTGAGAAGAGCAAACGGCAGGTGAATGAACCACACATTGGTTGTGGAGAATGCCACACGTTGCCATTCAAAATCGATCTTAAATCTTAATCCTCCTCCTGCGGGGATTGCTTGAAAGCCCCATGTCCTTAACTTTGCTGCTCGACCTCGACAACACTCTGATCGACACAAACCTGGATTCATTTGTTCCAGCCTATTTTCAGGCGTTGGGACAACACCTGAACCGACGCGTCAAGCCGGAAGTAATGTTACACGCGCTCATCAGCGGAACGAACTCGATGAACGAAAGTGAAGATCCGACTCATACTCTTGAGGAGACATTTGATTCTGGATTTTATGAACGGTTGGGAATCGCGAAAACAGAGCTTGTTGAAGTCATTGATGATTTTTACGATAACATTTTTCCAACGCTTTCTGCGCATACAAAGCAAAGAAAGGAAGCTGCATTATTGGTGGAATGGGCATTGGCGCGGGAGTTTCGGGTCGCCATTGCAACAGATCCCTTGTTTCCACGCAAGGCAACCTATCATCGCGTTCGCTGGGCCGGGATCGATCCGGATCGTGTCGAATTGATCTCCACCTTTGAGCATTTTCATTTCACCAAGACACATCCCGCATATTATGCAGAAGTGCTTGGACGAATTGGCTGGCCGGAAGGTCCCGTTCTGATGGTGGGGAATGACGTCACCCGGGATTTGACACCTGCGCATCAGCTTGGTCTGGCTACTTATCTTGTCGACGGGGAGCCTGGCTCGAATCCCGGGTTTGAAGCGGGACGCGGTAGACTCGCAGACCTTCGTCCGTGGCTGGAGGCCGTTGATTTATCCACTCTTGAACCATCGTTCAAATCCAAAGATGCGGTCCTCGCAATTATGATATCTACTCCTGCGGTGCTGCAAAGCCTAACCAGTTCACTCACTGACGAGGCATGGCGACATGAACCCTCGCGCGACGACTGGGCCATGAATGAGATCGTATGCCATTTGCGCGATACGGATCGTGAGATTCATCTATTGCAACTAAAACTGCTGCTCGAGCGCGACGGCGCGTTCATCCCTCGTCCCGACACCGGAATTTGGGCAAATGAGCGGGAATATTTGAATGTGAATGGGTTGACCGCGCTGGCTGAATTTACTTCTGCGCGGCTGGAAATGTTAAAGACATTGAAGGAGCAAAGCCATGAGATGTGGTCGCGCAAGGCCCGCCACGCTATTTTTGGCCCAACAAACTTCCTTGAAATATTAAGTTTTGTGGCCGACCACGACAGGCTTCACATTCAGCAAGCCTGGAAAACCCTGCACAGCATTTAGTTTTGCGTGTCTAATTTGGGGGAGGCGTGTTATAACGCCTAGAACCTACGGGGCAGGCAACTGCCCCTTCATCATCCAAGGAGATACTTTTATGAGAAGAGTTGTGGTGACAGGGATGGGATGTCTCACCCCGGTCGGAAACAGTGTGAAGGATACGTGGCAATCGTTGCTCGCCGGAAAATCTGGAGCAGGGATGATCACGCATTTTGATGCCAGCAGGCACAAGACACGCTTCGCGGCTGAAGTTAAGGGATTTGATAGCGCGGCCTTATTTGGCCCGCGTGATGCCCGAAAAATGGATCGTTTTACACAGTTCGCTACTGCCGCGACTCTTGAAGCGCTTGAACAGTCAGACCTGAAAATCGACGATTCGAACCGCGACCGCGTGGGGGTTCTCATCGGAACCGGGATTGGGGGGATTGGCACGTTGCTTGAACAAGCAGAAGTCATGCGCGAACGTGGGCCTGAACGCGTCAGTCCGTTCCTCGTCCCGATGATGATTTCGGATAGCGCCGCCGGTATGCTTGCGATTCGTCTTGGTGCACGAGGACCGAATATGGCGATTGCTACGGCCTGTGCCTCTGGCAATAACGCCATCGGCGAAGCGATGCAGATGATCCGCCGCGATTCTGCGGATGTAATGATCGCGGGGGCCTCGGAGGCGGCCCTTGTACCTGTTGCCATGGCAGGTATGAATGTGATGACCGCCCTCTCAACTCGCAATGATGATCCACAATCTGCCTCGCGCCCATTCGATAAGGATCGCGATGGTTTTTTAATGGGGGAAGGCGCCGGGATTTTGGTTCTGGAATCACTGGAGCATGCGCAGGCACGCGGTGCAAATATTCTGGCTGAGTTGTCAGGCTATGGAACGACCGATGATGCGCATCATATATCGGCGCCTGCCGAAAACGGCGCGGGTGCGGCCATATCCATGAGGCTTGCGTTGGAAAATGCAGGATTATCCATTAATGAAATTGACTATATCAACGCTCACGGCACGTCCACC
>JBGPNQ010000394.1:0-4817 GCA_041487615.1 Anaerolineae bacterium
CTGCAGGAGGATTGAGCTTTTCTTGCAGGCGTTCATTAAGCGCGATGACCCCGGCCAGGCCGCGATAGATGGGAGCCAGCACCTGGATATCATGAACGGCATCGAAGCCGAATTTTTGTGGGATCCGTTCCGTAACTACCTCGATGATCCAGTCTGCTGCGGTCGCCGCATCTTCCGCAGGGAAAAAGAAGAAATCACCACTGCCTTGGGAGAACACGGGGAATTTCCCCTGGTTGATCAAATGGGCATTGGTAATGATTTTCGAATCCGCCGCCTGCCGGAAGATGGTGCTTAAACGAGTGACCGGTGCAATGGCACTGCTGATCAGATTGCGCAGCACATCCCCGGCTCCGACCGATGGAAGCTGGTCCACATCCCCGACAAACAAAACGCTGGTTCCGGGACGGACAGCCTTGAGCAGGTGGTTCATCAAAAGAAGATCGAGCATGGATGCTTCATCGACCACCAGAAAGTCTAGATCGAGCGGATTTTCATTATTGTGTTTGAAGCCATCCAACGGTGAGAATTCCAGGAGACGATGAATGGTGCTCGCGGATCTTCCGGTTGCCTCAGAGAGCCTTTTGGCAGCGCGCCCGGTGGGGGAAGCCAGTGCATACTTTTTCCCCTGATCTTCGAGAGTATGGATCAAAGCCTTCAGACAGGTGGTCTTACCCGTTCCCGGACCTCCGGTCAGGATACTGAGTGGTTGCGTCAACGCCATCTCAATCGCTGCTTGTTGCTCGTTGGACAGGTTTCCATCTGGAAACAGAACATGATTCATTGCCTTGGATGGAGAGGCAGATGTTGCCAGAGTTCGTAATCGCTCTGCCACTCCTTTCTCACCAAAATACAGCGGGGTCAAATAGATCACAGGTGAGCCGTAGACTCCAGCCGATTCACTAACCGCTTGTTTGTCTTTTTCCTGCTTCTGATTATTCAACGGTACAACATCCGGACGGATGCGGTCATCCTGTGCCAGGCGCTCCAGAGCAGGGGCGATCAGGTCTGGAGATACCTCCAGCAACTCGATGGCTCGTTGCCCCAGTATTTCCCTGGGCACATAGACATGGCCCTCATTGATCGTCTCATTCAAAGCGAACACGATCCCGGCTTCGATGCGGGATGGGTGATCGACAGGTAGACCAAGAGCGCGCGCGATGCGGTCTGCGGTTTTGAAGCCGACCCCGTAAATATCTCGTTCGAGTTGATAGGGATTCTGCTGGACGGTTTCCAATGATTTATCCCCATAGGTCTTGTAGATCTTGACTGCCAGGTTGGTGCTGACGCCGTGACCATGCAGGAACACCATGATTTCCTTGACCTGTTTCTGTTCCTGCCAGGCAGCCGTGATCCTGCCGGTACGGTCCATGCCGATCCCGGGCACTTCAAGTAATCGCTCAGGCTGTTGTTCGATGACCGTAAAGGTATCTTCCTTGAATTGTGAAACGATCCGTTCTGCCAGCCGCGGACCGATGCCTTTGATCATGCCTGAGCCTAGATAACCCTGGATGCCAGCGACCGTGGCGGGTAAGGTTTGCTCGCATACTTCCGCCTTGAATTGTGAGCCATGCTTTGGATGCTTGTCCCATTGTCCCTGCAGGCGCAGGTGTTCCCCTGGCGAGACCTCAGGTAAATTACCAACTACGGTTGCCAGACCGTCGAAAGTCAAGCTGGATTTCGGCGCGGCATGCATCCCAGTTTGATGCTCGGGACGCAGGCGCAACACGGTGTATCCATTTTCTGGATTGTAGAAGGTGATGCGCTCGACGGATCCGGTGAGTGTGTCCATCAGAACAAGTATACACGGCAGATGGCTAAATTGAATCTTGTGTCACGAGATTAGTCATTCAACTGCGCGATAGATGATTTTCTATTGAGCAATTCTGTGCTATATTGTTTACAACGCTAGCAGGAGGTTCCCAATGCCGCCCTTTGTTTCGACCTACTGTACTAATTCAAAATGCAAGCACCGCAATCGTTATGATCTTGCTGAATTAAGGGGGAATAGCGGGATTGCTTATAAAGGCACAATATTACACTCTGTGCAGGATGATGAGGAATTCCTTGTCACTTGCGAGAAATGCGGACAGGAGTTTAAGTTTACAGTAAAAAGGGGAAGCCATGCCAGCGAAGAATAAAACCTCCGTAGATGATATTGTCGTGATCTCAAGCCCTCTTTCAGCACAGGATGAACGGCTGAATAAGTTGTTCGATGAAATTGAAGGCGGTTCCCTTGCAACTTTGGAGGATGCGGCTCGACAGATTATCACACTGTCTACAGCTCTATTAGGCGCATTTTTTGGCTTACTGGCATTCAAGGATGCGCCCGCATATCTTGGCCACATGGAGATTAAGGTCATCGGCGCATTCGCATTGATTGCCTTCCTGCTTTCCCTGTTCCTTGCGTTGCGAGCAGTGTCACCGAGGCGCTACGATTACCCTCGCGCCAACTTGACTGCCAAGCGAAGGATATTCGATGAAATATTGACCAGCAAACACACAGCCGTGCGTTGGGCGTCGGGGGTCTTTGGCATGGGCGCATTTCTCATGCTCCTCGCCGCGCTGGACATTCTGATCTTCCAAATCTAGTTAAGGGAAAACGGATATGCTTGAACTGAGTCTTAGTCTGCAAGGACGACAAGTCACCGTAGCGGTTGGTGGCAATGAAAGCCACCAGTTCTCGCTACTGGATCTTGATTTGCCACAGACAAAAGCCCAGATCAAGGAGTTCATTCGCCAACCATCTGCAACAGGATTACGCCTTTTTCAAGCCATATTCAAAGATGACATGGTTGCACGCAGAGCGTTCGATGATCTCGCGAAGCAAATGGATCGGACAATTGTCCTTGTTCTCGAATCGCCTGAACTTGACAGTGTGCCATGGGAATATGCGTATCACAACGAAGCCTATCTTGTGGAGGATCATCCTTTTCTCCGTGCCCTGCCTGAAACCGAGCGCCCTGTAAACGGCCAATTGCAGGCTTCCTACGAACGGATGGCTTTGCTCTTTATTTCCTCCAATCCATTGGTGGATTTGAATGGTGAATCAATGCAGGCGTTGGATATCGAAGGCGAATGGAAAGCAGTAAAAGAAAAGATCGAAGCCAGCAACGCACCCTTCGATATTTGTCCATTGCGTCCTGCCACGCCTGAAGCCTTACAAAACATCATGGCGCGCTTTCATAGCGGACTGATCGTGCATTATTCAGGTCATGGAGGATTGGACGATCACGGCGTGGCGCACCTGTTGTTCGAACGCGAAAACGGCGCATCGAATCCCTATCCCGCCCGTGAATTCATCAGGGAGGTAAAGGATCGGGCTAGTATGATATTTTTGAGTGCTTGTCAATCCGCGGTCCCGCAGCAGACGGAGTTTGGCAATCTCGCTCGACGGTTAGTGAAGGATGGCATTCCGTTTGCCCTGGGGATGCAGTTCAACCTGCCCGATCCCTTCGCACCAAAAATCAGCGGGCAGTTCTATAACTATCTTGGGTATGGCAATTCGATCCCCGAAGCAGCGAGGCAGGCGCGGCGGGCAGTAAAACGGGAACACGAATTCTTTGTGGGGATGATCGCATTGTATGCTGCTCATCCGTATAGGGCAATCGCATCTAAAGTGGGTCTGAAATGAGGTAAAAATGGCTAGCTTGGAGGTCGGCATGCCGAAGAAGCCATTGGAAGCGATTGAAGAGCATTTTAGCAAGGTCAGCGATCCGCGGATCGATCGGACGAAGGATCACAAACTCATCGATATTATCGCCATCGCGATTTGTGCAGTAATCTGCGGAGCCGAAGGCTGGGTCGATATTGAGCTATTTGGCAAGAGCAAATTGACTTGGCTGAAGACCTTTCTGGAGTTGCCGAATGGGATTCCTTCGCATGACACGTTTGGGCGGGTCTTTGCGAGGCTGGATGCCCAGCAGTTCCAGTTGGCATTTTATGAATGGGTCTGGGCGGTGAATGACATCATGCAAGGGCAAATCATCAATATTGATGGTAAGCAGTTGCGGGGCTCGAAGGACAAAGTGTTGGGCAAACGAGCGATTTACATGGTCAGTGCCTGGGCGGAGGAAAACGAGCTGGTGCTGGGGCAGCGTAAGGTCGACGAAAAGTCCAATGAAATCACAGCTATCCCGGAATTGCTCAAAATGCTGGCTTTGTCGGGTTGTATTGTGACGATCGATGCCATCGGCACACAAACGAATATCGCCAAAAGCATTGTGGAAGCCGAGGCGGACTATGTCTTGAGTGTCAAACAGAACCAGGGACACCTATATGAAGATATTGCGGTCTTGTTCGGAGTGGATCAAGCCCAAAACTTCAAGTACGCTTCCCTTGAGTATGCCAAGACGACCCATAAAGACCATGGTCGGATCGAAGTGCGGGAATGTTGGAGCACCTCCAACCCGGACTATCTCAATCTGATCCGCGATCGGCAAAACTGGGTTGGGCTCAAAAGCATTGTCATGGTCCTCGCCACCCGGATCATGGATGGCAAGGAAACCAGGAAGGTACGCTTCTATATCTCCAGTTTGCCCTCGAATGCCCAACGCCTTCTCCACATCGTACGCAAGCACTGGTCCATCGAAAATGATCTGCACTGGGTGCTGGATGTGGCTTTCAATGAAGATCACAGCCGTGTCCGCAAGGATCAGGCACCCGAAAACCTGGCCGTCCTACGCCATATCGCTCTCAACCTCCTCAAGCAGGAAAAAACAGCTAAAGGTGGCATCCATGCCAAGCAACTTCAAGCCGGCTGGAAAGAAGAGTATCTCCTCAAGATCCTTGCCGCAGGAAATTAGATGCGATTGCCCTAC
>JBGPNQ010000395.1:0-4813 GCA_041487615.1 Anaerolineae bacterium
ACTCGGTGAGAGCGAATCGCGTCACGCAAAATAAAGTAGGGCTCGCTATTGGAAATGGCGAAGGCAACACGATTGTTGGCAATAGTTTTATTGGGAATGGCATCAACGCGCAGGATGGAGGTCGCGATAATCGTTGGGACAACGGAAGCGAAGGCAACTACTGGAACGATTACAAGGGAAAAGATGGCAACGGTGATGGTATTGGAGATACCCCGTACAATATCCTTTCCAATGGCGTAGATCATTACCCGCTATTAAAACCTGCACCTTGAATATCAGGCCATAAGTAGGATAAATGGGAACATATGTACCAAGACGGGCTAGTATCTCGTCGGTCTTGGAATGTAGGTCTCATGATGAAGGTGTGCGCCAACGTTGCGTCGCGGGCAAAGTTGCTTGACTGCCCGTTGCGCCTGATGCCGACCATTTTGCTCTCTCAAACCGTTGCTAGAATCAACAACCCCATGACAACGACACCGCAGCCCAATGCCAGTCGCACCCATTCTTTGTGATGAAGATTCCAATGCGCCAGACGATTCAACATTGGGCGGGCAGAAGCGGCGATGAGAATTACAACCAGCGGCAGGATAAAAATCAGATTGTAAAGCACCAGATAGGTATATCCGACTAACGCCGAGGGCTGGAGAGCGAGCAGACTCAATACACCAAGATAGACTGCGCCACTGCACGGCACGGTGCATAACCCGATCAGAAAACCGCCAACAATCAGGGCAGGGACCGTGGCTTTTCTCGCCATTTCCCGCGCCGTAGTCCCGATTTGAGACGGGGCTTGTAAGCGCCAACCTACATCAGGCAGGAAGAAATCCTTCAGCATCCACAAACCGAATAGGATCGCGGCGAGTGCGCCGATGCGGGCGGGAAGATGTTGACGCGTGAAGAAATCCAATGTTTTGAGCAAACCAACACCCAGAGCGAGATACGTCAGGAACACTGCGGCGATGTAAATGCCTCCCTGGCCAAGCAGACGCGCTCGTATAGTGTTGATGTTTTGCCCGCCGGCCTGCAAAGTCGCCAGCATGCTAGTGATGAAGAGCAGTAGCACGGTAAACGCGCACGGATTGATGCCATCCACTGCGGCGGCTACGATGACAGTAGGCAGTGTGATTTTGGGAAGATACATCTGCATCGTTTCGGTTGGAGCGTTTGGATGCCATAGACCGGTCAATGCAATCGCACCCAGAGCAACAATAGCCAGTAAAGAAACTATTGTAATGCGGCGAAGCTGTGAAGTTATGACCATGTTATCCCTCGACAATGATTTGGCCGTTCATGGTGGGATTGGCTTTCCCGCCACAACAAATATCACAATAGTAAGTATAGGTGCCTGCTTTGTCGGGTGTGAAAGTGACCGTGTTGGAACTTTCAGGTTGGGCAATAACATTCACGCCAAGTTCATCCACAGCCCATTGGTGCTTTCCACCGCCGTCAGTGTGATGTGAATTATCAATACTGGTCAATCGAATCGTCACGGGCTGTCCGACTTTGACGCGGATTTCCTTCTTATCGAATCCGCTCATGGAGGCTTCCATATCAATTACATTTCCTGCCATCGGTTCAGGCGCTGGACGGAAGAAGGCTGACTTGATGTAATAGCCAGCTAATCCAAGCACACCTATGACGATCACTACAAAGATCGTTGAACGAATACGGCTTTGTCGTTTGCGGGCTTCCTTACGAATTTCGCGGGGAGATTTTTTCATTTTGTTGGATCCTTTTGAAACTTCTGTGCATTTACTCTGCCGCTACCAACTCTGCGCGATATTTATGGCGGCCGTCGTTCCCAGCGCTAGATACCGCGTTCACCAACTCATCGGGTGAAAGTTTATCGCTGTCGTAGCTGACCTCAGCCACAGCCATGTTCAAATACACATCCACGCCATATACACCGTCCAGTGCCAGCAAGCTGTTGCGGACGCGTGTGACGCAGTTCTCACAACCCATGCCCCAGACAACCAGGGTGGCTGTGTCTGCTTTTTGAATCTGATCAGCCGCAACTGAGTTTTTGTAGATTGGTTCAACGTAACAATTATCGTCCATGTTTTCTCCTTAAGCGGTTTGTCTGTTAAGTTTACGCGGCATCCATGCCAGCAAAGCCATGCCGATTACGAACCCGAGCACGGCAATGATCTGCGACTGCGTCAAGCCGAAGGCGATGATGCGATACGAACTGGTGAATGCCAGGAAGAAGCGCTCGAGGCTATAAAGAGTCAGATAAACAAGAAACAATCTCCCATCGGGCCAGTTGCGTTTGCGCAATTGCCAGAGCACGGCGAATATACCCAGATTGATTACCAGTTCGTAAACAGGCATCGGCGTATAGTATATGCCCAGTTGGGGAACCATAGCATTGGGACTGGTGTATGCAAAACCGAATGGACCGCTGGTTGGCTTGCCCATTGCATCACCGGTGATGACACACGCAATACGTCCAATGGCTTGCGCGAGAACCATACCTGGAGCAGCGGCGTCAAGAAATCGAGGGAAACGCCAGCCGCGCCTCCATGCAATCAGAGCGCCGGCAATCAATCCACCGATGAGCGCGCCCCAGATTGCCAAGCCGCCCTCCCAAATGTAGAGCGCACGGATGGGGTTCGCCGCATATTCATGCGACCAATGATCGAGCACGTGGAATAAGCGCGCTCCGAGCAATCCGCCAACGATGATCCAGACGGCGGCATCGTAAATGTCATCTTTTTTGAAGCCTTTGCGTTCGGCTTCCCGCGCCGTCAGCCAGATGCCGATTCCGATGGCGATCAGGAGAATCAAACTGTACCAGCGCAGGGCAAAGTGGCCGATGTTGAAGATAATGGGATCAATAGTGATTGTGAACATATTATGTAAACCTCACGAGTGAAATATTTTCCAGGAGCAGACTCCCCAGCAATTGATTAGTGTGGAGACCAACAGAACTGCCGCAACCACCAGGCTGATCTTCAACCCCCAAAGAGGAAAGACCAACAGCCCCACCAGCGGAAGCGCGCACATCCAGATCACGATGGCAAGCGCCATATCATCAAAATGAGTTGTGAATCTTCTCAACAAGGCGTCTCCTTTCTGGTAAGCCAGCTTTTATCGTTATTCACGCATACGGACAAGCCATACACTCAGCCCGGCGCTCAGGAGGGCAAGGACAACGATCGAGCCAGTCAACAACGGAGGCTGGGAGCGATCCAGCGTATGTTGTGCGGCACTCGCTTCCATCGCTAAAGTGCTTGCCTGGTTAGCGGCGATAGTCAGGTCAGCTGCGATGGTTTCATCTTCACTGGTCGTAGCTCGCACGAGATAAAAACCATCAGTCAAATTATTGGGGAGGGCGAACACAGCAGTAAAGCCTGCCTCATCGCCTTTCTTTACTGAGGTCGCTTCGCCAAGCTGTAGAGTTCCAGCTCCGTTTTCCAATGTGATCTTGAACACCTCGCCGTCTTCCATATCAGCCCCGACAATGGTGATTTTGTCTCCCGGGGATGCAACAGCCGGCTCTACTGTGATTGTCGCTCCACCGTGTGCCAAAACAATGTTCGCCGAGAGAAGACTCACAAACAAGGCAACAAACAAGCTGCGTATAAAAATATTTTTCATATTTACATCCTTTACATGCCAAGATGGTTGCTAACGGGCTGAAAGACAGCCACAATCCCACCAATGAAGAGAATGATCAGAATAATCCCCGCTACGATTAAAAGTCCTTTGCGTTTAGCCGGGCTGAGATAAGAACTCCGGTCAATGACTGGTACGAGAAGCAGAAGACCGCCAAGAATGGAAGGCACGATGATCAATGCTCGCACGCCAAGCACAGCTTCTGCAGGGAAAAGCCAGATGAACATCCACCAGGGCTTGGTCACTTCCACACCGGGCATGCCGTGTTGCCCAATTGGAGCAGGCAGGAACAGGGCTAATGACATGACCACTGCCAACAGAATTAAGCCGTAGCCAATCATGCTCCTCAAGTGAATATCGAAACGGGATTCGCCTTCGCCCTTTGTCTTGCGGGCGGTAGCACCAGCGGTAGCTTTGGGAGAGATACCATGTTGATTGATTAGATAAATATGTATACCAATCAATGCGGTAAATGCCATTGGCAGGATGGAAACATGGGTTGTGAAAAGACGAGTCAATAGCGAAGCGCTTCGACTGAACTCAGAGGTAAAGAAAGCGCCAAGTACGCCCATCAACCCACCCGCCTCTTTGCTATGTTGTAGCGCTTCCAATCCTTCCTGGTCATACTTAAGCACCGAGCCGGTATAGACTGCCCCAAGTGTGACCAAAAGCAGACCGAGACCAACGTACCAGTTTAGTTCGCGCGGCCGCTTGAACGAGGCAGTATATAAGATCCGCAGCAGATGCAGAACAACAGTTATAGTAACAATCTGCGCCGTCCAGAAGTGAATGGAACGGACTAAATCGCCCAAGGGAACGCCTGTAATAATGTAAACTGTGCTTTGATGCGCGTCGCTGGGCTGGGCGTTGTAGAACTGTGCCATGTAAATGCCGGTGGCGAAAAGAATCAAAATGCCCACAAACGAAATGCCGCCCAGCAAATACCAGATCGTATTTGCATGGGCGGGCACGGGGTAAGTCAATCCTTTCCAGCCTGTACGTTCAACCAGCCATTCACTAAGCGTTTGCCGTTGAGTAGACTGCACTGGGGATATATCGGTTTTCATAAAGCCTCCTCAATATTATTCAAAATATGGCTCATTGTATAACTTTGGGTCAGGTGTCCTAAGCGCCGTTTATAGCATCCTTGAATAGGCATTTTGGCTTATGTAAATCATCAGGCTCTGATGATGAT
>JBGPNQ010000396.1:0-4810 GCA_041487615.1 Anaerolineae bacterium
ATTCAATCCGAATACGAACGCTCCTGCTGCCGTCCTGCTCAAGCAACGACTGGCCGATTTTGAAGTGGATCATCCCGGACTCGAAATAGATGTGCGTATTAAATCAGAGGAGGGAGAGGCTGATCTTCTCAGTTCACTTTCCATTACAAGCATGGCTGCTCCGAGTGCCCTGCCCGATCTGATCGCGCTGCCGCGTCCTGGACTGGAAGCGGCTGCCCAAAAGGGACTGCTTCACCCGCTTGATGTTTTGTCCACCGAACTGCAGGGCTCCGATTGGTATGCTTATGCCCGCGAACTGGGAAAAGTGGATGGTACGGCATTTGGGCTTCCCTTTGCCGGAGATGCTCTGGTCATCATTTATCGTCCTGAACTTGTTTGGATAAAAAATTGGGATGGCATCCTTCTTAGTCAAAGTCACCTGATGTTTGCAGGTGCAGATCCACAGGCTCAGCTCGGTTTGGCTTTATACGTTTCAGCAGGCGGTGATTTGCTTGATTCCCAGGGGAAGCCCACATTGGATCAGGATGTCTTAACACGCGTGCTGCAGCTTTTTGCAAAAGGCAGGGTTGCCATGTTATTTCCTGATGCCTCTGTAAATATCTCTGCCGAAGACCAGGTGATGCAGGAATACCGCGCGCGTCGCAGCGAGATGGCAATAGCCCACTATTCAGATTTCCGGCCAACACAGGACGGACTGCTTCAGCCGTTGATGGGATTGGATGAAGCGCATCTAACCTTTGCCACAGGCTGGGTATGGGCATTGGCAGGACAAAATACCGGGAATCAGCGACTCTCCCTTGAACTGGCAGAATATCTGACTGCGGACGATTTCCTTTCCCGGTGGATTGTTGAAATAGGTTATTTGCCGACTCGTCCCTCTGCGCTCAACAACAAGGACAAAGAGTCGGTGACGGCGATTATCCAGGCTGCAAAGCTTGTTCCATCGAATGACGTGTTGCTCCTGTTGGGTCCACTTATGCAGGAGGCGGAGATACGCGTAATAAAGGGGGAACAGCCGGAGGTTGTGGCAAGAAGCGTCCTCGAGAAATTGAAGTAATACCAGAAATTCAACAATGTCCGAATGGAAGAGATCTACACGCGAAGCTAGGTTCGAGCCATTGCCGTTCGAAGTGAGAGCCGGAATCAGCATGTTGGATTATTTAATACAGGATTATGCCAACACCTCGTTTGCATAGATGATCCCTGATTCTCGTATGGAGGTGAATGGAAAATATACAGATGCATCGGAGAATGTAAACGCATTCATTGATCTGGAGGATAATGCAGCTGGCAGGAAGCTCAGGGATCTGGCAATTGGTGCTGTGCAAAATGTGAAGAGATAAGAAAATCGGGCCTCCAAGCGGAAGCCCGATTTTGCTAAGCCACCCAGGCAGATAACATCCACAGTCCTGTCATCATCAGCCCAATAAGGAACCTTGCGCCGAACGCCCAACCCCAACCGATCATGTAGGCTTTCGTTGATTCAATTGCCGCGTTTTGATCTTTCAAACGAACAATTTCGGCAGCGAAGAGTCCAACAGGGGCAGCAATCAAACCGACCAGAGGCGTTAGGAATAAGCTCGCCACAATCCCCGCAGCGAACGCCCAAATAATTGAACTCCAGGGAATATACTTGTCCCGCATTTTCCGCGCGATGATGAGGTTATCCACGATATTGCCAAAGATCATAAGCAGGGTGATGAGGGCGAACAGGAACCAATCCCAACCGGTCATCAATCCCGCTGCGTATTGAAGCAGCGTGTAGACGAGTGCTCCAAACCACATGACTGTTAAACCGGGAAAGACAGGCACGATTAAGCCAATCAGCCCAACCAGCAGAACGAATAGCGTGAATGTTTCAAGAGCAACTTGAAGCCAGAGAGGCATAATTTCCTTTGCAGAGTGCCGCACGGTTAAGTAAACTTGAAAGTTGAGTCTTGACTTACAAAACCATTCTGCAAGTCTGCTTATTTCTGACACCGGCGGCAGTACCTTGCGAAGGCTTCAAGCCTTCGCAAGGTAATTTGATCAGGCTTTGATCACATCCACACCGCCCATCCATGGACGGAGTGCTTCGGGGATCAGGATCGAGCCGTCAGCCTGCTGGTAATTCTCCATCACGGCGATCAACGTGCGGGGGAGTCCCAAGCCGGACCCGTTCAGCGTATGGACGAAACGAGCCTTGCCTCCATCTGACGGGCGATACTTAATATTCGCACGCCGAGCCTGGAAGTCGCGAACGTTTGAGACCGATGAAACTTCCAGCCACTCATTACAACCGGCAGCCCAGACTTCGATGTCATAGGTGATGGTTGCATTGAAGCCAATATCGCCGGTGCAAAGCTGTTTGACGCGGTATGTGAGTCCCAATGCGGCGCAGGTTGCTTCGGCGTGTTCACGCATTTTTTCGAGCATTGCGTCTGACTCTTCAGGTCTCGTATACATGTACATCTCGACCTTGTCAAACTGATGCCCGCGCTTGATGCCGCGCACATCACGCCCCGCGCTCATCTTCTCGCGACGGAAGCAGGGGGTATAGGCTGTGTAGAGGAGCGGCAGAATTGCTTCATCGAGGATCTCTTCCATGTGCATTCCGGTGAGCGGAACCTCCGCGGTCGGCACAAAGTACAACTCTTCCTCGTGGTCTTTGTACAAATTATCGGCGAACTTCGGGAGTTGTCCCGCACCAAAGACTGTATCGTACTTCACCATGAAAGGCAGGTATTTTTCGGTATAGCCCTGGCGGATGTGAAGATCGAGCATGAACGCGATCAACGCACGTTGCAGGCGCGCGCCGGGTCCGCTTAACACATAGAAACGAGAACCGGTGATCTTTGCGCCGCGTTCAAAATCGATGATGCCCAAGGCGGGTCCCAAATCCCAGTGGGCTTTGGGCTCAAAATCAAACTCGGGGAGTTGACCGACCGTGCGCAGAACCACATTTTCGTCTTCGCTCGCACCGATCGGGGTCCGTTCATCGGGGATGTTTGGAATGGCTGACGTAATGCTTTTGAGTTCAGCTTCCACATCTGTGACTTCCTTATCGAGCGCGGCGATCTTGTCACCAACCTCGCGCATCGCAGCGATTTTCTTCTCGCGCTCTGCTGCATCCTTCAACCTGCCAATCTCCTTGGAAACAGCATTACGCTCTGCCTTCAGCGACTCCACTTGCGTGAGGAGATTGCGCCGCTTCTCGTCGAGACGAAGGACTTCGTCTACAGAAGACGCGTCCAACTGGCGATTCTTCAACGCCGTACGGACAAGGTCAGGATTTTCGCGGATCAGATTCAGGTCTAACATGGTTGCACCTCCGTGCGGAATAGAATACGCCCCCGGTCCATTTGCAGGACGAGGGGGCGTCTCGTGGTGCCACCTGCTTTCATTATTACCCCCTCTCCTTTAGGAGAGGGCCGGGGTGAGGTCATTCACGGCAATAATCTTAGACTTGCGCTATAACGTGCGCATCGCGTCTCTCTTACGACTGCGCTGCTCTTTGCGCGTCCCTGCGAGAGCAACCTCGATGAAGTGGATTTCGCTGTCTGCCCGGCCGCCTCGCACTAACCGACGGCTCTCTGAACGGATCAACAGCTACTTATCTTCACGCTGTTTTATTGTGATTATACACTTCCACGGAAGGGTGTCAAGCAATGTAAATCCAATATAATATGCCATGGAGGAGCCATGCAAAAGATTCACAACTACCCAAAACTTGAAGCACAAGATGTACGCCCGATCCGTAAACGTACTCAGGACGGCGTTGACACTCAATTATTGGTAATCCAGACGCCGTTTGGTTATCGTCGTACTGCGGAATTATTTTCTCCTCAAATCACGGAATCCCCTGCGGCAATCTTATATGTGCATTGGTATGAACCTGCATCACAAGATTCCAATCGAAGTCAATTCGTTACAGAAGCAAAGGAAATGGCGCGCAGCGGAGCGGTTTGCCTTCTCATCGAGACGATGTGGTCAGACCCGGATTTTTTCATCAAACGCACACAAATGGATGACATTCAAAATTCCATCGAGGAAATTGTCAACATCCGCCGCGCCATGGATTTGCTCGTCTCCCAACCAAATGTGGACTCCAAACGATTCGCGTTGGTAGGCCATGACTTCGGTGGGATGTATGGTGTGCTGGCTGGGAGCCTGGATGGACGCCCCACACGCTATGTCGTGATGGCGGCGACGCCTCGCTTCCCGGACTGGTATCTGTATGCCCCTGCAATCGAAGGAGAGGCTCGGGAGACATTCATCCGTCAGTTCTCCGAACTGGATCCGATCACGCATGTCGCCGCCCTTTCTCCTGCGCCGACCCTTTTCCAATTTGGGACGGATGATCCGCATGTGCCAAAGGAACGCGCAGAAGAGTTTTTCGATCAGGCGAACGAACCGAAAGAGATGAAATGGTATGCGGCCGGTCATGGCTTGAACGATGAGGCTGCGAATGACCGTCGGCAATGGTTGAAGGAAAAACTCAATCTGCACGAATAGAGAATCACTTTTGTGGAAATTGCTCCGAAACCTGATATTCCAAATGTGGTATATTTTGGACAGGAGCGATATATGAATGAGCGAATCCTAATTATCGAAGATGATCAGCAAATTCTAAAATTACTTCAACGTGGCCTTGCCTATGAAGGCTACACTGTAGACACCGCTACAGACGGGCGCATGGGGTTGATCCTTGCCCGTGACCATACACCTGATTTAGTAATCCTCGACTGGATGCTGCCCGGCATGGATGGTTTGGAGGTGTGCCATCGCTTGCGCACCGGCGGTTCCATTCCCATTTTGATGCTGACCGCCA
>JBGPNQ010000397.1:0-4808 GCA_041487615.1 Anaerolineae bacterium
CCGAACTATCGGATTTCGAGCCCGAGTTCACCATCCTGCAGGCGCCGAACTTCCAATGCGTGCCGGCGATCGACGGCACCAACAGCGAAGTGGTGATCGCGGTCAGCTTCGCCCGGCGCCTGGTGCTGATCGCCGGCAGCCACTATGCCGGCGAGATCAAGAAATCGGTCTTCACGATCCTCAATTATCTATTGCCGCTGGAGGGTGTGCTCTCGATGCATTGCTCGGCAAATGTCAATCCGGACGACGCGAACGATGTGGCCTTATTCTTTGGTTTGAGCGGAACCGGCAAGACGACTCTCTCTGCCGACCCTACGCGCCGCCTCATTGGGGACGACGAACATGGCTGGAGCGACGATGGTGTGTTCAACTTCGAAGGCGGATGCTACGCCAAAGTGATCGGACTCTCCGAATCGGCCGAGCCTGAGATTTACGCGACGACCAAAAGGTTTGGGACGATCCTGGAGAACGTGCCCTTCGACCCGATCACGCGCCTGATTGATCTGGACGATGAGTCGATCACGGAGAACACGCGCGCTTCCTATCCGCTGGAGTTCATCGCCAACGCTGTCCCTGAGAAGAAAGCCGGGCATCCGAAGAATATCATTTTGCTGACGTGCGATGCGAGCGGAGTCATGCCGCCAATTGCGCGGCTATCTCCGAATCAGGCGTTGTATCAATTCATCAGTGGCTACACTTCCAAGATAGGAGGAACCGAGGTCGGGCTGGGTAAGGAACCGGAGATCACATTCTCCGCTTGTTTTGGCGGACCGTTCATGGTCCATCATCCCTATAAATATGCGGAGCTTCTCAAGCGCAAGATCGAACGTTACGGCGCGCAATGCTGGCTGGTCAACACCGGCTGGGTAGGCGGACCCTACGGCGTGGGCAAACGCATTTCCATCCGTCACACGCGTGCCTTGTTGAATGCGGCATTGACTGGGGAGCTCGATCATGTGACGTATACACACGATCCCATCTTCGGATTTGAAGTCCCCGAGCATTGTCCGAATGTCCCCGATGATGTGTTGATCCCTGCTTCATCGTGGTCTGATAAAAAGGAATATGACCGGCGTTATAAAGATCTTGCGATGCGTTTCAAGCAGAATTTCGGAAAGTTTGAAGACCAAACGCCGCAGGAAGTGATTGACGCCGGTCCTCGAGTCTGAGTTATCGACTTTGCGGATTTTTTAAACTAAAACAGCCCTCCAGTTTTGGAGGGCTGTTTTTTGTGCGATACGTTTCTTATGGTGTTATGAATTGTGCATTCGACCAGGCTGAGGGTCCATTGGCGCCGTTGACCTTCACCCGCCAGTAAATTGTCCTGCCTGCTGGCAAATTCTTTAACATCGAATAAGAGGGAACAACAGTTATGCTGTTTACCAGTAGTGAGCTAAAGGTTGCGCCGGCCGAAATCTGGATGCTGTAATTGGTGACTATTCCGGCGGCAGCATTCCAATCGAAAGTAGGCTGTAGAGGATTCATCGCATTCGGTACCTTCGTCAGGGACTGAGGTGCGGGGATCACAGTGCGCAACGACCAGACCGGAGACCAGCCGCTGACATGATCGACAGAATTCACGGTGTTGACTGCTCTGACCCGCCAATAAAACCTGGTATTGGACGTCAAATCAACAGCAGGTGTGAAATCGGAATCTGTGATGTCTCCTGCGGTCGTAATGGTATTCAGCACCGGTGACGAGAAATCGCTGCCATCGTCCACCTGGATCTCATAATGCTTGAACGATGTTCCGGATGGCGAAGTAGAATTATTCCAATTGAAGAGCGGAGTGTAATCTTTGACGAGGCCGTTGTTTGCCGGTGAAACAAGAGTCGGCACACTAGGCGGATTGCCCGTTTTGAAAGACCATTTCGTAGACCAGGGACCACTGACCGCAGCTGTTTTCGCCTGGACTCTCCAGAAGAGCGCCTTGTTTTGGGTCAGATCCCTGGTCATGGCATATTCTGAACTATTCACGGTTGTATTGACCAACAGGCTGCCGAATATATTCGAGGCCGACACCTGAAGAACATACTGAGTGGCTCCCGGTACATCATCCCAATCAAAAATGGGCCGGTCCGTGAGCAGAGACTGTGTATCTCCTGGGGAGACGAGAGTCGTAACCGCCAGCGGCGTCTTGAAACTACGGACGGCTGACCAACTGCCTGCCCCAGCGATCACGTTGAAGGCTTTGACGCGCCAATAATATAGTTTTCCGGGCAACAAAGCGATCGCGGGTGTCAACGTCGATGCGGGGACGTTTGCGTCGTTAATCGCCAGGGAAGTGAAGGTGCTGTTGGTAGCAATCTGGACTTGATAATGATGCGCCGCAGGATTCGAATCCTTCCAATCCAAAATCGGCTGCAGGCTGGTGACCAGCGATCCGCTCGATGGAGAAAGCAGCGCCGGAATGCTGGGAATGGGTGCAGATTTCAGGATGGAATATTCTTCGCCGGAGATGAAGTCACCGTTGCCATTTCCGTTGCCGCCGAGAGGATTGCTGGATGCGTCCACGATGCTGTCGTTGTCCACTACATCCAGACGGATCGCGCCGTTGCCAGAACCCGTATTGACAGTCACAGCATAGGTGTCACCTGAACCGCTCACATTCGTGATGGATGCACCGCTGACTCCTGTTTTGGTGAGAACGAAATCTCCTACGTCCACTCCCGTGACAGCTTGCGTGAAGATGACGGTGAAATCTGCACTTGCTGCATTGGTTGGACTTGTCCCTGCGCGGACGATCGAGGCGACACATAGTTCACCAGACGCAGCCCTCGTGTAGTCTTGACCGATCTGATTCGAAGTTATGCTGGCGTAGCTTCGACTGACAGGCGAGAAGTCGAAACAAGGATGAGACGGTGTTACCGTTCCACTCCAGTTATTGGTAACGGTCAACGAATAGGCACCATCCATTTGAGAACTGACAGTCCTGGACGTGCCATCCGTATAACTCAGTGTTACGCCGGGCACTCCAACATTTCCTGAAATCGTGGAACCTGTTGCACCGGAGTCATAGTCAACCATGAGCGAGGATGTGTCCACCGCCTCGAAATCATTGCCGGTTAGATCATCGAGCAGATGCAGCATATCGTTATCCCAGCGCGCATCCGGCGCACCGGAGATATACCAATTGGAGCCATTATCCGCCAGGATGATGCCATAGGTTTTCATCGCATTCAGGATGATTTGCATCGCTGCCGGATACCCTGAGACATTGTAGGATGCCTTGAGACGGAAGCGCGCTCCCATCGGAGGAACCTGCGGAGCACTGGCATTATTGGATGTTAAGTGGCGCGCCGGCCAAATGTATCCGTTGGTGTTTTCGGCCGTGAAACGGATGGCATGATTAATGACACCCTCCACGATTTCATCATAACGTACCAGGCCGGGAAGTATCGGCAGGCCGGCGGCATCGGCTGAAGTCCATGTGTCCGGGCGCAGGGCGTTCGAGTTCAAATCCCAGATGGCACCCGAACCGGCATGCCAGGTGCCTCCGGAACGACTGGCATCGAAGAGTTCATAGAGTGTACATGTACTACTATCCACGATCAGGATATGATGATCGCTTCCATACTCGATCAGCGGATTAATTGGAATGGGATAAGGACCGGGATCCGATTCATCGGCGTAATAGAAAGAGACAGGAACTTTTGTTACACTACTCCCGGCGATATTATACGGAATGCCAATCGGACCTCCCGCCCACGTCCCGGAACCAAAATCCATGTGGAAGCCCGTACTACGACCGATCGTGTTGACCCATTGATCGGAACGCGCCTGGACAGGCAGGTTATCTATCGGAGTATTCCAAATGTTGTTCGGTGGAAAGATCGAACAACCATCAATCACCCCTGAAATGGCAGCAGCATTGTTTTGGGAGCCAGACTCTTCTGCCTGCACCGGCGTAATGATGAACGTCTGGGAACATAGACAGGCAACGATTACCAAATGGAGGGCAAGTGATCTAGTCTGTGCGTGGAATGAAGTCAGCTTCATGATAGCCTCTTATGCAGGCTATCATATCTACGATTCGGTTTTATAACCTAATCGAAAATTCGGGCTGACATGTCAATTTTGTAAGGAATATACGTTGGACAATATGTTGAAGGATTTTCAACGATCAGGAACCATATGGAGGAGCCAAAATGTCCAATGAATTGCTGATAAAAATAACCAATTTCGCATTTTGGGATCGGATTTGGCATCATATTGACGCATTTATGACAAATTCATGGCGAATTCCCCCCTCTGTAACCTTACAAAACAGACATCGTCTTGCAATAGATCAGCGAAATGAAGAGGCTTGCCGTAGGTTGAAGCTTTGGATGAAGATTTTTTTTCACAATTTTATAACTAATTCTGGGTTTGATGCAGGCGCTGGCATGTCTGCTCCTGAGGCTTTGGGGGTGAATGGATCAATGGCTTTGGGGCAGATGTTTGATTTTATTTAGCGGTAGATCGATGATGCATTTTCAACATTGCAAAAGGAGAATCACCATGAAAGTTCGTAGGAATGTTCTAATCACTAGTATTCTGTTTATTGCCCTGGGCGTGGCACTTGCCGCTCCTTCGGCTGTGTATGCCTCAGGGGTCGTTGGGACGGGGACTGCCGGCAGTTGTACCGACGCGGCCCTGGATACGGCCCTTGCCGCGGGCGGCAGCGTGACCTTCAATTGTGGTGTGTTGCCCATTACAATTAACATCGCCAGTACAAAGGTCATCTCCAGCAACACCCAAATTGACGGCGGCGGGCTCATCACATTAAGTGGTGTCGATACCTATCGCGTATTCGACGTATCTACCGG
>JBGPNQ010000398.1:0-4791 GCA_041487615.1 Anaerolineae bacterium
ACGGGGAAAAGATTTTTGTCACCGGTGGCGATAAATCGTTTACGCAGTACGAAAAACTTGGCAAAGGATATATCGTCGTTTGGGCGACGATTGACCCGTCTGCAGGGCGCGCGGGACTGAGAGCGTTTGTGGTCGAATCGGGAACGCCAGGGGTGCGCGTCGTCAAATTGGAACACAAACTTGGAATCCGCTGTAGCGACACCGCCGCGATCTCACTGGTGGACGCGCGCGTCCCTTTCGAGAATATACTTGGGAGCGCAACGGTTGAGAAAACGACCTCCGGTTTCAAAGGCGCGATGGCAACCTTCGATGCGACCCGGCCGCTGGTCGCGGCCTCAGGTGTCGGCGTTGCAAGAGCCGCTCTCGAATTCCTGAAAGAAAAGCTCACCGAGAATGGTATCCAAATCCGTTATGGGCTGCCGCGCCAGAAGTTGACATCCATCGAGCGCGATGTGATCGACATGGACATCATGCTCAAATCTGCATGGCTGATGGTTGTCAAGGCCGTCTGGATGGCCGACAATAAGAAGTCGAATGCCCTCGAGGCTTCGATGAGCAAGGTGAAGTCTGGCGATGTAGTGACAAGGATCACGCAGAAAGTAGTCGAGATTTTAGGTCCGTTGGGGTATAGCCGTGAATTCCTTGCCGAGAAATGGTTCCGGGACGCGAAGATCACCGATATTTATGAAGGCACCGGACAGATCAATCGCCTGGTCGTGGCACGGCAGATTTTGGGATATTCCGGTTCGGAACTCAGGTAGGGGCACGACGCATCGCGCCCGTACGGGAGATGATGATGAAATATCATATTCACAAAGCAGTAGTGATCGGCTCAGGGACGATGGGTGCGGCGATTGCGGCTCATTTGGCGAATGCGGGCGTGCCCGTGACATTGCTGGATATTGTTCCGAAGGATGCTCCTGTCGATAGCAAAGCAGCGCGCAATAAGATCGTCAATGAAGGTTGGGAGCGTTGCCTAAAAGCCAAACCTGCGAACCTGATGTCGGCTGACTTGAAGACATTGGTGAAACTTGGAAATCTGGAAGATGATTTCGACGCGGTCGCAGAGGCGGACTGGATCTGCGAAGCGGTCGTTGAAGATCTCAAGATCAAGCAGGGCCTGATCACGCGCATTGACGAAGTGCGAAAACCATCGGCGATTGTTTCAACGAACACATCTGGCATCCCAGTCAGTTCGATTGTTGAGGGCCGCTCGAAGGAGTTGAAGAGGCATTTTCTTGGAACACATTTCTTCAATCCGCCGCGTTATTTGAAGTTGCTTGAAATCATCCCGACCGCAGACACTGATAAAGAAGTCCGCGAATTCATTTCATGGTTTGGTGAGTATCGTCTCGGCAAGGGCATTGTGCTCTGCAAGGACACGCCGAATTTCATTGGCAACCGCGTAGCATTTGGAACGGGTGCATTTTCCATGGACTTCATCCTGAAGAATGGGTATACGGTTGATGAAGTGGACGCGATCACAGGTCCATTGATCGGGCGGCCGAAGACGGCGACATTCCGTTTAATCGATCTGGTCGGGCTGGACGTTTGGGATCATGTTGCGCGCAATCTCGCACCCTTGATTTCCCATGACAAACTGGGACAGGAATACCTCAAAGCCGAAGCACCAGGTAAGCTGATGTCAACGCTGCTCGAGCGCAAGTGGCTCGGCAATAAGACGAAGATCGGATTCTATAAAGAAGTCCGCGAAGAGGATGGCAAAAAGGTATTCTGGTCACTCGATCTTAATACCCTTGAACACGTCCCACCGATCAAGCCACGCTTTGACTCGGTCAAGGTGGCGAAGGATGTCGAGGGACTCGGAGCCAGGCTCAAGGTCCTGTTGGAAGCGCAAGATAAGGCGGCGAACCTCGTCAAGGCGTTGACGTACCAGGGATTCCAATACGCATCGTCCATCATCCCGGAAGTCGCAGATACAGTAAAGCCAATTGATAACGCGGTGCGTTGGGGATTTATGCACGAGGCCGGTCCATTTGCGATGTGGGATATGCTCGGCGTCAAGGAGACTGTGAAGAAGATGAAGGCTGCGGGGTACACCGCAGCGAAATGGGTCGATGAGATGCTGAAGGCTGGTGTTGAGTCATTCTATCAGTATAAGAACGGTGAGAAAGTTGGCGTGTATGACGTTGTCAAAGGCAGGTATGTGAGGCTGAGACGACTCGAAGGAATAGTTGTATTGAAACAGCAAAGGATCGTTTCACAGAATTCAGGAGCGACGATTCGCGATCTGCGTGACGGTGTGGCCTGTCTTGAATTCCACACGAAAATGAACGCGCTCGACGAAGATATCATGAACATGGCGGACGAAGCATTCCATCGACTCGAAACAGATTTTGATGGTTTGGTGATCGGTAACGAAGCGGAGAACTTCAGCGCGGGCGCCAACCTGTTCATGATGGTGGTCGGCGCGCAACAGGGCATGTGGGATATGCTCAATGCAGCGACAAAGAAATTGCAGGATTTCAACATGCGCGTGCGTTATTCGCCAAAACCCATCATTGTCGCTCCTGCAGGACTTGCGCTGGGCGGTGGTTGTGAAATTACGATGCACGGTTCACGTGTGGTAGCTGCGGCGGAAACCTATATTGGGCTTGTTGAATTAGGTGCCGGTGTTATCCCTGCCGGTGGCGGTACAAAAGAAATGCTGCGTCGCATTGTGAACCCCGTGATGCGCGTTGAGAATGCCGAGCCGCTCTCCGCGTTGCAGCGCGCGTTCCTGCAAATGGGACAGGCGAAAGTAGCCACCAGCGCCGAGGAAGCGCGTGGGATGAATATCGTTGGCCCTGCGGATCGTATCGTTCCTAACCGGAACCATCTGCTGAGTGAAGCGAAAAAGGAAGTGTTGCACATGATCGCAGCAGGATACAGACCACCTGCGCCCGAGTTGATCTATGCCGCAGGACGCGATGCTCTGGCTGCCATCCGCATCGGCGCGTGGATGTTTGCTGAAGGTAACTACATCACGCAATACGATCATCATATCGCCGGCAAGCTTGCGTATGTGATGTGCGGCGGCGACCTCACACGCGGACAATGGGTGAGTGAGCAATATATTCTCGATCTCGAGCGCGAGGCGATCCTTTCACTATTTGGCGAGGAGCGAACACAGGCGCGCATGTGGAATCTTTTGCAGACAGGAAAGCCATTGCGAAATTAGAGACTGGAGATTGGAGATTTGGAATCCGGGTCTCTGGTCTCGCTTCAAGAGGAGCAAATCATGAAAGATGCTGTAATCGTTTCGGCTGTGCGGACTCCGGTAGGCAAAGCAAAAAGAGGAGGACTTGCCACGGTTCGTCCGGACGAGATGGCTGCTTCCGTTATACAGGAATTACTCAAGCGGACACCGAATCTCGCCCCCGCAGAAATTGAAGATGTGGTAATCGGATGCGCGTTCCCCGAAGGCGAACAGGGACTCAACATGGCCCGCATGATCGCGCTGCGGGCAGGCTTGCCGGATTCTGTTCCCGCTGAAACGATCAATCGTTATTGTGCCTCGGGTGTGCAGTCCATCGCACATGTGGCATATGCAATCCAATCGGGTCACATCCAAACAGGCATTGCTGGTGGAGCTGAATCCATGACGATGGTGCCGATGGCTGGATATAAGTTCGCACCCAATCCACAGTTTGCCCAGGACCTTCCGCACTATTACACAAATATGGGACTTACCGCGGAAAACGTTTCAGAAAAATACAGCATCAGCCGCGCAGACCAGGATGAGTTTTCATTGAAGAGCCATCAGAAGGCTGCCCACGCGGTGAACTCTGGACTTTTCGATCGTGAGTTGGTTTCGATTGACGTTGAAGTAACGGAATTGGATGGCAGTGAAAAGCCCGTGAAGAAGAGTTCCACCGTAAAGCGCGATGAAGGTCCGCGCGCAGATACGAATCTGGAGGCACTTTCCAGGCTTAAGCCTGCCTTTAAGGAAGGTGGAGTTGTGACCGCCGGGAATTCCTCACAAATGTCGGATGGCGCGGCGGGAACCGTAATTATGTCTGCTGAGAGAGCCTCACAATTGGGACTCACTCCGTTGGCGCGGTTTGTCTCATTTGCGGTCGGTGGTGTCCCGCCTGAATTGATGGGAATCGGTCCGATCGTAGCCATCCCCAAGGCATTGAAACTGGCCGGACTTACCCTAAACGATATGGATTTGATAGAATTGAATGAAGCATTTGCCGCGCAGTCGCTGGCCGTGATCCGCGCCCTGGAAATGGATCCAAGCAAAGTCAACGTCAATGGCGGCGCGATCGCACTCGGCCATCCATTAGGATGCACCGGCGCAAAGCTGACGACGCAGTTGATCTACGAAATGGGTCGCCGCAAATCGAAATATGGAATGGTGACCATGTGTATCGGTGGCGGCATGGGCGCCGCGGCGATCTTTGAGAATTTACAAAATTAATAATGTTGGGGCACAGCAGATAAATCAAGGATTTTGTCGCACGACCGTTTCGCTGTGCCCTTACAAAACATAACAAGGAGAAAAGAGATATGCCCCTCACAGTCGCGGAACTTATGGAGAAAATGCCAGGCGCGTTCATCGCAGAGAAGGCCCAGGGATTGGATGCAGCCATTCAGTTCAAATTCACCGGTGCAGAAGCGGGGGATTGGAATGCGGTGATCAAAGATGGAAAGGTGGAAGTTGCGCGCGGTCTGCATCTCGCTCCCAAGATGACGCTGACCGCCGATTCCGCCGATTACGTCCGAATCTTCACAGGCGAACTGGACGGAATGCAAGCCTTCATGCAGGGAAAGATCAAGCTGGCG
>JBGPNQ010000399.1:0-4752 GCA_041487615.1 Anaerolineae bacterium
ATGCTATCGTCAACTTTGGCAAGATGAAGGGCCAAGTCTACAACGTGGGTCTATCCGATGCCAATGTCTCCAAAAAAGAACTCTGCGAGCACATCCGGAAACAGTGTTCAGACTTCATGTTCGTGGAGGCGCCAGTGGGGAAGGACCCAGATCAGCGTAATTACATCGTTTCCAACGCCAAGATCGAGGCAACCGGTTTCAAGCCGGCGTTCTCGCTTGATGATGGTATACGTGAGTTGCTCAAGGGCTACACGATGATCCGCAATACCCGCTACGGCAACATCTGACAGGCGGATGTGGGAGAGGGCGCGCAGATACTCCACTTGAAAACCCGGAAAATCTGTCCCGTTGCTTGGGACCACCTCTTTTGGTCGAGGCATTCGTTGATTCCGGCATGGTATCTCATGGTATCTATGGTACACTCATGGCCGCTTGGTAGCTCGTAGAAGAGTTGTGGGCTTCCAGGAATTGCAATGAAGACGATTAAACTAGTGAAGCATGGCAACGGCTCCAGTCGGCGTCCGTCAGACGGGCGAACTGTCAAAGTCGGGCTCGTTCAGATCAACAACAGTTTTTCCGGGCAGAACTACCTGCCCTACTCGCTTGCATGCCTGCGGTCCTACATCGAGGCTCATGCTCCAGAGCCCGTGCGATATCAATTCCTTCCCCTGATCTACAAGCGACTCCCGATCCGGCATATTGTGGATCGTATGCAAGGTGCAGACGTCGTTGGCTTCAGTACTTATGTATGGAATGCCAACATTTCCCTTGAAACCGCCCGACGCATTAAGGAAGCGAGACCACAAACCATCATCGTTTTTGGCGGACCTCAGGTTCCCGATAAATCGGAAGCTTTTCTCCGTTCCCACCCTTTTATCGATATCGTGGTTCACAACGAGGGCGAAAAGACATTTCTGGAATTGCTGGAGCGATTGTCTGAACGCGATTGGCAGAGGCTATCTGGTGTCAGTTACGTGGCGCCAGACGGCGCTTTCGTGAAAGCGCCTCCGAGCGAGCGAATGAGGGAGCTTACAGAACTGCCGTCGCCGTTTCTCAACGGAATGTTTGATCAATTGGTTGCGGAGAACCCTGAGGAGAAGTGGATCGGACTCTGGGAGACCAACCGTGGCTGTCCGTTCCAATGCACCTTCTGCGACTGGGGCTCCGCGATAGCCAGCAAGGTAAACCGCTTCGAACTCGATCGGCTTTTCTTGGAACTGGAGTGGTTTGTCAATAATAAGATCGAATACATTTTTGTTTGTGACGCGAACTTCGGTATCCAGAAGAGAGATGTCGAGATTGCCCAGCATGTTGCGGCGCTGCGGGGCAAGACAGGCTATCCTCAGGGCTTCTCAGTTCAAAGTACCAAGAACGCCACTGAACGGGCTTACCAGACGCAAAAGATACTTGCAGATGCCAGCCTGAACAAGGGTGTTGCCCTTTCGATGCAAAGCCTGGATCCGGTAACGCTGAAGAACATCAAGCGGGACAATATCTCTCTGGATACCTACCTGGAACTTTCCCATCGTTTTACGCGGGACCGGGTGGAAACCTATTCCGACCTCATTCTTGCCCTCCCCGGCGAAACCTACGATTCATTTGTCAACGGCGTAGATACCTTGATCAATAACGGTCAGCACAACCGTATACAGTTCAACAATCTGTCGATTCTGCCCAACGCTGAAATGGGGGATCTTGACTATCTCGCGAAATACGGAATGGTCACAGTCCGCACCGAAATCATAAACATTCATGGGACGAAGGAAGCTCTGGACGATGACGTCCCAGAAATGCAGGATATGGTCGTCCAGACCTATTCCATGAACGCCCAGGATTGGCGCCGTAGCCGCGCGATTGCCTGGATGATTTCCTTCCTTTATTTCGACAAGCTGGTACAAATTCCTATTGTCCTCTTGCACCACTTGACGGGGGTCAGCCACAGGGAAATGTTCGAGCGCTTTATGGCGGTCGACCGCGTTAAATTTCCGGTTATCGGCGAAATCCGTGACTTCTTCCTGGCGGAAGCTCAACGCCTACAGGATGGCGGTGTCGAGTATGTTTATTCGGAGAATTGGCTGGGCGTTTACTGGCCCGCTGACGAATATGTCTACATTCGCCTGACCGCCGAAAAGCGCTTCGATGCCTTCTATTCCGAAGTGGATCGGTTTTTCTCCACTCTTCTCGGCAACGCCGAAAACCACGGTTCGGCAGATGCCATCCGCGATGCGATCACTATCAATCGCGCTTTGGTGAGCCAGCCAAACGTGGATGCCGATATTACCGTGCGGCTTCGCTACAACATCATCGAGTTTTGGCGGAGAATTTGCGAGGGACAGCCGGTTCCTCTGACCAATGGCGACTACCTCCACAAGGTCAGCCAATCCCGCCATAACTATTCTGATTTCCAGCGGTGGTGCAGAGAGGTTGTTTGGTGGGGTAACAAGAAAGGCGACTATCTGAATTCGGTTTCGGGTGCTATTAGCCCGTCGTCCGATGGCCTAACCACCGAACTCGCTGGACACTACTGATTCAGAGCAGTATATCCAAGGTGTTGGAAATTCATGAATGCACTATCGATCTTTAGGCAAGTCCGGACTAAGCGTATCGGAAGTCGGGTTCGGGGCATGGGGGATCGGTGGTGCGACCCCAGGCCCTACCTCGTATGGATATACTGATGATGTTACTTCTTGTGCAGCACTAGAACAAGCGCTGGGAGAGGGGATCAATTTTTTCGACACAGCGAACGTGTATGGCTATGGCCACAGCGAGAGCCTGATCGGGAAGGTGTTCTCCAGTCGCCGCAGTGATGTGGTTATCGCCACGAAAGCCGGGTTTGTAGACTACGCGAGCGCCCCGGATTTCTCCGCGGCCGCCATCCGCCGGTCTGTGGATTCGAGCCTCAGCCGTCTCGATACCGATTACATAGATCTGCTCCAGCTACACAACCCGTCCGCCGAATGGCTGCGCAAACATCCAGACACGTTGGATGAGTTGGAGCGCCTGCAGATGGGCGGCAAGATTCGCGTTCTCGGCGTTTCCGTCAAGAGCCCGGCGGATGCGTTTCAACTGCTGGAACTATTTCCGTTCCAAGCTGTTCAGGCAAATTTCAATATGCTGGATATCCGTGCCCTTGAGTGCAGGTTGATTGAGAAGTTGGATACCGTTGGTGCCGGATTCATCGCCCGTACACCCATGTCATACGGATTCCTTTCCGGAACGCTTACCGGGGAAGAAGAGTTTCCACCGGAGGACCATCGCAGTCGCTGGCCGCGCGAACAGATTCATCTTTGGGCGGCCGGCGCACGAGATTTGCTTGCCTGTTGCACTGAATCTTCAGATACACCTCCCTACCAAGTTGCCCTTCGCTTCTGCTTGTCGTTTTCCCAGGTATCCACAGTCATTGCCGGAATGCTCACTCCGGGGGAAGTGGTGGCCAATGCGAAGGCGTCGGGCGCGGGACCGCTGTCGTCGGATTCCTGCGCCCGGATCGAGACCTTGCACAAGACGCGTAAATTCGTCATTAATTGAACATGAATTCAAATGTAAAAACCTTGGTAGTCATCGGAGGCAGTCGCGGCATTGGTGCAGCGATCGCCAAGCTCGCGACACAAAACAGCTATCGCATTGCGTTGGGATTCCATAAACAACGGCTTCCCGCTGAAGCCATAACGCGTGAGATCGTCGACAAAGGCGGCGATGCTACCGCATTTCCCCTGGATGTGGCTGACTTTGCTTCAGTGGAGTCGTTCTTCGATCAGGTCGTGGCGACTTACGGGGTTCCTGATGCAGTTGCCCATTGTGCGGGTGTACGTGGTCCCCAAGGGGCATTGATAGATCTGAGTCCTGACAACATTGCAGGGCTTTTCGCGACGAATCTCACCGGGGCTTTTTTTTGCGTCCGGTCGGCCGCCAGGAGAATGGCGGTTTCCTGCGGTGGTCGCGGCGGTGCCATTGTGACACTTTCATCCGAAGCAGGACGTTTCGGCGGTAATCGGATATCTCCCTACGCGGCCAGCAAAGCTGGCATCAACGCGATGACTGTGGGCGTTGCACGTGAATTGGCATCCGAAGGAATTCGGTTGAATGCGGTAAGTCCGGGGGTTATCGACACCGACCAACAAGCCAATGTGCCGGAGGAACGGCGCGTCTCCCTGCTATCAACGATCCCGGCAGGACGCATGGGACGCCCTGAAGAGGTTGCAAAGGCGGTGCTCTGGATGCTGTCTGAGGAGGCATCCTACGTGACCGGGGTGATATTGACGGTGGCCGGTGGGCGCTAGCCCGGAATATCGGAGAAAACATTGACCGCCGGCTACCGAATTTCTTGGCAGGAAACTGGTATGTAGCAATTTACGCTTTGATATCTATTCCGATGCACTTGAATTGCCTAATGGCGAATTCCTGCCAGACTTTCTGACCATCCGTCCCCGCGTGCAGGGCATTACCGTAAGTTTCAAGAAGAAAATCGAGATGATGGAAAAAAAGACGATTCTTGTGTGTGGTGCAACTGGATTTATCGGCCGTAATCTTGCGGAATATTTTTCCAATGATCCTGCATACGATGTCGTTGGCGTTTACCATCGCCGTCCTCCATTTCCTCACCCAGGTATACGTTGGGTCCAGGCTGATCTGACCGATGTTTCCCATGTTGAGAAGGTTTTGGATGGGGTGAACATCCTTATTCAGGCAGCAGCAATGACCTCAGGGATCAAGGACGTCGTCTCGCGGCCGCATATTCATGTAACCGACAAC
>JBGPNQ010000400.1:0-4737 GCA_041487615.1 Anaerolineae bacterium
ACCAGCCGATGCGCGGCGAGGAGATCGATAACTTCAGCTTCTTCCTTTTCACGCCCGATGAAACTGCTGAGTTGCAGAGGAAGATTGTGCCTGGGACTGACCGTTTCGGCGTGGACACTGGAAGCGCGCCAGGGCGTCTCTTCCTGATTTCCATTTGAAATGGCTTGCCAGTCGCCGCGGGTGAAGCGCAAAAATGCCTTGCGCTCCTCCTGGGGGACGTTGAAAATCTCTGCCAGTTGTTCGACGATTTGGGCAGATGGACGGCGTTCTTCTGCCTCCATTTTGCGGAGTGCACTTGTTGAGCAGTTGATTTTTTGAGCCAGTTGCTGCTGTGTCCAGCCCTCGGCTCCACGTCGGCGTTTAAGCCATTCTCCAAAAGATACCTCAGCCAACGCTCCCTCCGTAAACTGTGTCACTTTTGTGTCACTCAGCGACACCCTCTCGCCTGTCATTCCCCGTATATTGTAACCATTGAACAGAGTATATCACTCAAGGATTTCACCAAAGGAGAAAAAATCATGAAACGGTTCACACTCTTATTCAGTATCTTCAGTCTTCTGGCTTTCTGGGCAGCCTACCAGGCATGGTCCACGCCGAAGTCCTCGCCCAAAACGGATGCTTCCGTTCCGGTCTACGATGCCACCGGAGAAATGTTGAAGCATACCGGCGACCAACTGGCTGTGCCGGTGACGGGTGCGAATGCGCAGACTGCCCCGGTCTATGACGCGACCGGAGAGATGTTGAAGCATATCGGGAATCAACAGGCCGTGCCAGCGACGGGTGCGGATGTGAAGATTGTCCCGGTCTACGATGCGACCGGAGAGATGTTGAAGCATATTGGGAAATAACCGGCGGTTCCAGCGACGGGCGCGGATGTGAAGGTTATCCCGGCCTACGATGCGACGGGTGCCATGCTGGATGCCATTAACCCGTAGGAATTGCCAGGGGGAATCGATACCTCATCAAGAAGAGAAGGATAAGGTTTATCTGTCTCTTCTCCTATACAAACGTGACCGGGAGTGTATGCCCGGTCACGTTTGTTGTTGAATGTGTACGAGTTAAAAGGAATTAGCTTTTCGTATCCAGCGCTCTAAACCTATGAATGAAATAGATTGTCAATGTGAACAAGGTGATTGCTCCCGCTTGATGCAAGAGTGCGATAACAATGTTAACGTACGAAAGTATCGTTAGAATGCCCAGGACAATTTGTAGTGAGACTGCGGCGACGAACCATTGCAGTCCTTTGAACAGGTCACTTTGGTAATTGTTCTTGCGTACTATGAAGTACAGATAGATCACAGCAGCCAGCACGACAAACGCAAACCAGCGATGGATGAAGACGATGGTTTGGGGAGACTCAAAGATATTGATGAACGAACTGAATAGATCCGGTGGGATGAGTTTACCGAACATGAGCGGCCAGGTGTCTGAAACGTGACCCGCTTTGAGTCCAGCGGTGAAACCGCCGTAGGAAATTTGAATGAGAAGGATTCCAAGAAACATTACTGTGAGTTGGGATGGCTGGGACCATTTTGTTTTTTTGCTTTTATTGGGGAATCCATACTTGTGTCCAAGTGCGGTCCATAGACTCAAGCCAAACAGTGACAATGCTAAAAGCAAGTGAATCGTCAGGTTGAAGTGACTCACGGAGGGGCGGTCAACGAGTCCGCTGGCGACCATGACCCAACCGGCGAATGCCTGGGCGATGAAGAGCATTCCCATCGCGAAGTAGATTCCAAATTCATGGAATGAAATCGTCTTCCTTATCAAAAAATAAAAAACAGGGATGGCGTACACCAAACCTGCCAAACGTGCAATAAAGCGATGGATCCATTCAACGTAGAAGATATATTTGTATTCTTCCAGCGTCATGTTGAAATTGATCTGCTTGAATTCAGGGGTTTGCTGATACCTGGAGAATTCCTCCTGCCAGGCCTGCTCGCTAAGCGGCGGCACGGAACCGCTGATGGGATTCCATTCGGTGATCGAGAGTCCCGAACGTGTCAGGCGGACGAATCCGCCGAAGAGGACAAGAAACGCCACGATGAAGGCAAAAGTGAAGAGCCAGTTCATGACGGCGCGACTGTTAGTTTGTGGCATGTATTATTTCTCCAAGATTGAAATCGCGGGGATTATATCGCCAGATGTCATTGCGAGGGCAGTGCTGTTCTGCCCTCGCAATGACATTAAAAAACCCGCCACATATTCGTGACGGGCAAATTCCTATTGTTCTTGCAGCTGCATCAGCAGTTGACGGTACTGCTCTGCGTTGGGTGGATTCATCAGAAGGATTTGGTTGATGGTGACAATCGCTTCCTCTTTACGTCCGACGTTGAGGAGAGATTCGGCAATGGCATCCAACTCGGTCACTGCATCCGAAATCCGGCCTGTCTGTTGGTATTGTTGTGCCAGGGCACGGCGCAAGACACCATCCTCCGGTCGTTCTTGAAGTAGTTCTTCAATGAAAGTGACACCCTGGGCACTGTTATTGCTGGTTTGAAGATAGAGCATATAGTTTTCAAGTTCAGCATTTGCCTGTGCAGGCTGACCAAGTCTCAATGCGAGTTCGATCAGGTTTTTGCGAACACCCGCATCATCCGGTCGCAGGGTGCGGACCTGTTCATAGACGCGGATGGCCTGCTTCCAATCCAGCCTCTGCATATCGATGTCTGCCATGCGCTGCAGAATGTGGACATTCCAGCTACGATCCGCATTAGCCTGCTGGACAAAGCGCAGGGCCTTCGTATACGTCTTACGCGCCATTTCGAGTTCTGCAAGACGGTAATACATATCTGCCAGTTCAAGATATTCACGGATGGCATCATCCACCTGCCCGCGCGCCACAAGCTGATCGATGAGTTTTGTACGTGCAGACATATCCATGGGCGCGAGCTGCACAACGCGTCTCAGCATTTTTGCCGATTGGGCGGCTTCGCCACGTACGCTATAGGCTTGTGCCACAGTTGTGAATTTTGCAATGGCTTCCTCAGTATGGTTCTCGCGCTCAAGCAGGTCACCGATCAATGTGTGCAGGGGCAGATACGTGGGAGCATACGTGAGAGCCTGAAATGCCTCTTCCATGGCGGAGCGCAGACGTCCCGAGCGTGCCAGTTGGTGGACATGATTGATCGCTTCCAGCACCTGGCTGGATTGGGCCTGCATAATGATCTCTGCAAGCGGCATCGGCATGTCACCGTCCTGCGACTTGGGCATTTGTTCGCGTGCTTTGAACAGATGATCACGCCAGTTTTTGCGCATGAGCATTTCATTGATGTTATCGCACAGGCGTTTGGTGGATGCGTCGTCTGTCTGCGATGCCTGTGCTTCAATCAGCGGCTCGTACATCTGACCGATCTCTTCGGACTGTTCGGTGGGGACCACCATCGAATCGGCCAGTCTTAACGCCTCGAGATATTCAACGGATGCGGGGCCAAATCGTCCCTGCTTTTGATTGATCTGTCCCATGAGCAAACGCGCTGCCAGGTTGAAATCATTGTGCTTGACCGCATGCTGCAAATGACGGATTGCCGATTCGAGTCTATCGCCGTGTGAACGGAGCAGCCCCAAATCAAAATACAATGCCGGATGGTTGAAACCAGCCTCCAGCGCATGTTCGAGTTCCTCTGCAGCCTGCGCTTCGTTGTTCTTTGTCTGCGCGTCAATTGCCTGACCGAGATGCAGGACAACCTTTGTCTGCTCGGATGCCTGCATCGAGAGTTGACCGGTACCGCGCATCAGCGCCTGCAGACCGCGTCGCACCTGGACGGCCGCGCCATCGTCGGTGGAGTATTCGAAGAGAATTTCTGCCAGACGAGTCAAGGCTTTTTGACGCGCCTCCGCGATCGGGTCCAGCCCCGAATCGGCGGGCTTTTTGGGTGTGTCCAGTTGCTTGACCTGGGCCATTGCGATGGGTCCCGTCCCGCCTTTGGCTCGCAAAGGTTTTGGCAGGAGTTGCCCCGAGCGTAAAAGAGTCACCGCCTGTTTTGCCTCAGCGCTCTCAGGCATGATATGCATGGCTTTGTTGATCAGCTCGGCAGTTTTTTCGACATTGCCTGTGCGCTGCACGAGACTTGCAACCGCAATATATTCAATGACCGCCTGCATTTTATGTCCAAGTTTTTCGTGGGCGAGGGCGAGACGCGAATGCGCCATGATATGCTCGGGGTCGAGCGTGGTGACATGCACCCAGTTCTCGATGGCTTTGTCCACATCACGCTGATTGAGGAAGAGGTCGGCGGCTCGGAACGCCGCGTCAATTGCTTCCTTCAGATGTCCCGTCCGTTCGAGAAGCTGGGCCAGTTTTTCCATGGGTACAGGGTCGGTGGGAGTGATGTGCGCAACGCGCTTGTAGATCTGCAGAGCCTCTTCGAAGTCTCCCTGCTGGAAGAGGGCCAGTCCCAGGCTGTTGAGCGCCTTGGGATGATCGGGCATCTCCTGCAGAGCCTGCCGGTACGCAGCGGCGGCTTTGCTCCACTCCTGATCCCAGGCAGCGGAGTGACCTTCATTCATGGCTTTTTGGAAAATATCTTCTCGTCCGGACATGATGTAATTATAACGTAGTGGGCTGTTTATATTGACCGTACAAAGGGTTCATTTCAGGTGCCACACACCTGCCTGATTTGCTTAGGGCCTATCCGAAAGACCCTGCTGCGCGAAACGCAATGAGGGCGCAGGCAAAATGCAGGAAGGCCAGATAGGCTTCCGGTTTCTTGTCCCAACGGATCAGAATGCGACGAA
>JBGPNQ010000401.1:0-4717 GCA_041487615.1 Anaerolineae bacterium
CTTCTTGGCAGGATTCGTCTCGCGCTTGTTACTCAGCATCTCGAGCGCATTGATCAAACGCGGACGTGTCTCTCTGGGCTCGATGACGTCGTCAATGTAGCCGCGTTCGGCTGCAACGTATGGGCTGGCAAATTTCTCGCGATATTCCGCAACCAATTCGGCTTTCTTCTTTACCGGGTCCGCTGCCTTTTCAAGCTCCTTGCGGAAGATGATACTGACCGCACCGTCGGGTCCCATCACGGCGATCTCGGCAGACGGCCAAGCAAGGTTCAAATCGCTGCGGATGTGTTTGGAGGACATCACACAATATGCGCCACCATAGGCCTTGCGCGTGATCACCGTCAGCTTTGGAACGGTTGCCTCGCAGTACGCGTACAATAATTTCGCCCCCGAGCGGATGATGCCATGATGCTCCTGGAATGTACCGGGTAGGAAGCCGGGCACATCTTCAAACGTGATGATCGGAATATTGAACGAGTCACAAAAGCGGACGAAGCGTGCACCTTTTTCGCTTGCGTCAATATCCAGCACGCCTGCCAGCACCGCAGGCTGGTTTGCGATGATTCCAACAGAATGCCCGCCGAGACGCGCGAAACCAACCACAATGTTCTGTGCGTATCCTTCATGGATTTCAAAGAATTGTCCGCCGTCCACGATCTTGTGAATGACGTCTTTAATATCATAAGGCTTGCCGGGCTCATCGGGAATGACTGTATCCAGTGCTTCATCCATTCGGAGTGGATCGTCACCGATCGGCATGAACGGCGCATCCTCCATATTGTTTTGTGGAAGATAGCCGAGTAACTTTCGAATGAGATACAGCGTATCACCTTCGCTATCTGCGGCGACATGGCACACGCCGGACTTTTCCGAGTGAACGCTGGCGCCACCCAGGTCTTCGAACGAAACTTCCTCATGCGTCACTGCTTTGACAACATCCGGTCCGGTCACGAACATGTAGGAAGTGTTGCGTGTCATAAAAATAAAATCGGTCAGGGCAGGGGAGTAGACTGCGCCGCCTGCGCACGGTCCCATGATGGCCGAGATCTGCGGCACCACACCGGATGCCATTGTATTGCGCAGGAATATATCTGCATACCCGCCAAGAGCGACCACGCCTTCCTGAATGCGCGCACCACCTGAATCGTTCAAGCCAATCACAGGTGCGCCATTCTTCATGGCCATTTCCATGATCTTGCAGATCTTTTCTGCATGCACCTCGCCCAGGCTTCCACCAAATACCGTGAAATCCTGCGAGAAAACGTACACAAGCCGCCCTTCGATTGTTCCCCAACCCGTTACCACCGAGTCGCTCATATACTTTTGACCGTCGAGATTAAAGTCATGTGTGCGATGCTGGATGAACGCATCCACTTCGCGAAATGAGCCCTTATCGAGCAGAATGTCGATCCGTTCGCGCGCGGTCAGGCGGCCCTTTTTATGTTGCGCATCGATACGGTCTGCTCCGCCGCCCAGGCGTGACCTCGCTTTCTGCTCACGTAGGTGCTGAATGTTCTTCTGGTTGCTCATGTTCCTCACTCTTTGTCAGAAATTTTTTGGTACTTCGGTTCAATGCGCCGGTCAGAAGTACAACGAGTAATACTATTGATCCGAGGATGGTAAAGGGTAGATTGGCGCGCTGCGTCTGAAAAAATATCCGTTCGATCCAATACTCAACCAGCCACAAAATGATGGAAATGGGCAGCGCCGGATAGGCCCAGCGCTTTGCGGACCAAACGCTCCATAAAAGCACGAAGCCCGCGACAGCCCAGCCTGCTCCCGTTATGGACAGATACAATGGGCTGAGACGCGCGTCGAATTTGTTGAGCACGTCCCACCAGCTCAGTGCAGCAGACCATCTGAGCAGGCCCCACGCTGATAGGCTTAACACCAGCCATAGGAGCAGGGTTACACCGAAAGGACGTCTCTGAGGCAGGGATTCGGACTCCTCCATGGAATCGGCCTTCGGCTGCGCAGGAAGCGGATTCCCCTCCATATCAGGGCGCGCCATACCGCATCAATTCTTTTCCGCCGTAGCGAACGTTCAGCCCATCCAGATATCCATTGAATTGTCCCTTATAAGGCTGCTGATCCAGGATATAAGGGTTGGCAAGAACGTAATCGAGTCCCAGTTCGTTCAGAAACGCGCCTGCCTCGTGACTTTGAAGTGCCTGGAAATATGGATAACTGTTGATCAATCCATCCATGTTGAGAACGGTGCGGTCGTGGATGAAATAACCCGGGTTTCCGCCTCCTGTCATACCGATCAGGCTGCCTGGTTCAGTGTTCGCTTCGAGCAGGGGCACAATATCCATATAGGGATCGTCCGGCGCCCAGACGTTATATTGCATGTTTGCCTGGATATTTTTCCAGAATGTTGTGCCCAGGTGGATGCCCACATAGGCAGCGATGATCCATGTCAATATCTGAACCTGGGGAATTTTTCTGAACGATACATGGAACATTCCCGCAATAAAACTCAATGTCAGGACGATGACCACCAGTTGTGTGATCCAGTACCAGTATTTGAAGGCAGAATATCCAATGGCGTGATACGAAAGCACCTGTAACCAGGCGCTGCAAAAAAGTGGAACGATGGCCAGTTCTGTGAGCGCTGTTTTTGCCTTTTTCCTGTTGATGAACAGGATCGCATAGAAGGCGACAGCAAAGAGGATAAGCAGAAGAAAGTAGCGCCATACATCAAGCAGCCCGGCAAATTGAAAACTCTCTGCCCACTTGCCGATTATTTGTGAAACGGGATTCCATGCATTGGCTTCACCGGTGTAGGGAATGCCGAAGAAGGAAAGCAGGTCACGCGTCGACCCGCCGTATGCGTGTCCCGGCAGCGAAGCCCACCAGCGCTTGACCTGTCCGCTGACCGGTGACGATGTGCCGAATGCCAGCTTGTTCCAAAGCATGTAGACACCCAAAGCCCCAAGCACGAGGCCATAATAGATGGATCCGTCCAAAAGCCACCGTTTCCAGTGGTCGCGCACGAATGGGATTGGTTTATCGTTTTCCGATTTTATATCGCTGATGGTCCGCAGTCCTGTGAACATAAACCTGTTTAGGCCGAAGATCACAAAGGAAAACGCTGCATCTATCACCAATATCATTCGTGAAAATGAGCCCTGTAGTATTCCCAATTTCAGTCCCGCAAGCATCAGGGCGCCGACAATGATGGAACTTGTGGCCGTAAAAAGAAAAATCCGTTTCAACAATTCAAAAGGCTTTGATAGCATTGATCGTTGATAAAGCCCAAAAAGGAAGGCACATATAATTTTGATGACCAGACTTAATCCTGCAAATGCAAGAGCAAGATCGACGGTATCGTAATACCCAGACAAGGAAACTCTTAGTAGAAATGACAGCAGGCTGATCACCAGGATGGCTGCAATGTCGAGCGGAAGATAATATCTTAACGGGCTGGCACGCAAGACCACCCAAATCCCCACCATGCCTGCAAGAAAAACAAGATCGAGCCTGCTGAGCATTGTCAATACCGCAATGATGCCCAGTAGCACAATTTGTTTTTTAGGCACGTCGTTCTTTCGCCAGGATGTTTCGAATTCATACAATTTGTAAACGAGTAAAACAATGAAAAACGCGGCAATGCCTGTCTCCAATCCCTGCTGGTAAACGACTGTCAAAATTTCATAGCTGAACACCCAGACCAGGGCAGCAATAGCGCCAATGCCAGGGGTGAATATTCTTCCCATCAGCCTGTAGAGCAGGATTGCCGTTGAGACGGAAAGGAGGCTCATTACGATCAGAAGGATGCGCAATGGAAGGATCAAATCGAAGCGGGCGAGTGCAAAGATCGGAATACAGACCAACATCCACAGTGGATGATAGCCATTGGTCCTGTTGATTCCATCGAACGTGCTTCCGTGTCCTTCGCTGATGTTCTGCGCGACCTTGAAATAGTAGTAGGCATCATCACGCGTAAACCAGCGCCAGGAAAGATTCTGCCCATCGGAGAGTGCCGCATACAGGCTCATGGACATAACAACAATGATCAGGATGATTTCAAACCAGGGGAGCCGTTTCATTAAGAGATTTCCAAAGTGATCTTGCCAAAATTTTCATTCTTCCATAATCGTTCCTGAGCCGCCGCGGCATCCTTCATTGCATAGGTCCGATCAAGGATTGGTTTGAGCTTTCCGGCCACGATCAAATCCATGACTTCGCGGAAATCTTCGAGCGTCCCCATGGTCGAGCCGATCATGCTCAAATGCTTCGCGAACAGATAGCGATTGTCGATTTCAAATTTCGGTCCACCGCTGTTGCCCACGGTCAGCAATCGTCCACCTTTTTTCAGTGTTCGCAGGCTCTGCATGAAAGTGGTGCCCACGTTGTCCACAACCACATCCACGCCGCGTTTATCTGTGGCAATAAAAACGGACTTTGACCAGTCCGCCTCTTTCGAACGATCGATCAGGATATCCCCGCCAATGGACTTTGCCTTTTCCAGCTTCCGCGCATCCGAACCGACGATCAGGACCTGTGCGCCGATAAATTTGGCGATCTGCAGGCTGGCGGTATTCACGCCGCCTCCCGCGCCGACGATCAATACTGTTTCCCCTTTTTGCAGGTTGCCGCGTTCTATCAGGGAATGCCAGGCAGTCAAATACACCAAAGCGGATGCTGCTGCCTGATGATAATCAAAATCCGCTGGCAGTTTATAAAGCTGCCTCGCAGGCAGGGCGACATATTC
>JBGPNQ010000402.1:0-4701 GCA_041487615.1 Anaerolineae bacterium
AATTAGGTGCGGCTGGCGCGGGAGTGTTGGCGCTCGGTCAGATGCTGCCGACAAAGGTCGCACTCGCTGCGAGGGACGCAGGACTCATCGATGCTGCGGGTGATGGATATATCCACAGCATGTGCGAGATGTGCGTATGGCGCTGTGGCTTAATCGCAAAAGTGAAGGATGGGCGCGTCGTCAAACTGGATGGCAATCCCGAACTTCCACACTCGCGCGGCAACCTTTGCCCTCGAGGACAATCGGGGTTGATGAATACTTATGACCCCGACCGCGTTCTCACTCCCCTCATTCGCGCGGGGAAGCGCGGAGAAGGAATATTCCGACAAGCATCCTGGGATGAAGCGTTGGATCTCGTTGCCTCCAATATGTCCAAGATCAAGGATAAATATGGTGCAGAGGCAATGGTTTTTTCATCTACGCACAACCTGAGTCAGCCATTGTTCGAGAATCTACTGTACGCGTTCGGTTCGCCGAACTACGGGACACAGCGCTCGCTGTGTTTCAATGCCATGATCGTCGCCAACTTAATGACATATGGCATGGAAGAACCTGCGCGGATTTATAACGATGAACTCAAATATATTATCCTGACCGGGCGCAATCTGCTTGAAGCGATTTCAACATCGGAAACTCACGACCTGAGTGCTGTGATCGATCGTGGTGCCAAGGTGGTATACCTCGACCCACGTTTCACAAAGACCGCTTCGAAAGCGACCGAATGGCTGCCCATCAAACCCGGCAATGATCTTGCATTCCATCTCGCCTTGCTGAATGTCATCATAAGCGAGAAGCTCTATAAGTCGTCTTTCGTCGATCAATACACTGTCGGTTTCGATGAATTGAAAAACGAAGTCAGCCGCTACACACCTGCATGGGCTGCGCCGCTAACTGGCGTTCCCGTCGAAACGATCGTGCGGATAGCGCATGAATTCGCCGCAGCCGCGCCGCACGCATTGGCTCACAATGGATGGCGCACATCTAATTTCGTCAATTCGTTCCACACCCAACGTGCCATTACGATTTTGAACGCGCTGGTTGGAAACTGGAATGTAACCATGACTGCTGCGGCTGGAGAAGGTGCTGGACTCGGCGCTCCATCACAGCCTGCCTACCCGCGAATCTCAGCACTACGACTCGATGGTGTGCCGTGGAAGTATCCTGTTGTACCGTTCAAGATCGGCGTGTTTCAAGAAATGCGCGACAACATTGTTACAGGTGATCCGTACGATGCGCACGGTTGGTTCATCGCACGGCAGAACCCTGTCATGTCCCTGCCTGATCGAGGCAAGACTCTTGAAGCCTTCGGAAAGATGGACTTCATCGTTACGACGGATATTATTTTGAACGATACTGCTTGGTTCTCAGATGTTATTTTGCCTGAAGCCTCTTATCTCGAACGTTACGATCCACTGGTGCCAGTGGGTAACAAAGCCTTCATACGCCAGCCTGTGATCGAACCACAGGGTGAAGCCAAATCTGCGCTGTGGATTTACAAACAATTGGGCGAGCGCCTCGGACTCGGCGATTTCTTCCAATACACGGATGAAGAAGATTACATCCGCCAGCAGCTTGCGCCTCTTGGGGTCAGCCTCGAAGAAGTGAAAGCAAAAGGCTATGCAGAAATGCCTGAAGGCGAATCTGCAGGGTACACATGGAATACTCCCAGTGGAAAGATCGAACTCTACTCGGACACGCTTGCCAAAGTAGGATTCCCTGGTGTCCCAACCTGGGAGGAACCTCCACAACCCAAAGAAGATCAATTCTATTTATTGACCGGCAAGGTTGCCCAATCCACGCAATTTGGGACTCAGAACAATCAACTGCTGCATAAATATTCTGATGAACCTCGCCTGTGGATGAACGCAAAGACTGCTGCCAAGCTTGGTCTCGTTACCGACGATTGGGTCGAAGTCACGAGTGAAGTTGGACAGATCCACACAAAATTGCTTGCGACCCAAGCCATTCGCCCAGATTGCGTTTACATGACTCCAGGCTATGGACATCTCTCGAAAGGTCTGAAAACAGCCTACGGCGTAGGCGCAAGTGATTCGGCTGTCCACGTTACCCATACCGATCCCATCAGTGGCGGTCAGGCGCTCAGTCAGACATTCGTTACCGTGAAAAAGGCTTAGAGGTGAATCATGACTGAAATCAAACATCACGCTTTTCTCTTCGACGCCACGCGCTGTATAGACTGCCGTGCCTGCATGGTCGCGTGCAGCGTCGAAAATAATATTGCGATGGATAAGACCCGTATTTGGGTTGCGGGTGTTGGCGTCAAAGGCGAATATCCCAATTTGCAGCGCGGCACGATGGTCTACCACTGCATGCATTGCGACCATCCAGACTGCATGTCGGCTTGTCCTGTTGGTGCATACACCAAAGCTGATGATGGTCCCGTCACTTACAATCCCGACCTGTGTATCGGCTGTCGATATTGCATGAATGCCTGTCCATTCGGTGTACCCCACTTCGATTACGACAAGGGCATCATCGAGGGTGCGTTCATCGACAAATGCACCTTCTGCCCACAGCGCATTTACAACGGACAGGAACCTGCTTGTGTGCAGACTTGCCCCACCGATGCATTGGAATATGGCGATCGCACTAATCTCATTGCCAAAGCTCATGCGCGCATCGCTGCGCATCCCGATCGTTACATTGACCATGTTTACGGCGAATTTGAGAATGGTGGAACATCGTATTTGATTCTTTCTCACATCCCATTCAGCGAACTTGGGCTGCCAACCTTGCCCGAAACACCCGTCAACGAAGTAAGCGAAAAAGTAATGGAAATGACCATCCCGTTTGCTCTCGGTTGGGGTGCAGTTCTCACAGGTGTTGCGGCAGGCGTTGGACTTTACAACAAGAAGAAGGAAGAAAAATCCGCCTTGGATGAAAAAGCGGAGGCTAAGAAATGAAACTCAATCTCACTCTTCCAAAATTTCTCCGCATCGGTTTGCTTCCTGCGATAGTCATTGCACTTATGGGCATAGCCTTTGTAGTCGCAATGGTCCGCTATATCTTTGGCATCGGCGCGATTAGCGATCTCAGTTATTCCTATCCGTGGGGTTTCTGGATCAGTTTCGACCTATTCACAGGCGTGGTGATCAGCAGTGGCGGTTTCCTTATGGCGGGCTCGGTTTATATCCTTGGAATCAAGGAATTCAAGCCGTTGCTCAGACCCTCCATACTCACCGCTTTCCTTGGTTACATCATGGTCGCCATTGCGCTGCTAGTTGATCTCGGTCATCCTGAACGCATCTGGTACATGATGATCCACTGGAATCATACTTCGGTGCTTCTCGAGATCGGCATCTGTGTGATGACCTACCTCACGGTACTCGCAATCGAGTTCGCGCCTGTCATCTTCGAAGGTCTCAAATGGGAAAAATGGGCGCACCTCATTCACAAGTTCATTATGCCGTTCGTGATCCTTGGCGTGGTGCTTTCCACTTTGCATCAATCATCGCTGGGTTCGCTTCTGCTCATCCAGCCTGCCAAACTGCACCCACTCTGGTGGACTCCCATCCTGCCCATCATGTTCTTCGTCTCCGCCATTTCTGTCGGCCTGGCGATGATTATCCTCGAGTCTTCATTGAGTTCGCGCTACTTCAAACGTGGATTGGAGACTCCTCTTCTAGAAAAACTAGCCAAAGCGATTCCGGTTGTACTGGTTCTGTATGGACTGCTTAAGTTCGGTGAACTCACTGTTGCACGTGAACTTGGTCTTCTCTTCACCAGCGGAACAATGAGCGTCCTCTTCTGGGCAGAAATTCTCATCGGCGTTGTCGCGCCTATCATCTGGTTCTCGATTCGGAAGAATCGCCTGAGTCCTAACGGCCTGCTTACAGGCGCAGTCATTGTGCTCGTTGGCATGATCCTCAATCGCTTCAATGTCAGCTGGTTCGCGGTCAAGCATCCCGATCCGCTATTTTACGTTCCGACTTTTATGAGTAATGTCAAATACTTCCCAACGTTGCCTGAAGTTGCGGTCTCGATTGGTATTTTTTCAGCGGGTATTATGGCATTTGGATTGCTTGCCAAATACTTCCCTGTATTTGAGGATGAGCATGAGATGGAGGAACTACATCAACCTTCAAAAGGGCTTCAATCTCTTCCGTCTGCTGCAGACGATTAAGCCGCTTCATGCTAGTACCTAAACCTGCTTCTGTTTCAACGGGCTTTCGCCCAAAGGATAGACCTCCCGCCGAAAGAAGGGGGAGGTTTGTATAATAAATCATGCGCCCATCCTTCTTCCATCACCTTCACCCTCCGACGATCCCAGCTGCACAAGCGCGCTGGCGTTACACGCTAGGTGCAGGTGGAACCGCGATCTTCCTGATGCTTATCCTGGGCATCACTGGGATCCTGGAAATGTTCTACTACGTTCCCAATCCCCAGGAAGCCGCGCTCTCCGTTCAAAGCATTACGTATCATGTGCCATTCGGTGCATTCGTCCGCAACCTGCATTACTGGTCGGCACAACTTCTGTTGATCGTTTCCGCGATCCATCTTTTGCGTGTGATTTTCACAGCTGCATATCGTCATCCACGTCGCTTCAATTATTTGCTCGGTCTGGGACTATTCGTACTTGCAATCCTGCTGGATTTCACAGGCTACATCCTCCGTTGGGATATTGGCATCTGCTACCCCCTCGTTACTGGCACCAACCTTCTGAAAACGATTCCACTGATC
>JBGPNQ010000403.1:0-4665 GCA_041487615.1 Anaerolineae bacterium
ACTTAACCTGTAGAAACACCAGAATGCAGGATGCGCTCCGCTTCCTGCCAGGCCGATCACTGCCCGGCGAACCACAGACATTATCCTCCCCGCAAGGACTCATTGATGACTATTTCATCCTGGCTATGTTTACCTGTCTCGGGTCAAGGGCATCCCGCAGACCATCACCGAGCAGGTTAAAGGCCAGCACTGTGAGCATGATGGCGATGCCCGGTATGAATACAAGATGCGGAGCGTTGAACAGGCTATTGCGCTCTTCACCCAACATCAACCCCCACTCGGGCGTCGGAGGAGCCGCACCCAGTCCCAGGAAGGAAAGGGCCGCCGCATCCAGGATGGCGGAGGCAATACCCAACGTTGCTTGAACAATAATCGGAGTGATTGCATTTGGAAGGACATGGCTGGCCAATATCCCAAGAGGCGAGGCTCCCAGCGCACGTGAGGCTGAAACAAAATCCTGCTCTTTTACCTGGAGAACGCTCGCACGCACAATGCGCGCGTACACAGGGATGGAAACAAACGCAATGGCAAGCAGTGCATTGACCAGCCCTGGTCCGAGCACAGCCACAATTGCAATGGAGAGTAACAGGCTTGGGAAGGCAAGCAGGACGTCCATGAGGCGCATGATTGTGTTATCCGTCCATCCACCTGCATAACCGCTCACTGCGCCGAGAATCGTCCCCACAATGATGGCAAAGGAAACTGTGGCGACGCCAATTTCCAGGGAAAGGCGTGAGCCGTAAATGACACGCGAAAGCAGGTCACGGCGGTTTCCATCCACGCCAAATATATGTTCAGGCAGACTGGCATCACATCCAAAAGCGTGTATGCATGGGGGGGTACGCGGCTTCACATTGGTGAGAACTTGAATTGGACTATATGGCGCCAGCACAGGTGCAAACAACGCGATCAGAATCATAAAACCAAGAATGACAAACCCTACCTGCGCAGAACGATGCCGAACAAAACGCCGCAAGGCATTTTCAAGAGGCGTACGTGAATATACACTTGTTAGCGATTCAGACGGAAGGGTTTTAGCGGTCACTGCCATGGTGGTTCTTATTGTAGTCGAACGCGAGGATCAAGGAAAGCATAGGAAAAATCAACGATCAAGTTTACAAAAACAAAGATCACGGCGATCACCACTGTAAATGCCTGCACGACCGCATAATCTCTGGATAAAATTGCGCTGACCAACTGGGTACCCATACCTGGCAGGGCAAACACCGTTTCGGTCAGTACCGCCCCACTCAGTAAGCCTCCCACCGATAGACCAACCACCGTGATTATGGGAACCATGGCATTTCGCAAGGCATGTTTGAGTACGACCACCCGCTCGATCAAACCCTTGGCGCGGGCCGTGCGAATGTAATCCAATCCAAGCACTTCCAACATGCTCGAGCGGGTCATGCGCGCAATAATGGAGAGTGGAATCGTCCCCACCGCTGCACAAGGCAGGATCAAGTGCCAGACAGCATTGCGGAACACTTCGAAGTTACCCGTGATCAGCGCATTGAAAGTGACCATATTCGATGCAAAAGTAACGAGCGTTCCCCAAAGTCCGCTCAAATTTCCCATATGATAAAACTCGGTTAGCGGAGGAATTGAGAGCCCTGAGGAAAGGCGCCCGGAGGGAGGAATCCAAAACGGCGTACCTTTAAATTTGAGTGCGAACACATAAGCCAGCATCAAGCCCAGCCAGAAAACCGGCATGGATACGCCAATGTTCGCTCCGATCATCGTTAGCACATCCACTGCTGAATTACGTCGAACCGCGGAAATAATACCGAACAAAATTCCGAAAAATGTCGAAAAGAGCATGGCGCCTATCGTGATTTCAAGCGTCATGGGCAGACGCTGTAACACGATTTCCGTGATGGGTCTCCCATCCTTTAAAGATACACCGAAGTTACCATGTAGCATATCTCCAAGGTAATGCACAAACTGAACCAGGATGGGGTCGTTCAAGCCGTGATCCTGCTTGAATTTTTGGCACTGTTCCACAGAGACTTTCTCCCCCAGGATTGCAAAGCACGGATCGCCAGGCAAGATACGAGCCAGCGCGAACGTCACAAACATGATTCCAAAAAGCACAGGCAGGATCAGGAACAATCGTCGCAGCAAAAATTGTGACATAAGATAAATGAGAGGAATAATTTACTTTGATGCCCCGAAGACCCTTGTCGGGCCTTCGGGGCATTTCAACTATTTGGCAGACCGGTCAGGAATGGTCTGTCGGATTCCTGTCGAACGACACATTACTTGGGAGGTGCGTTCAGGAACTGTCCGAAGAAGCCAGTAGCGTACTCGAAGACACCGGAGTTTCCCTTATGATTGGGATTCGCGGCATCCATGATGGTAGAGTACGTGGCAACTACATCGTTCGCGTCAAAATCAGCACCGTTGCTATACTTGACGCCCTGGCGCAGGTGGAATGTCCACTCTGTGGCATCCGCGTTGGATTCCCAACTTTCAGCCAAAGCAGGCCTGACGGCAGTACCGCCGTACTCATAGCCAAGCAGGGATTCGTAAACCTGCAGGCAGGCGCGCAGGGTCTCACCATCCGACTCGTCGCCGGCCCAAAGGCTGATCGGCTCCGCACCCTGCATCCATACGAGTTGTCCGGAATCGGTGGTCATCTGCTCGAAGTTCTCATTGAGCGGACCGATTACCACGTTTCCAACACTCTTCAGGAAGGCATCCGCAGTGGTTCCATGTGCAACGGGGATGACCGGCACATGCTTTTTGATCAATGCATTTGCTGCATCATAGTGTTTCTGGCGTTCAGCAGCATCGCCCAATTGAGCTGCAGCTTTGATCTCAGTAACGATGTCAGGGAATTCAGCGCCGAAACGGACAGCGTTGCTGGCGAAGTGATAATCATAGAAGTTGGTGGAGTCAGGATAATCCATACCCCAGCCAAGCAGGAAGAAGGGCTGTTCACCCTTGGACTCGGACTCGATGAACGGACCAGATTCCATTTTGTTGAGTTCGACCTTCACACCGATATCGGCCAACTGAGCCTGAATATCCTGGGCAACCTGATTAACGTGCGGCAGGTAGACGCGGTTCACGTCCCGGTAGGAAAGTTTGATCGTCTGCTTGAAATCAAATTTGGCATCTTCCAACATCTTCTTGGCAGCTGCGGCATCAGATGGGTACCAGGTGGCGCCATCGCCGCTGGTGCTAAAGCCTGGGTTGAAACTCTCAGGGATGAACTGCTCAGCGACCGTGGAACCACCGGGATAGAAGTTGTCCACGATGCGCTTCTTGTCGATTGCCATCGCGAAGGCCTGGCGAACAGCCTCATTATCAAATGGAGGCATTGTATTGTTAATGCCAATGTAGAACACATTACCTGTCTGGTAGGGGACAAAACTCAAATTGGGATCAGCCTGGATGGTCGCATAATCTTCAGCCGCCGGAGCGAAGATACCATCAACGGTGCCCGATTGCAGTTCAAGCAGGCGCTGCGCAGCTTCAGCCGACCAGCGGAAAATGAGGGTTTTGTTTGCAGGTGCGCCGCCCCAATAGTTGGGGTTGGCATCAAATGTGATGTGATCACCACGAACCCACTCTTTCACTGTATATGGACCCGTTCCAACCGGATTCGCGCTGATCTTGGCCGTATCTCCGCCCATTTCATTGAGATAATCCTTGTCGAGGATTGCAAATGAAGCAAAGGCAACCTTCGAAAGAAGGGCAGGATCCGGGTTACAAAGAGTGAACTTCACGGTGAATTGATCAACGGCTTCGATGGATTTAATCTCGCCGCCGTACGAGCAATCCGCGGCTTCCAGTTTATCGCCTGCATAAGCAACAGGTGCTTCGGTGGCGGTAGGTGCTTCCGTGGCGGTAGGTGCTTCGGTCGCGGGCGCTTCAGTAGCCGCCGGTGCTTCGGTTGCAGTTGCGGCACCACCACAGGCGGTGACCACACTGGCAAGAACCAGAAGCGACAACAAAACATATAGGTTGCGTTTCACGTTTCTCCTCCTGAGAGAAATTTAGTTTGGGATTCAATTACGTACAATGAGGGAAATCGGAAAAACTATGTGACAGCGCACCTCCTTCCGAATGGGTTGATAGATTATACAGCAAAAAGAAATATTAATGAACAGGTAATGGAATACCCAGTCCATTTAACACTACTTGAGAGGGGTCTTTCGGCCACAAGCCTGGAATCTTTGTACCGCACTTTGGACAGGACCCTGCGCCGGTAATCTGGTATTCACGGATAATATATCCGTTTCGGCGAATCAGCCGATGGTTGCACTGTGGGCAAACGGTGTCTTCATACTCCCCGACCTGTCCCGGCAAATTCCCCGCATAAACGAATCTCAGCCCGGCCTCCTTCCCGATTTCCGCGGCGCGCAGAAGTGTTTTCACATCCGTATTGTCGTGGTCGGTCATCTTGTAATCCTTATGGAACGCGGTGACATGCCAGGGAATATCCCTTGATACACCGGCAATGAACCGGGCTGCATCCCATAATTCCTCATTCGAATCGTTGAAATCGGGAATGGTAAGCGTAACGATTTCCACCCACAATCCCATCTCATAGGCGCGCTTAATTCCATCGAGTGTATGTTGCAATACACCGCCCAGCTTGCGATAACTTTTATCCTGCATACACTTGAGGTCAACTTTATAAGCAGAAATATAAGG
>JBGPNQ010000404.1:0-4645 GCA_041487615.1 Anaerolineae bacterium
CGATCTCCTTGACCGATTTGGACTCATAGCCGGGTTCACGCAGTTTGACGAAATAAGAGTTTTCAGCGTAGCGCGCCGCGTCGATGAAGAACGGAATCCCGTATTCGTGATAGAGGTCCGCCACGGATTTGAGATTCGCCATCGAGACGGGTTGTCCGCCTCCCGCGTTGTTGGTGACCGTCATCATCCCGAACGGAATTTTCTCGACGCCATACTTTTCGATAAATGCGCGCAGCTTGTCCAGATCCATGTTGCCCTTGAATGGATGCGGATTCGCAGGGTCGTAGGCTTCGTCAATGACAAGGTTTGCGGGTCGCCCGCCGCGCGCACGGATGTTGGCATCTGTCGTGTCAAAGTGCATGTTGCTCGGCACCCATTGGTTCGGCTTGACCAAACACGCCGACAAAATATTTTCCGCAGCGCGCCCCTGATGGGTAGGGACAAAATATTTGAAACCGAAAATATCATCCACCGCAACTTTAAGGCGATAGTACGAGCGCGCACCGGCATAGGATTCGTCGCCGCGCATGATCGCCGCCCACTGCTCCTGACTCATCGCGCCGGTGCCTGAGTCGGTGAGCAGGTCAATGAATATATCCTCGGCTTTCATCAGGAACAAGTTGTATCCCGCTTCGATGAGTGCAGCTTCGCGCTCTTCCGGTGAGATAAGGCGGATCGGTTCAGTTACTTTGATGCGAAACGGTTCGGGGGGGTAATGCATGAAGTCTCCTTTTGTGATACTTCAGTGTAGCATTTCTCAAAGGAGAGGTCATGTGACAGACTTCGTGAATTCACACGTGATTTATCCAGTTTTATCTAGCCACAGATTTTTGGGATTTTCACCGGCTGATTTTGATGTGATGTTGCTCTGATGCATTGGTCGGTAGTGTTACTGAACTTCGATTGTTGTTTCTGCCATAACATTTTTTTCTTTCATCCTGTTTTGAGACTTGAAGCCAGCCAACACGGTTTCCAACACCGGCCGCAAGTTTGTGACTCTTTTTGCACGGATGATCCAATCCCACATGCGTTCGAATTTTTTCCATCCGCCCGCATAAGCAATGTGCCTGAGATTGGTCACAAAAGTTGGGGAACTCTTGACCGAGTCAATGAATTGTGTTGTTTAGAACGGTTTTTCAGGCAAGTTCTGGCTCTGTAAGAATGCTTTATCATATAATCAGGAAGGTAGGTTCGCAGTAACTTAGAATTCGACAATCAGGAGTATTTTGGAGGCACAAATGCAGAAGAGACACTTATCCCTGGCAATCGCAGTCCTTGTACTTGTCACGACAGCCTGTCTTTGTACGGGCATGGGCCTCGCAACACCGACCAGCGTTCCGCAACAGGCGCCGCAGCAGCCCACGAGTTCAGCGAAGCCTTCGGGCATCATCACTGAGGTGGTGATGGCGAAAGGGACCGAGGGAGACGGGCTTGACCCGAAGGATCCCACTACGGTCTTCAGCGTGGATTCGACCATCCATGCTGTGGCAAAGATCAAAGACGCCCCCAGTAACACGACATTTACAGCAGCATTCTACGTTGTGGACGTGGGCTCTGCGGCGGAACCCAATACCTTGATCAGCACTTATGATCTGACGGCAGATGGTACCCGCAACCTGGATTTCACGCTTGCACCCACGACAACCTGGCCGCCGGGAACGTATCGCGTGGAGGTTTCCATAAACGGGACACTTGACCAGGTTGTGCAATACACGGTTCAATAATATAGGATCCTGATCGCTACGTCGCGAATCGAGTTTGCCGGAGGCGCTGAATGAGCCTCCGGCATTTGTGATTCTGAAATCCAGCCAGATCATTCAAGGGCTTGGAATGCGACCAGCAGCAGTAGCTACCCTCGTGGCCCGCGCACCGATCTGAGAGTTGAATCCCTGGAGTACTTGTTCCAGGACAGGCAGCAACGTTGTGACTCTCTTCGCACGGATGACCCAATCCCACATGGGTTCGAATTTTTTCCAGCCGCCCGCATAGGCAACGTGCCTTAGCTGGTTTGTGATCCCATCATGAGCCCTGGATCCCTCGACGATATTCTTCCAACGATAAAACTCACGATAGGCGTGCCAATATCCGGACTCAAGACCTTCGGGAGTGAGGCGTTTCGGTTGGAAAACGGTGTGTCTCGTGTCAAAAAGATCCCAGTTGGACGAGGTGAGGCGTCCTTCTGCCACGATTCGTTTGTACAATGCTGTTGACGGATAGGGAGTCAAAATATGGAAGGTGGCTGTTTCGATTCCCTGCTTAATTGCCCATTCCACGGTCCGATCGAAAACGGTTTCGTCATCATCGTCCATGCCGAAGACAAAACTGGCATTGACCATCACGCCCAGGTCGTGGAGTCTTTTGATTGCCAAACCGTAATCCCGGTTCAAGTTTTGATATTTGTGCTGCTGCACCAGATTTGTTGGGTTAAGAGTCTCGAATCCCACAAACAGACTCCGCAGTCCGCTCGCCACTGCTTTTTCCAGTAAGCCCGGTTTCAAAATGGATTGTACAGTCCCTGCGGCCTGCCAGAGACGTCCCATCCCTGTCATGCCGTCGAAGAGGCTTCCGGCAAAGTGTGGATTGCCGAAGAGGTGATCGTCGAGGAAATAGAGATGCCTTCCCGGCAAGCTTTCAATCTCCGCCAATGCTCTATCGACTGTCAGCGTGTAAAACGATTTGCCACCTTCGAAGAATGCTTCCTTATAACAGAAGTCACATACATGCGGACAGCCGCGCGACACAACAATGGAATTTGGGACAAGATATAGATGGCGCTTGATCAGGTCACGGCGCGGCATCGGCAGATCGATCAACGTGCGGATTTCGGAGACGTACTTCTTTTTGGGCTGCTTTGCTTGATAATCTTTGAGAAAGGCTGGCCAAATGTCCTCGCCTGGGCCGATAAAGATTGTGTCCGCGTGCAATTGAGCTTCCTCGGGAAGCGATGTCACATGTAATCCACCGAGACAGATGTAAGCTCCTTTGGCTCGGTAATGATCGGCAATCTGGTACGCCCGATAAGCTGACGTGATATATACTTGGATCACCACCAACTCGGGTTCATCGTCAAGATTCAAGGTTTCAACATGTTCATCCTGGAGAGTAATTTCGTCATGCTCGCTCAGGTAGGCAGCGAGCGTCGCCAGGCCGAGGGGAGGAAATAAAGAATATTTGATCGGCCTCCAGAATGGACTCTTGGCTTCAGTCAGTGCCGGTAATATCATTTTGACCTTCATGGACGACTCTCTTTGTTATTTCAAAATAAAACGATACTCTCACCAAGTGGTAAAAGTATCGTTGAAACGAAAGCCCAAATTCTGCCAAAGGACTATCAAACTATATCAGGTACTATCAATTCTGATATAAGCGTTGCGTCTTACGAGAACTGCACCATTGACTACGCGTTTCCGAAGAGCCTTAGTTGTTGTTCTTCGATGCCGTTTCCGAAATTTTTTCACCTGTCACCATGCTGTAAAGTACGTCGGGGTCGAGGTCGGCGCCGCTTGGACAGAAGATGGTTCCCCACTCCGGGTTTACGTCCACTTTGACGAAGAAAGATTCATCCTTGAGCGCTTCAAAGATGCCGGTGAATTTGACAAGTTTCCGAATATCCACCTCGCCTTTTGCGCCATCTTCAAATTCAAGATGGAGTTGGAAACCGGGTAAAGGTCTGACGCCTACGATATCTTTCAACGTGTTCTTACTCCAGAGGATCTACTTCTTCGCGGCGCGGCGGGTGTTGTCTTCCATGTCCATCAGGATCAACAACACCTTCGAAATGGTCATCAATCCAAAGAAGTAGAAAACGCCCGGCAGGGGCTGCTGTAAATAAGGTGAGAAGAAATTGAGTGCGTTCAGGAAGGTCATCCCTTTTTCGAAGAACATGCCGTTGTAGTATTGTGCGGAAAACAACAACAGGGAGACGATCCAGTTTAGCAGGTAGATGGTCAATGTGACCCAGGCAAGAACTTCCGCCCAGCGGGAGATGCGCAGGATGGAATCGCGGTCAAAATAGGTTCCGAAGTAACTTGTCTGTTTTTCAGTGGATTCGCTCATGATAGCCTCTCTTTTCATGTCATTGCGAGGGCAGGGCTCTTCTGCCCGAAGCAATCTCCAGCTAAACGGGAGATTGCTTCGTCGCGCCTTACGCTCCTCGCAATGACGCATTGAACTCGATTATACTTTGCCCTTTGTTATAATACTGAAGAGACTCTTTTCACCGCAAAAATGTTCCTGAATGGGGAGCACGCGCGGCTGGGAAAGAAGCGAAAATTCCGGTGAGTGGTTACTTTGATGGGTTAACTCTGTTCTTCGCCACAGAGCGCAGTGAGTGCTCAGAGCATTTTCTCAGAAAACTCTGTGGTCTCTGTGGCTAAAAAGGCTTGCCCATTTTCCACCACCCCGAAATCCGAGAGAAGGCACATTTCCATGAATCCCGAAGAGAACACCACCAGCAAGCCCACCGACTACATCCGCGAAGCCGTCCAGGAAGACCTAAAGACAGGCCGCTTCAACTACGTCCGTACCAGGCTTCCACCCGAACCGAACGGATATTTGCACATCGGTCACGTCAAGGCGTTCATGATCGATTATTTGATCGCCAGGGAGAACAACGGCGAGCTGGTTCTGCGCTTCGACGATACCA
>JBGPNQ010000405.1:0-4644 GCA_041487615.1 Anaerolineae bacterium
AGCGCGTCGATGATTTCCTGACGAATTTGATCGAAAGCCGCGCCTGGCAGGTGATAATACCAGTCATGATTGCCAACCATATAATGGAAACGCACTTTCAAGGGAATTTTTTGCTGGCTATTGAACTCACGGATTCCACTGTTATCGATGGAGTCGAAACCGATAAATTCGCCATTTGACAGTTTTCGTAACACATCAATTGCGTCTTTGTTATAGTCAAGGATGGAGCGCGTAACTTCCAGCAGTTTGGCCGCAAACTTTGGGTCGTTCGTGTCACTCCAGGGACGGATGTAGTTCTTTTCCCCCGGTTCCGTGATGGGGACAATGCTTTCATCTGCGACCTTTTCATTCACCTCATCGCCCGGCGCGGGGAACAACCATTTCGTGGAATGGAGTGGATCGAGAATATCTCCCATGAGGATTACATCGAGTTCTTCGATCGGGCGATATTTGCCATTATGAAGAGATGCGAAATGAGCATCCTGGCGCAACCGTTTGGCGAACAAATAGAACGCGCTCGCCGGAATGGATTCGGCGGTGGTGCCATCTCCCAAATGGAGGTCACTTATAATGACAAGCATGGAAACTCCTCGTTTTAAAAAGTGGACAAGTCTGGTTTTATTATAGTCGGATTGCCTGCCGGAATCATATGTTTTGTGCTCATTCCTCAGATGTGTAATGGGTAGACGTATAATTTTTGGAGAAGACTATACTTGGGCAAATTGCCTTCAGAGCCGCCTTGCACAGTTCACAAAATTTATTTCCGCATGTTCCACATGCGTGAGACAAGCGGTAAGGAGATTTTATGGCTCGTAAAATCGTTTCATGGACACTGATCGTTCTGGGCGGGATATTTCTTCTCCTGAGCGTTGCAGGCATCATTGCAATTTGGGCCTACAACACGCCTCTGACGCGCGAAGCAACCAGCCAACTAAAGGATATTGATTCTGAACTGGCGCAAGCTCAAACCACTCTGGATAGTTCCGAGAAGGAATTGGCGCGCGCATTGCGTATTGTCGATGCTGCACAAACAGCACTGGACAAGCTCGCACAGCAAACCAACAGTGCCGGCAATTTACTCGATACCATTCAAAATGCATTGGATGACAAACTTCTCCCCGAATTAAAAACAACACGTGACCGGATTACCTCGGCGCGTACCGCTTTGGAACAACTGCAATCGCTTCTCGCGGGGGTCAAGGGCTTTATCCCCGGTGTAGACCTGAGTGCTCCCGACAAGATTCTATCGGACCTCATTTCCTCTGCAAATTCATTGGACTCTGAAATTTCAAATGTCGAGACCCTGGGCAGGCAGGCTTCCCTGTTCGTAAGCGATACATCCTTTCTGTTGGGCGGTGACCTGACCGAGACACGCGATAGCCTGCAAAACTTCCTCACTTCGATCAAGGATTATGAAGCGAAAGTAGCTGGCTGGCGGAAGCAGGTGGCGACGTTGATCGAAGGCGCTCCACGCTGGATTGACCAGGCTTCCATCGCATTGACGATCTTTCTGCTCTGGTTCGGCCTTTCGCAGTTCGGCCTGATCCTGCACGGATTGAACATACGGCGGGGAGGTGATCCGTTGTTGGTGTTGAGAAGGACAACTCCTTGACTTGGAACATTTGTTCTAATATAATACTTAACTACTATGTCTATCTGGCAGAGATTTTTATACCTGATAGGCAAGCGTCCAGCACCTGGCCCTCGGACCTACGAAATAAACGAAAGTTTGCAAGTCACTCTTTCAACACTTGCCCAGCACGAGGGTCGCCCCGAACATGAACTATTTCCTGATATTCTGGCCGCGGGCCTCGTTCAATACCAATCTGTTGACAAATTCTGGCCCAAATGGGAGTCACTCTCTCCACGCGAGCGTGATATAGCCGCGCTTACCTGCCTGGGATATACCAATCGCCAGATCTCAGCTCGTTTGTCCCTCTCGCCTGAAACCATCAAGACTCACGTTCGTAATGTGTTGCTAAAATTCGGAGTAAAAAGTAAGGCTGAACTACGCCACATCTTGGCAGGTTGGGACTTTAGCGGTTGGATGTAGTTCCCCCGAACGGTTAACCTTTTTCTCCCCCCTTCTTCACCCATTAACGGGATAGCCAATGGAACCTGATCAAGCTATCCTGTCAACATGGATACAAAGTTGCTTCAAATCGTTGAAGGCGCTGATTCACCTTATGCAGCCCACTGGCTAAAACCCTATCGCCTCGGTCAATTGCTGTTGGTGAAAACTGTTGACAGGGATCATGAAGCGATCATTGAGTTGATCACGCAGTGGGTATTGCGCGGCAGCTTTTATCTCATCGCGGCCGGGGAATGGCTTCCACATCATGATGAGTTGCGATATTCAGTCTATCGATATACAGTCGCTTCTGATGAAACGCTGGAGAACCTGACTCTGGCACGTCCTTTCACTTGCTTGCAGCTCCTGGATCTGCTGATGGAAGCTGGGGCACAAAATAAACCGGTTCTGATATTGGATTTTCTGCATCTTTTCTACGACTCGGATGTTGACCTATCCCTCCGCTATTCCACCTTGGAGCAGTGCTGTCAATATACCAAACGACTTTCGTTTTCCAGGCCTGTTGTCCTGCTTGTGCAAAGTCTGGCGATGGAGGAGTACCGGCGTTTCTTTCCGTTTGTAGCATCGATTGCCGATGAAATTATTGAATCCGTGGAGCGCCCTTCAGCAGAAGCTTCACAAGGTTCACTTTTTTAGGCATATCCGTGGGACGTAACAGTCTTTCTGCCACACAATTAGCGCACAAGCTAATTGCCTCCCTGAGACCTTTATCGGAAATGCTTCCTCCCAATTACCGCAGGATCATGGATAAATATTCCGAGTACGTCCTGAAGCATCGGGTTGTGATCCACAATGTCACCGACCAGTTACCCATCCTGGCTGCGCTGATCGTTATTCAATTGGAAAGGGACGAAAGACTGGCTCATGAGTTCAACGAACTATACACGCAGATCGAGGAGTTAAGGCGGGAAATCAAAACGCCGGACGAATGAAGAAACATATTGGCTGGTTGTTTGATTTATATGCCCATCCCACGCTGAGTTGTGTCCTGTGGTTGATCGGCGAGGATGGAAAACCTTATTGTTTCCACCAGGACTTTGAGATCGTCTTCCATGCGTACGGTCCCATTCTGCGTCTGCATGAACTTGGAAAATACCTGCTAACAAAATATCCCCGGCAGGATGTAAAGCTGGAACGCGTTATCAAAGAGGATTTATTCGCCGGCCCCCGGGAACTTATGGGTATTGGAGTTTCCAATACCGTCCTGTATCAGCAATTATCTCGGGAAGTTTACGAGAACTTTTCCGATCTGATTTTTTATGATGTAGATATTCCACTGACCGTACGTTATGCGTCAGCCTATAACGTTTTCATGATGGCGCGTTGTGAAGTCAAAGCGGAGTCGGATGGCCGAATCATAGACATCCGTGCGCTGGATACTCCCTACGAACTTAACCCCGCGCTTCCTCCTTTGAGAATATTGACCCTTCGACCTGATTCTGATCCATCCTGCAAAACATCTCAATACTTAATTGCAAAATTTGGTAAATCTTATATGCGAATATCGTTTGATAAACCCGGTGAACTGATGAACCTGTTAAATAGCGTCCTGTCCTCTTTTGACCCGGATGTGATCCAGACGTACTTTGGCGATTCCTGGTTGTTTCCGCATTTGCAGGAGTTGTCAAAGAAAACGGGGATTCTGTTTAATCCGAATCGTGATTCATCCATGCCGGTCTTGAGGCGCAAGGAGATCAGTTTCTTCAACTATGGACATGCTCATTACCGTGCCCCTCAAACGCATCTGCGCGGACGCTGGCATATCGATGTGAAAAATTGCATGTTATACAACCAGTATCAATTGATCGGGGCCATCGAACAGACGCGGCTGGGAAGTCTTCCGCTGCAGGAAGTGGCCAGACGTTCTCCCGGCGCGTCGATCGCTTCCATGCAGAATCTGACCGCCATGAAACGCGGTACGCTTGTCCCTTATCAACATCAAAAAGGGGAGATCCCCAAGACGTTCAACCAGTTTGTCAGAGCAGATCGCGGCGGGTTGGTTTTCCAACCGGCACCTGGCATTTTCCAGAACGTTGCGATTCTTGACTTCAGTTCCAAGATGGCTTCGATCATGATCGAATACAACGTCTCGCCTGAAACCGTCGTGAATATCGATGAAAAGGAAGAAGGTTATGAGATTCCCGAATTAGGTGTGAAGATCCTCTCCCGTCCGGGACTCATCCCTCAAACGTTGAAATCCATGCGGGATAAACGACTTTCGCTCAAGCGGCTCCTCAAGTCTATGGACAAAAACGATCCGCGCCACCGGACCAGTTACCGTCGCTATAAAGCCGTTTCGGACTCGCTGAAATGGTTAACGGTCGTCTGTTACGGACGGCTGGGGTTTGCCAACTCCACGTTTGGGCGCATCAATGCACATGAGGTCGTATCCTATCTATCGAGAAAAGTGATCACGCAGGCCAAATTTATTGCCGAAGCAAAAGGCTTTGACGTATTACATTTGTATGTGGATAGTCTTTTTATCTCGCGTCCGGATGCAACCCCGCAGGATTTTCGAGCATTGGTGAATGAAATTGAACGGGAAACACATC
>JBGPNQ010000406.1:0-4636 GCA_041487615.1 Anaerolineae bacterium
CAAGACGACGACCATGCGAATCCTGACGGGCTATATGCCTCCCACCGAAGGCTCTGCCACCGTCGCAGGCTATGATATTGTGGAGGAATCGCTTGAGGTCCGCAAACGTGTTGGTTATCTGCCGGAAACCGTCCCTCTTTATAACGATATGACCGCGCTTGAGTATCTCAAATTCATGGCCGATCTTCGAAAAATACCGGATGCAGAAGAGCGGGCTTATGAAACGCTTGAAAAAGTCAACCTGGAGGAACGCGCCAACAGCTTTATCAGCAACTTCTCGAAAGGCATGCGCCAGCGAATCGGACTTGCCCAGGCGTTAATCCATCGCCCGGAAGTGCTTATCCTGGATGAACCGACGATTGGTCTTGATCCGGCTCAGGTCGTTGAGATGCGCAATGTCATCCGCGAGATTGGCAAGGACCGCACAGTCCTGCTCTCCACACATATTTTGTCAGAAGCGCAGCAGATTTGTGACCGAGTGCTCATTATCAATAAAGGCAAGATCGTCGCGGAGGACACACCCGAGAATTTGCAGTCGCGGCTTGTCGGTTCACAGCGTGTTGTCCTGCGTGTGCGCGGAGAAGCCGATGAGCTTTCCGCGAAAATCGGCAAGGTCAAAGGCGTGCGTGATGTAGAGTCCAAGGCGGATGGCTCTGTTGAATTCGAGTTTTCCGCCGGGCAGGATGTGCGCCCACAGGTGGCAAAAGCCATCATCCAGGCGGGATTCGATCTGCTGGAGATGCGTCCCATCGGATTGAGCCTTGAGGAAATCTTTCTGGAACTAACCCGCGATAACACGACCAGCAAGAAAGCTTCTTGAGGGAAATATGAGAAATATTTGGACAATTGCAAAACGAGAATACGATCACTACTTTATTACTCCGATCGCGTATGTGGTGGCTTTCGTGATCCTGCTGATATTGGGTTTCATATTCTTTGCAGTGATTCAGAGTTCCAGTCAAAGCGCACTGTACGGATACCCGTCCGTCCCAAATTTCACGGTCGTTATGTGGTGGTTTGCGTTTCTGCTGATGTTCGGAACACCGGCCCTGACCATGCGTCTGCTGGCAGAGGAAACAAGGTCCGGCACCATCGAACTGCTGCTCACTGCGCCGATACGTGATTACGAATTGATCATCGGAAAATGGCTGGGGAGCCTTCTCTTCATCGTCACTTTGGTGGCCACAACATTGATCTATCCCATCATGCTCAACGGCATTGTGATTGGCAACTTTACGATCCTTTCTCCATTGGTCACCCCGGGCATCGATCGTCAACTGCTTCTGTCATCCTACCTGGGTATCATTCTGGTCGCAGCCTCCTATCTCGCGCTTGGAGTGGGCATATCCGCCGTATTCAGCAATCAGATCGCCGCTTTTTTCGTATCGTTGATCACTTTCCTCGGGCTATTTTTCCTGATCGGAATTCCTGCGAATCTCCTATCCTCCGGCGGAGAATTCTTTAACTACATGGTCATGAGCACCCATTTCGATAACGCTTTCAATGCCGGCAGTATCAAGCTGACCGATATTGTTTATTTCCTCAGCCTGATCTCGCTCGGTCTCTTTACCGGAACCACCGCGGTTGAAATTCGGAGGTGGCGCTAATGAACGACAAGCCTCAATCCCGGAGATATTCCTTCCTGGCGTTGATCGTTGCGCTCGTTGCTCTTATCGCCACGATTCTGCTCGGCATCACGCGTGGACTTGTATCCATGCAGGTGTTTACGGTTGCCAACGTGGAGAATCTGAACCGCGCGATTTATATCAGTATTGGTGTGATCATCCTGGGCCTGGCAACATACGCAATCCTGGAACCGGACCGCGTCAGACGATCTCTGACAGGCAGGCAGGCGCGCCATGGCAGCAACGCGCTCATCATGGTGCTTGCCTTTTTGGGGATTCTGATTGTCGGGAACGTGCTCGCTTTCCAAAATCCCGTGTCGATTGCCGACTTGACTGAAGACAAGGTCAACACGCTCGCCCCCGAGTTGCAAACTGCGATAAAGAAATTGCCTGAAAAGGTACATGCCACCGGTTTCTTCGCGCAAAACAGCAAGGATAGCGCTGAGCAGTTATTGAACAACATCAAATCCAACAGCAATGGGAAGTTTGATTACACTTTCATCAATCCTGATCAGAATCCGCAGGCCGCTTTGAACGCTGGTATTACCGGAGATGGAAAAATCCTCCTGGAAATGGGCGGACACAAGGAAATCGTTGCCTCTGCCACCGAGGATGAAATCCTCAAAGGGCTGCTGCGTCTCCTAAACCCGGGCAGTCACACCGTATATTTCCTGATAGGTCATGGCGAACTCGATTCTGAACAAAGCGGCAATGCATCGATGACAAAGTCGCGTGCAGCGCTCGAAAACAAGAATTACACGGTGAAAACCCTGAACCTGTTATCGGAAAATAAAATCCCTGACGATGCGAGTGTAGTGGTCATTGCCGGTCCACAGAAGCCGGTTTCAGATAATGAAGCTAAACTTTTCGGGGACTTTCTCGCTAAAGGCGGGTCACTCATCGTGATGGAGGATCCAGGCCCCTTAACCAAGTTTGGAGATGTGCCGGATCCATTGGCAGATATGCTTGCAAAAAATTGGGCAATCATCCTTGATAATGACATCGTGATTGATTTGAACAGCCCGCAACCCACCACAGCCGTGTCGGCCAGTTACGATGGAACAAGCGCCATTACGCGTAACATGAATAATCTGGCAACCTATTATCCGTTCACGCGCAGCCTGAGCGCCGGAAACGCGATCGAGGGTGTGACTCTGACACATTTGGTACAGACCAACGAACGTTCCTGGGGTGAAACCGATTTTGCGAGCCTCCAACAGGGAGGGCTCTCAATGGACCCCAACACTGAAGTCCAGGGGCCGCTAACATTGGCAATGTCCGGCGAGAATACATCCACGAAGGGGCGTGTGGTTGTTTTTGGCACCGCAAACCTGGCCATCGATCAAATCTTTGACACATCGGGCAACGGTGACATGTTTGTCAACTCGATTGATTGGGCGGCCGAACAGGAAAATCTCGGCGGTACTACACCCAAGAACACCACTGACCGTACCTTTAATCCCCCGTCACAGCTTCACTGGATCATGATCCTGCTGAGTTCAATATTTATCATCCCGGGTTTGGTCATCGTCGGTGGGGTTTCCAGTTGGCTGGCGCGCAGGCGACAGGGGTAGTGTATGATCCGTCGCTCAACTGTCGTCTATATAGTGATATTACTTGCACTGGTAGGTACATTTTACTATATCAAAAATCGCAAACAAAGCACGGCTGATATTTTAGTAACACCGTCGGCCAGTGAAGCAACGACGTATTTGTTCACGGCTGAGGATGGAGTTCCGACAAGCATTCGCATTGTTGCCAAGTCGGGGGAAACCGTCGAGGTCGCGCGAGATGCTGAAAACACATGGACCTTGCTGCTGCCCATCAAAGCAAAAGCAGAACAAGGCGCGGCTGAAGCGGCAGCCAGCCAGATCACCACTCTGCGTGTTCTGGATACGGTGCCAAACGTTGATCTCGATTTGGTGGGGGTAAAAGTCCCGGACTATCTCTTAAAAGTCAAATTCAGCAACAACAAGGAACGAACGATAAAAATAGGTGTTGTTACTCCAACAGAGAGTGGTTACTATGTTCAAGATGCTGCTGGCGGAGATGTGTTGATTGTGAGCAAAAGCTCATTGGATTCACTGCTCGGAATGCTCACTTCCCCACCCTACCTGGAAACGCTGACTCCCAGCCCGGTCCCAACGGAGACACCGATTCCCCCTACGCCGGCACCTGAAACGCCAACGAATGAAACCGTCACGCCCCAAACGTAACATTTTTGTAGTGTAGGCGTCTATGAAAGAGCAATGAAATCCACTTGAAATTCTCCTAAAAAAAGTGTATTCTGAATAAAAAAGAAAACGGACAAATAAACGAATGGATGTAGACAAGATTTTGATGGTTGACGAAGAAGAAGAATTTTCAGCGATCGCCCGACTCGTCGAATTGGGGCGTCAAAAAGGGTATATTACGCTGGATGACATCCTGCATTTCTTCCCGGAAGCCGAACAGGATGTGGAGCAGCTGGAAGAAGCATTTTCAGCTCTGTTAAGCGCGGGGATTCCCTTTGTGGAGGATGCAACCACATCGGAGCCCACCGAAGACGAACTGGTCGCCGTGGAGGCCACCGAAGCTGAACCTGAGGTTGATCTTTCTCTCGATGATTATCTTGCAAATATCGACACCGATGACACCATCGGTCTGTATTTGAAGGAAGTCAGCCGCGTTCCGCTGCTGACCGCCGAAGAGGAAGTAAAACTCGCCCAGCGGATCGAACGCGGACGAATGGCGCGTGAAGAATTGGCCAAAGGAAATTCCAGCCCGCGTCGTCGTACTGAGCTCCGAAAACTGATTGAAGATGGTTGGGCCGCTCGTGAACACCTCATTACAGCAAACTCACGTTTGGTCATTTCTGTTGCAAAGAAATATATGGGACGTGGAGTTCCATTCCTGGATCTAATTCAGGAAGGCAATATCGGTTTGATCCGCGCGACCAAGAAATTCGACTATCGGCGCGGGCACAAATTCTCCACCTATGCAACCTGGTGGATCCGTCAGGCCGTGACGCG
>JBGPNQ010000407.1:0-4636 GCA_041487615.1 Anaerolineae bacterium
GAAAAGCAATGCTGCGATTCAGCGGTCAGCCAGCGGCGATAACGATCTCGATTTGCTGGTCAGCCGCGCGGATGCAACAAGATTTATCGAAATTCTTGATCGGCTTGATTATAAGGAAGTTCAAGTTCTTCCAGAGGAACAACTGCCAGGCATCCGTGATTTTTATGGTTATGATGAAACGGCCGTCCGCCTCGTTCACGTGCATGTACATTTCCAATTGGTCTTGGGACACGACCTGACGAAGAATTATCACGTTCCAATAGAGCGCTCATACCTGGGTTCTTCGGTTCAGCGAGGTTTATTTAGAATACCTGCCCCCGAATTTGAACTTGTAGTATTTGTGATTCGGATGGTGCTAAAGCATTCGACCCTGGACGCGATCCTCATGAGACATGGGAGTTTATCCGCCTCTGAGCGCTGTGAGTTGGAGTATTTGTTATCTCCGACAAATTTGGAGAAGTCACATATTTTATTGGAACGAGAATTGCCCTTCATAGATCATGGCCTGTTCAAGGCCTGCGTTGAAGCCTTGCAGCCCGGATGTCTGCTGTGGAAACGCATTCAGGCAGGCCATCAACTACAGAACAAATTAAGGTCCTGTGCGCGTCGACCACTTTTTGTGGATGTATTCCTGAAATTATGGCGGCGTATCCAACAACCGATTGTCTATCGTCTGCAACTACGACAGCCCCAAAAACGAATGGCCAATGGTGGTTTGTTGGTAGCGATTATCGGCGGTGATGGATCCGGAAAAACGACCGCTGTCAGCGAAGTCCGTCAAAGACTCTCTGAAGACTTCGATGTGACTAAGGTTCATATGGGAAAACCATCCTGGTCAGGTACAACGATCCTTATTAGGGGAATTCTGAAGATCGGACGGTTCCTTGGCCTGTACCCCTTTGTAAAGGAGGGCACGGAACCCAGCATCGATACCACTTCGCCCGCATTTCCCGGATATCCTTGGCTGATTCGAGAAGTCTGCACAGCCCGCGATCGCTACTTGGACTACACACGGGCCAGACGTCTCGCTACAAACGGCGGCTTGGTTATTTGTGATCGTTTTCCCCTATCCCAATTAAAGATCATGGATGGACCGCAAGTTGAGCGGGTGACCTGCGGAATCAAAACTAATATTGTAATCAGATTCCTTGCGACGCTGGAGCACCGATACTATCGGCGAATCATGTTACCTGATTTGTTGATCGTCTTGCGAGTTGACCCTGAAGTCTGTGTCCAGCGTAAAACCGATGAAACATCTGATTCCGTCCGTTCTCGCTCCCAAGAGATATGGGACCTTGATTGGTGCGAAACTCCAGCCCATGTAATTGATGCGAGCCGGTCAAAATCACAAGTCGTGTCTGATGTGCTGGGCCTGGTCTGGTCTCATTTATGAAGCAGGCGTCAAACAATAGTGGCGCACAGTATCAAAAGCCACGAGTGGTGGAGGTTGTTGGCCCGGCTGGTGCGGGCAAAACCACCCTTTACCAGGCGCTGAACCGCTACACTGAATCCGTTCGATTTGAAAATTTTCCGGATGTGCGTAATATAGCAGATACCCCGTTCTTTATATTTAATGGCCTTCAATTGATCCCGAACCTGCTTCGCCTAAATCGATCCAATAGCAGACAGCTCACACGGCGAGAGTTTGCATGGATGACTATTCTACGCGGATGGTCGGCTCTCTTACGCAAGCAATCGCATGGGGGCAATAAAGCAATTATCCTGGACCAGGGTCCCGTGTATTTGCTGACCGAAATGCGGTTGTTTGGGCCCGAATATCTTAGGCAACAAGCTGCCGAAAGACTCTGGCAGGATTTATTTCGCCGTTGGAGTGCCACGTTGCATATGGTCCTCTGGCTGGATGCGCCAGATGAAGTTTTGCTTGCCCGCATTAGAAACCGTCAGCAGGAGCATGTTGTGAAGACTCAACCGTCGAAAGTCGTTTATGAGTTTCTGGATCGCTATCGCGTGGAATACGAGTTTATTCTCTCCATTTTGACAGCCCATCAGTCCAATTTCAAAGTGCTTCGGTTCGACACTGGGCGACAACAACCCGGGGATATTGTGAATCAATTCATGTCTGAATTAAGTTGTTGAAAGACAGTAACATGGATCCCTCAAAAAAACATCTGGCAATCTTCCTACCCGGCTTATATGACGGTGGCGCCGAGCGCACCCTTCTTAACCTGGCGGAGGGGATTGCAGCAAGGGGCTTTCACGTGGATCTGGTTCTGGCGCGGGCCGAGGGTCCGTACATGGCTGAAATTCCAGATTCCGTTCGGGTGATAGATTTGAAATCATCCCGCGTCCTTATGTGCCTGCCTGCCCTGATAGGTTACCTTCGGAGTGAACGTCCGGCGGCTTTGCTTTCCACACTGTATGCCAATATTATCGCGGTATGGGCCAGGTGGATAACAGGTATTCCGAAACGTGTTGTGCTGAATGAACAGAATACCCTGACCAGTGTATCCAATGGTGAAAAGGACCTGCGCTGGAAACTGTATCCTCAATTGGCCAAGTGGTTCTACCCATGGGCAGACAACGTAACTGCAGTTTCAAAAGGTGTGGCAGATGATCTGGTTCTGGCAGCTGGTCTTTCACCAGACCGCGTTCAGGTGATTCATAACCCCATCGTAACTCTTGATTTGCAGAAAAAATCCCAAGCTCCCCTGGATCATCCGTGGTTCAGAAATGGAGAGCCTCCCGTAGTGCTTGGCGTTGGTCGCTTGACCTCTCAAAAAGCGTTTGATGTATTGATCAAGGCGTTCGCCCGGGTGAGGAAATCCGTGTCGGCCAGGCTGTTAATTCTCGGCGAAGGCGAGGAACGCCCTGTGTTGGAAGCGCTTGTAAGTCAATTGGGGCTGGAACAGGACGTAGCGTTGCCAGGGTTTGTTACAAATCCCTATCCATATATGGCCCATGCTGCACTTTTTGTACTTTCATCCAGATGGGAAGGTCTACCCACTGTCCTTGTCGAGGCGATGTCCTTCCGAACGGCGGTCATTGCGACAGATTGTCCCAGTGGGCCACGGGAAATCCTGAAGGACGGCCTATACGGGCCACTTGTGCCGGTGGATGATCCCGATGAGCTGGCACTGGCGATTCAGAACGCTCTGGCAAATCCTGCAAGTTGCCCGGTTGAAGAAAGCTGGAAACCATTTCAACTCGATGTTGTTACCGGTCAATACTTAAGTATGCTGTTCGGATCATCGCCAGATGTCAAGTAATTGGCTCGATGTTATTGATAGTGACTGAGCCTAACAATCAAATGAAATCAGACTATTCGCCAAACGTGAAGCTGCCAAAGGTGCTAATCTCAGGCCATCTGCCACCACCCATGAGCGGAATCGGTACCTATTATCAGACTCTTTTGAGTTCATCCTTGCCGAGTCGTGTAAGCTTGCAATTCATAGATACAAGTTCGCGGAGACGCTCCGGCTCTGAAACCGGAAGCTGGTCGTACTCGAACCTGGCGTTCGCAATTCGTGACTGTGTTCGTTTTGCGAGGGCAGTTGTCATCCAGCGGCCGGAAATCTGTCATATCGCCACGACCTACGGGTTGTCTTTTCTCAAACATAGTGCGTGTATTTTGATCGCAAAGTTACTGGGCAGCAAAATTCTATTACACCCACACTGTAGTTTTTACTTCCTCTATGAAAGGCGGGGCAGGGCCTGGCAATGGTTTGTCCGTAAGGTTATCGGCCTGTGCCACGGCGTTGCTGTCTTATCCAACGAATGGAAGAAATTACAGGAAGTTGTCCCAAGCTGCCAGATCTATTACCTGCCAAATGCGATTGACCTTTTGACTTATGCGGGGGTAGCAGGTGAAAGGATTGAATCGAAAAGCGATAAGTCCTGCCTTCATATACTCTATCTGGGTCATTTAGGTAAAGAAAAAGGCAGCTTTGATCTGATCTGCGCAGCCCAAAAAGTCTTGGGGCAGGATCATGGAGTTGTATTCGAACTTGTGGGGCAGGAGCAAGTCGTCGGAGATATGAAGCAACTGAATGCGCGGGTCGTGGAGGCTGGACTGGAGCAGTTTATTCATGTTCGGTCGGCCGTCACCGGCGCGGAGAAAATCGAACTTTTCCGCTGTGCCGATATATTTGTTTATCCGTCTTACCACGAAGGTATGCCCATGGCAGTTATCGAAGCTATGGCGTGTGGGCTGCCGATTATTGCGACGCAGGTTGGCGGATTGCCCGATCTTGTGTGTCCTGGCCAGAATGGATTGCTTGTGCCGGCCGGCCGGCCGGATCAATTAGCGAATGCAATTCAGCAACTCGTTGTAGATCCGCAAACGAGGCATTCCATGCAGGCGGACAGTCTTCGACGGGCCCGGGAAAATTTTGATATTGAGAAACTCGTGTTGCAACTGCTGGGCATCTATCAAGCAATCTTGTTGTCACGTTAGAAAGCTCGAGTTCGGCACAATGCACAAGGGCGTTTCGGCGAAGGTTATTGCAAACAGTTGAACGGGAATTTTCTCTCTGGGTGAGGCCTTAATGCGCATTTTGTTCATTGCTCCTTATTATGCTCCTGACTTGGGTCCAAGCGCTCCGCTATTCACCATGCTTTCTGAAGGGCTGGTGAAACACGGCCATGAGGTTATTGTGGTAACCACAGTACCTCATTA
>JBGPNQ010000408.1:0-4635 GCA_041487615.1 Anaerolineae bacterium
ATGAGTCCAAATCGGTCAAGGAGATCGCGCATGAGATGTTCTCCCTCGCCGACGGCATGACCATGTCCGCGAAGAAGGATGCGATCGTGAATATCGGTGGGTTACTGTGCGTGAACGATGAATCTCTTTTCCAAAATATCAGGAATGAATTGATCCTGCGCGAGGGCTTCCCGACCTATGGCGGACTCGCCGGTCGCGACCTGGACGCAATGGCTGTCGGCTTATACGAGGGACTCGACGAATCCTATCTCGCCTATCGTTTGGGACAGACCGCGTATCTCGCGGCGCGCATTAACGAAGCGGGAATTCCCACCATCCAACCCGCAGGCGGACACGGTGTATACGTCAACGCCGGTGAGGTCTTCCCACATATTCCCAATTATGAATTCCCCGCGCAGGCGTTGGCGGTGGAACTTTATCGCGAAGGCGGCATTCGCGGCGTGGAAATTGGCTCCGTTATGTTTGGCTGTCTTGACCCCGATACGGGTAAGTGGCATTATCCTAAGCTCGAATTGCTGCGACTTGCAATTCCACGACGCACGTACACACAAAGTCAACTCGATTATGTCGGAGATACTCTGGCAAGAATCAAAGACCGCGCTGAATCGGTTCGCGGTTACAAGTTCACCTATGCCCCTGAACTCCTCCGACATTTCACGGCGAGATTTGAACCTTTACCGTTAGCGATTGCGACGCAATGAATCAAAAGGACCTCCTTACGGAGGTCCCTTTGATTTTACTCAGTATATTGTGGCAGTTTTGGCACGGACTGCAAGTACATCCAAATTGCCTTCAGTTCATCATCTTCAAGCTTACTATAAATTTGCCACGGCATCAAATCGGGATTCAATTTATGGCCACCGGGTGTTGTGCCGGTTCGAACCGTATTGATGAATTGGTCTTCGGTCCAAAAGCCGGGTTCTCCACCGGGCGTCAGGTTCGGCGAAATCTTCTTGATCGTCGGGTCGGGATACGGACCGCCGTTCAACTGCTTTCCATGACATACTCGACAATCATTAGTGTTGACGAGATATTCCCCAAACTCCGCGGTCACACCCGGTTCAGGCGCACTCACATGCACATCATGACTCACCGACTCAACTGGCAGTTTGCCCAACATTCCCGCTCCGAGCATGATTTTCGCCAGAGGCGTGAAGCGCCGGCCGTTCGTCTTGTGGTCCACGGGCGGAATGGTTTTGAGGTAGGCGATGATCGCGCCCAGATCCTTGTCGCTCAAATGAGCGGTGGATACTACCGCTGTCATAAAAATGGGTTTGCCATCCGGACCAATGCCATGTCGAATTGCGCGGACATAATCCTCGGTCGAAAACTCGCTGGCAATTCCGCCTGCGCCGGATGTCAGGTTTGCGGAATCAATTCTTCCCAGGGGTCCGGCATTGAACCAATCGTTGATGCCGCTCAAATCCGCGCCGTGACATCCCTCACATAAGCTTTCTGCGCGATGCCGGCCAAATTCGATGCTCGCCGCATCCGTAGGAACAGTAATATTGGACGGTGGAAAATCGTATGTTTTAGTCAAGCGGGAATTCCCTACTACGTATAAAACGAGACCCGCAAGCAGTACGACGCCAACTAACACGCCAAGCACTATTCCAATCACTCTCAATACTTTTCTCATTCTCAGTATCCTCCTTATCGATGATTTTCCGCGGAGTTTACCATAATCTCGATCAAAATTCACGCCACATGACCCACTGGACCGTTGCCTGATCATCCTGCTCTTAAGACCCGCGGTCCTCACAGTCAATCAGTACCGGTTTATACACAGCTGCTTGAAAGATGATATAAATCTATGAATTTCATCTCTGAATCCTGAAATAATATGACCCGCTGGATCGATCCTGCTCCTCTAAACATTCCCGTTTCTTTGACGCCCCTCAACCTGCCGCCGCTCATCGCGCAGACTCTCATTAGACGCGGTATCACTACGCTTGAGACAGCGCGTGCATTCCTTCATCCCGATTCCCTGCCAACCACACCGTTCCCGAATATCGAACCCGCAGTCGAACGTATTTTATTGGCTATCCGCAAGAACGAGAGGATTTGCGTTTGGGGTGACTTTGACGTGGACGGGCAATCCTCCACCACCCTGCTGGTTGAAACCCTCCAGGCCCTCGGAGCAAACGTTGTTTACTATATCCCCATCCGAGGCAAGGAGAGTCATGGCGTTCACATCGAAACACTGAGGCCGATCATCGACGGTGGCGCGGCGTTGATTGTCACCTGCGATACGGGCATCACTGCACACGAAGCCATTGACTTTGCCAACTTGCGCGGCGTGGATGTGATCGTGACCGATCATCACGAACCCGGTGAATCTCTGCCGGACGCAAAAGCCATCATCAATCCGAAGCTCCTTCCTGACGGCCATATCCTTGAAAATCTTGCTGGCGTCGGCGTTGCCTATAAATTGGCTGAAGCGCTGCTTCGTAGTCGTTCCAATGAAGCCGCTGAGGTCGCTACTACAGATCTACTCGACCTTGTGGCGCTTGGACTTGTTGCCGATGTTGCTTTGCTAAAAGGGGAAACGCGCACGCTTGTTCAAAAGGGGATTCAAGTTCTGCGCAAGACCAACCGCATGGGTCTCAAGATCATCGCGGAGCTCTCCGGCACGAATCTGGAAACACTGACCGAGGAGACCATCGGATTTACCTTTGCACCCCGCCTGAATGCCATGGGACGCCTGAGCGATGCAAACCCCATCGTTGAATTGCTCACCACAAATGATCCCGCCCGCGCCCGTGTTCTGGCCACGCAGATCGAAGGCCTGAACACGCAACGTAAACTATTGACGAGCCAGGTTTATGAAGCAGCAGAAGCATTGCTGCGTGTGCATCCTCAATTGCTGCTGGAACCCGCCATTGTATTGTCTCATGCCAACTGGCCCGGCGGCGTAATTGGCATCGTTGCCAATAGACTGGTCGAGCGTTATCACAAGCCAGCGATGCTGCTCACCGAATCGGAGGACGGCATTCTGCGCGGTTCGGCACGCTCAGTGGAAGGACTGCACATTACTGACGCCATTGCAACGCAAAGAAATATCCTGCTCGGGTTCGGCGGACATCCCATGGCAGCCGGGTTATCCATGCCGGCAGATCAACTTTCTGCATTCCGAAAAGGATTCGGGAGGGCAGTGGAGCGCCAGCTTGGCAGCATGATCCGCGAAGAGCCAACCTTGAAAATCGATGCCTGGCTGAAGCTCGATGAACTCAACCTTGACCTTGCCAGCGCGCTGGAAATGCTGGCTCCCTTCGGCGCGGGAAATCCATCACTGAACCTGGCGACTCGCAACGTGAAGATGAAATCGGTCACAACCTTGGGCAAAGCCAGGGAACATCTAAAGTTAAGAGTGGAGGACGAAGGCGGAACGCTGCGCGATATTTTGTGGTGGAGCGGCTCAGGCGAGGAATTACCAGAGGAGGGAATCGTATTCGACATCGCCTACTCCCTGCGCGCGTCCACATTCCGTGGAGAGCGCCAGGTCTCGTTACAATTTGAGGAATTCAGGATTCTTAAAGAGAATGCGATCGAAATTCAAAAACCGGAATTGGAGATTCTCGATTGGAGAACGGATCGCGGCGCGTTCGAGTCATTAGGACCTGGAGTGTTGGTTTGGGCGGAAGGTGCAGATAGAACCAGAGGCAAGGGACGCCATGAACTGCATCCAGCGGATGAATTGGCCATCTATACCGCTCCTCCATCGGCGCCGGATTTGCGTTCGGTACTCGATATTGTGAAGCCGCACAAAATCCATTTGTTTGCCGTTTCGCTTCAAGAGGAACGCCCTGACGGGTTCTTATCGCTGCTCGCGGGTTTGGCAAAATACGTGATCAACCAGCGCGGCGGCAACGTGACCGCCCAGGAACTGGCCGCGGTGACGGGTCAACGTGAGGGCGCGGTGCAGATCGGCCTGGAGTGGCTGGCGGCCGGGGGCCATATCTCCATTCAAACGGAGAAGGAGCCGTATCTTCTTTCCAATGGAAATGGCGAAGCGAATCAATACATCCAAAAAGAGTTATATGTCGCGGTCAAGGGAATCCTGCAAGAGACCGCGGCCTATCGCGCTCACTTTGGACGCGCCAGTTTGGAAAGCCTATTCAATCAACAAAAATTCAGTTAGGGGGTGGATGTCGGTGTGGCCGTCAGGACGATCTCTGGCACAATGATTTCGTCGAGATTGACGGAACCACCTTCAGCATGCCTGATCGTGACCGTATGGGTACCGTTTGTCAATGAGGCGGAAACCCATTCGCTGGCGTAGGTGGATGTGTCGAACTGATCCAGTTCAAATTCCCGATCATCCACGATCACCCGCAACTTTCCAAGGCTGGGACCGGACTGGTAAAAGAGCCGAACTTCCTGCCCGATGAAAAGGAACGTGAGCGCCATATAGAAACCGGTGGCAAGACGTGCCGCATCGTGCAGCGCAAACGGCGGAGAAAATAACTTCGCCATTGCCGCCGCAGTGAGGTAAAACAGCGGCGGTTTTTCCATGAAAGGCTCGTGCGCGAGCGTGGGAACGACCCAGTCGCCACCATTCAAAAGATCGTAGACGAGTCCGAAGGTGTAGGCCTCGTCGGGCTTCCACGGGTCGTGGCCTATCAGACCGGGAAG
>JBGPNQ010000409.1:0-4631 GCA_041487615.1 Anaerolineae bacterium
CGGTGCGATCCTGGAGCATGGTAACGTCACTCCGCTGGCAGAGTTCAACATTTACGTGGACCCACACGCCGCACACATTGTGTTCCATTCCGGGATACCGATCACATTGATTCCACTGGATGTCACCCACAAATGTCTGCTCCTGCAAAAACATGTAGATCGATTAATGCAAATCCCCTCTCCAATTGCACGTTTCATCAAGGATGCCATGGAAGTTTATTTGAAGGCCTCTTTCGCATTAGGATATCCGGGCAGCGCTTTGCACGATCCATTGACTCTCGCCACCATCATCGCGCCCGAGTTATTAACATTGAAGGAATACTATGTTGATGTTGACATCTCAGGCGGGGTCTCCATGGGAAAAACATTTGCAGATATTCTCAATGTCACCAAAAAACCTGTGAATATGAAAGTTGCAATGGATGTACGCGGCGGGGACTTTGTAGAATTATTCCTGCAAAGAATGGAATCTCTGAGCCGTGCTATCGCTGGAGAATAAATCCCTGTGTTTCGGGTATTTGGAGCGTTCTTTGCAAAGCAATCTCATATGAGTTCCATAGGCTGAGATTGTGTCGCCATGGCGCCGCGGCGCCGCTTTGTCGCAATGACATAAGGTAATATGCCCAAGAAAATCATCTTCGACACCGATCCCGGCATTGACGATGCATGCGCCATCCTGCTTGCTTTGGCCTCGCCAGAACTTTCAGTGGAAGGCTTGAGCATTGTCCATGGCAATTGCTCGCTGGAACAAGCCACCAGGAATGCCTTATCCGTTTTGGAATTGGCAAATGCAAGCCATATTCCCGTTGCGATGGGATGTGAGCTGCCTCTCGTTCAACCGTCTCTGCTGGCGCCAGAGACACACGGCGACACAGGCCTGGGGTACGCGAAACTTCCGGAAGCGCGCGCCAAGCCCACGGTCCAACATGGAATCGATTTTCTGATCGAAAAGATCATGTCCTCGCCGGGGGAAATCACATTGGTGGCAATCGGCCCACTGACAAACGTCGCGTTGGCAATTCGGCAGGAGCCGCGCATTGTGACCGCCGTCAAAGAGTTGATCATCATGGGTGGCGCGATCCGATATGAAGGAAATACCACCGCGCTGGCAGAATTCAACACCTATGTAGACCCGCACGCCGCTCATATTGTATATCACGCAGGGATTCCAATAACACTGGTGCCCCTCGACGTCACCTATCAATGTATTTTGACCCCAGGCAACGTATCACGATTGCAAAAGACAGACTCGCCCATTACCAGATTCATCCTGGATGCAACCCGCTTTTATATGGAATTTCATGACGAGTACCAAAACATTGACGGCTGCGTGATCAACGACCCACTCGCCCTGGCTCTGACCTTTGCGCCTGAATTGTGCACATATCGCGAACTGCCCGTGGATGTGGATATTTCCGGAGGCATTTCGATGGGCAAGACAATTGGCGATTTTTACAACTATGGCAAGAAGTCCGCCAATATGAAAGTGGCGCTGGAAGTAAAAGCAAGGGATTTTATGGAGCTTTTTTTGGGAAGGATCGAAATGCTCGCCCGTTCGATTGGAAATTGAAGTGACCTGATTGTGAAACAAACCCGCCCTGGCGGTGTTATAAAAATCAAATCACAAAAGGAGAATAGAAAATGAGCATCATTACCCAAAACCTGGTCTACTTTGGCATTGCGATATTGATCATAATTATTTTACTCATATGGGCATATACAACCAAGCGCCTGCAGCAAGATTTCAATACTCTCACGTGGACACTTATTCCCGTTGCAATTGCCATCAATGTCGTTATCGGACAAATCGTGGTCACGCTGAAATTACCCGTGTACCTTGATTCGATTGGAACTGTTTTCGTTGGGGTACTCTGCGGTCCATGGGCCGGCGCAATAACAGGAATGCTCGCAAATATTATCTGGGGATCGATAATTGATCCGAATGCCTTCCCCTGGTTTCCAGTAGCATTCTTCATTGGCTTGGTAGCTGGTTTTTGCGCAAAAGGCGGGCTGTTCAAGAGCTGGTGGAAGGTTATGATTACGGGCTTCCTAGTAGCCTTGACAGCCGCCGCAGTTTCTACGCCGATTGCAGTTGGCGTTTATGGCGGGATAACAGCTAGCGGCTCATCTTTCATTACCGCCTATCTGCTCCAAACTGGACAAAATCTTCTTCCGGCCGTGTTAATAACAAATAACCTCGTCGAGCCATTCGATAAGATTTCGACGGCGCTGCTCGCCTTTGCCATCATGCAAGGGCTCTCGACCCGCTTTCTTGCTCGTTTTCCGCGTCCTCAGAATGTAGAGGTCCAGAAAGGTGTTAACTGGGTTCAAATTGCAATTGCCGTGGTTATTGTAATCGCTGTACTGGCTTTCTACATTTTGGTCGTCGTAAAATTGACCAGCCAATAAATAACGCACATCCCGATCCTAGACATCAAAGAAGAGACCATCGATAGAGATTTGGTCTCTTCTTTGTCGTTTATAATCCATTTCTATGCACGAGCGACTTTCCTTCTATATAAAACGCAATAGTTTCTTACATCAACTCAACCCCCTCACAAAATTGACCTTGACAATGAGTTTGGTACTTATCTCCTTTGTAAATTCATGGTACTGGACTCCTCACCTGCTGTTATTGATTATGGTAATTCCTCTGAGTTATATCGGCAGAGTCAATGAACCATTCTTTCGAACATTCTTACGGCTCATTCTCCCAGCGGCAAGTTTCCTTTTTTTGATGCAAGCTTTTTTTCAACCAATTGGCGATTCAGTAATATTCAAGATTTGGTTTCTGGATATCACCAGGGAAAGTCTGATGTTTGCATTTCGCAATGCGATGCGCATCGTTGTGATGGTTTGCTCCTTCACATTATTCCTACTTACTACACATCCCAGCGAATTGATGTCTGACCTAACACGGCGCGGCTTGCCTGGTCAGTTCGCTTACGTCATCATATCCACGCTTCAAATCATTCCCCAAATGCAATCCAAGGCGCAGAGTATCATTGCTGCGCAGCGTTCCCGCGGACTCGATACAGAAAGCAGTTTGTTAAGGCGAATAGGTTCTCTTGTCCCCCTGGTTGGTCCACTTGTGTTTGGTTCACTGGTGGAAGTGGAGGAACGCGCCATCGCCATCGAAGCACGCGGATTTACGTCCACACATATCAAAACATCCCTGCACGAAATTCCTGACTCCAATTTAGATAGAGTCATTCGCTGGATACTTATTTTTCTTGTCATCGCATCGCTGGCACTTCGAATATGGCTATCGTAAATCTACAAAACGTTACATATAAATATCCACTCACCGATTCGCCTGCGCTGCAAAACGTCAGCTTGCAGGTGGAACAAGGTGAATTTGTCGCGGTGGTTGGACCGAATGGTGCAGGCAAATCCACACTGTGCTACACGCTCGCTGGATTCATCCCCCATTTTTTCAAAGGCGAACTGACGGGCATGGTCGAGGTGGATGGAAAAGACCTGCAGATGTCATCGCTTAATGAATGGGTATTGAACGTGGGGCTCGCATTTCAAAATCCATTCAACCAGATCAGCGGCGCAAAATATACAGTCTTTGAAGAACTGGCATTCGGTTTGGAAAATATCGGTGTTCCACGCGACGAGATGAGACCTCGCGTGGAGGATACGATGAAACTGACGGGCATCAGCGACCTGGCGGATCGCTCTCCCTATTCATTATCCGGCGGACAACAACAACGCGTCGCGCTGACCTCGATCCTGGTGATGCAGCCCAGGGTTCTCGTCCTCGATGAGCCCACATCGCAGATGGATCCCATTGGCACACGCGAAGTCTTCGGGGTGATCCGCACACTTGCAGAAAAGGGAATGACTGTCCTGCTGGTGGAACATAAGGTGGAATGGATCGCGCAATTCGCCGACCGGGTCATCGCGTTGCATGAAGGACAGATCCTGCTCGATGGCAGGCCATCGGAAGTCTTGACTTCCGACCTGTTGGAAGGCAAAGGATTTGGGATTTCGCGTTACACGTCTGCAGCGCGGGAAGCGCGCAAGATGGGATTATGGAAAAAGGAGAACCTGCCCGTAACCCTGGATGAAGCAGTGGAAGGATTCTCCCTCACGCCTAACGCCTCTCCCTTGGGGAGAGGAGAATAACAAATGAAAATTGAAGTCACTGATTTGAGCTTTAGCTATCCCAACGGCGTGCAGGCGCTCAACGGAGTCTCGCTTACAATCGAATCAGGGGAACAAGTTGCCATTGTAGGTCAAAATGGCGCGGGCAAGACAACCCTTGTAAAACATTTCAATGGACTTCTAAAACCAACCCGTGGCCGAATATTGATCGGAGATTGGAACACAACGGAACATTCGGTCGCAAAGCTGGCGCGCCGGGTTGGTTATGTGTTTCAAAATCCCGATGAACAGTTGTTCTCGAAGAACGTGGGAACGGAGGTCGCATTCGGGCCTCGAAACCTTGGGTACAACGGTGATCAGGTTCAGGCGTTGGTCAAAGATGCGCTGGCGATGACAGAGTTGTCCGATAAAACGGAGACGAATCCATACGACCTCTCGTCGACCTGGCGTAAGATGGTCGCGCTGGCTTCAGTCATCGCCATGGATACAGACATCGTAATTTTCGATGAGCCAACCAC
>JBGPNQ010000410.1:0-4588 GCA_041487615.1 Anaerolineae bacterium
ACATGCACGGGTAGGATGGGTTCCAACACTGCCCACAACTCTTCTGAGATTTGATATTTTGCGGTGGTTGCATTATTTGCTCTTCGTTTTCGCTTCGCTTTGCCTTGGTTCATGCCCTAACTATACCCGTTATTCGGATAGCCTCTAAGTGAAAAACATCCGTCTATTCACCCACGCAGTATGATGTCAGTTCATCCAGTCGAACGATAAGATGTGAAAAATTCAAAAAGGAGATCAAACATGAGAGAAGTAATTTCGAAAGATGCAGATGCAACGAAGTCAGTGACCGCGATTTCACCAACGGCAGCGCGCCTCTCATTGTGGGCAGCCGCTGCGTTTGTCGTTTTACTTACCGCGCTGCACATCTTCCGATCCGATCTCGCTCCCTCGTGGCGTTTCATCAGTGAGTATGAAATCGGCAAGTTGGGCTGGCTGATGAGGCTCGCGTTTCTTTCATTAGCGGTCAGTTATACTGCATTGTTCGTCGCTATTCAGCCGCAACTGCGGGGCATCGGCGGCTATATTGGGCTGGCTTGCCTTCTGATTAGCGCCGCCGGGTTGACCCTGGCAGCCGTTTTTACAACTGATCCCATCACGACAAGCCCGGATGCCATGATGACCAGCGGCAGGCTTCATAGTCTGGGCGGGACGCTTGGTTTCGCCATGCCGTTCGCCTCTGTGATCATCAGCTGGAGTCTGGCGCGCAACCCCGCCTGGTCTTCAGTGCGGCGGCGCCTGCTCTGGGCGGCTGTTCTAACTGCAATTGGCTTTCTGGTGTCCATCTTGTCCCTGGTTACCATGATCCCCAGCGACGGCCACTTTGGTCCTGACGTGGCTGTGGGATGGCCCCTTCGCTTCGAGATCTTGACCTATTGTGCATGGCTCATGGTCGCAGCTCAGCAGGCGATTCATCAAGTGTGCCGAGATGTGATTCGATGAGACAAGGATATTCGAAAAACGCGGTAAGGTCGGCGCGCCTCGCGAGAGTAACATAAAACGCTCCTATGAGAAAAGCAGTCTCCTTCATGTTCACCTCACTGGATAGCTGCTTCGAAAGGCCAGACAGGGATATCAACTGGCACAATGTAGATGTTGGGTTCAACGAATTTGTCATACAGCAGACCAGCGAGTTTGGCGCGTTCTTGTTTGGCAGCGTCACTGATGAACTGATGGCAAGTTACTGGCCGACAGAAGCAGCGGAAAGAGATGACACTATCATCGCTGGATTGATGAACAGCCCGCCAAAAATCGTTTTTTCAAAGACACTGGAAAAAGTTGGGTCGAATAACACAAGGCTGGTAAGCGATAACATTGTCGAAGAAATTCAGGAACTAAAAAGACAGCCTTGAAAAGATATTGCCATCTTCGGCAGTTCAGACCTTGCAGTAATTTAGATCGAACATTACTTGATGGCTCTAAAAATCCCCATAGGGACTGTGAAGAGCCGTTTGGCACGAGCACGGTTTCATATGAAAAATAAATTACTGGAAAATTCAGATTATTCTGTAAGAGTAAATCGTTCAGATACAATTTCAATTGCTTAACGAATTAAGGCCATTATCAACTTCGGCTAATACTTCAACGTTTCCGCCAGATGCGCAGATTGGATATCTTCTCTCCCCGCCAGATCCGCAATCGTGCGCGCCAGTTTCAGGACGCGGTGACACCCGCGGGCCGATAACTGCATTTGGCTCATCGTCGCCCGCATCAAGCTCTGACCCTAGTCCTACAACCTGCAAAATTGACCGATCTCGCCCACGCGCATATCCGCGTTGTAGATGATATAACATCCGATGGCCTGGCATTCAAAGGACGCTTTTGTTGAACAGCACGTGCAGATTGCGCGCCATTTCGAATCGGCTCTGATGCCTCGCCCGCTCTATTTCCACTCAACTTTTCGTAGTCCTCTATTGGTACTTCAATGCGAATACAAACACCTTGGTAAGCAAACGATATTTCACTTGTTTCACGAGTGCTCGCTGAACAAAGATAGTTTTCTTAGGCTAATCTGTATTCCTCGAAATTGAAAAAACGTAGCTTTGCGAGATCTTCTCCATAATATATAGCGACAGCAGGATTTGAACCTACGACCTTCGGGTCATGAGCCCGTCGAGCTGTGTAAGAATCAAAATGCTCCGCGTGAGAAAATGAGCGATCAGTAAAAAAAGCCGCATAACTGTTATTGCATTAGATACTTACTCTCACGTAATTCCCAGCTTGCAAGAGGAAGTAGCCAGAAGAATGGATGATCTGATCAGTTAGTATCCCTTGAGTATCCCTTACACAATAAAGCACACTGTAAATGATAGACAGAATGGACTCGAAAGCGGCAATTTTTGTTATTTGGCTCATTGGGAATTGCCGTGGTACCCCACGGACATGGGCGTGGCATCCGTGAAACGCAAGGTTTTTGCACCCACATACAGCAGAATCACGGCAACTCCCAGAGAGCTTATTTTCAAATAAAATCTTATACGTAAGGCTGCGGTATACTTTACGCAGAAAACCATTTTTTGTCGAACCGGCGATCCCCGTGTTACATGGGGATTAATTGTTCGGCCATAGTTGTTCCCACCAGGTCGGCTTAATTCATTTGATGGCAGGTTATGTCCAATAGAAACACCCCCTGTTCCTATCCACCAAACTTTTCTGTGCATGAATCCGGCAAATAACTTAGCAGCAAATTCCACCAAGATTAGAATGAGCTTGCCGTTTGCAGTATTGCCTTTTGCAGGAGGGTTCTCATGGTGGTTGATGTCGAGCGCTTCATTCAATGGGTAAGGATGCGCAGCCCACAAGCGAAGACATGGCGGGATTACAAGTGTGATCTTGAGTCGTTCGTAACAATCGTAGGAAATCGAGAAGCCACAGAAATTCACCCAAAGGATATCGATGAATTTGTGAATTGCCAAATTCACAAAGGATATAAACCCAGTACTGTCAATCGCAGGCTCGCCGCTATCGTCTCGTTTTGCCGATTCTTGATTGCAGAAGGCAAGGCAATCACATGCCCCGTGCTTGCGAAGAGACATTACCTGCGTGAGCCGCAGAGACTTCCGCGACCCGTCAATGAGCAGGAGTTACGAAAATTCTTTGGAGCGATTGAGGATACACGCGATCAAGCCATGTTCGCGCTTATGCTGAGATGTGGACTACGGATCGGCGAGGTATCTGCCCTGCAAATGCCTGATTTGTATTTGGGTGAGGCCCCTTCCCGCCTGATCATTCGCGGAAAAGGTGCAAGAGAGCGAACGGTCTATCTTTCACCTGAAGCCGAATTTCAGCTCAATCGCTGGCTGGCAGAAAAGCCAAGCGTCCGTGATAAACATGTCTTTCTCAGTTATCAGCACAAGAAATTATCTACGACGAGCATCCACATCCGTGTGAAACATATTTGCAATCTAAGTGGAGTAAATTTAACCGCGCACAGGCTAAGGCATACCTTTGCCGATCACTTGCTCTCGGCAGGGATGCCCATCACATCCATTCAAAAGCTGATGGGACACCGCTTCGTCGAAACCACCCAAAATTATGCCGTAGCAAAATGACAAACAGGTGCAGGCAGATTTCTACAGAGCATGTGAACAATTGGATGGTTGGAAATTGCTGCTCGAAAGCGTCCAAGGGTATGATCTGGATGAGGAACAGGCTTCTGAGGATGAAATCGATCAGGAAACTACCCCTGGGAACATGGCAATCCCGGATCGACTCTCTCAGCTACCGCCCGAATTAGTTTGCCAATTACAGGCCTATTATCAACTGCAACTCAATCGCTGGCGCGTGGAGAGAGTCGCTGCAAATTCCATTCTTTTTTTCAGCAAACATGGCATCCTTTGGGAATACTTTTGCAACATCTGCAGCGTGAAAACAGTGTCCGAGCTACGTCTCGAACATGTCCTGCAATTCGTGAAATTTCGCCTGGATGCGGGTTGTTCTGCCCGGACCGTGAATAGTAGTTTGAGTTCCCTGCGTTCCTTTCTCTCCTTTTTGAAGGAGGATAATGTATCCATTCATCCATCTCTTGAAAATATCCAGCGCCTGAAAGAAGCCGAACACCTGCCACGTTATATGACCTCTGAGCAAAATCAACGTTTGAAAAATGCGATAGAAAGTAATGCACTCAGAATCGAGGAACAGCAGAAGAAGTACGATGCCTTGCTCTTTCGGTCTGTGTTTTACCTGCTGTGGCAAGGTGGCTTGCGCAGCGGTGAGATCGAGCTGTTGCGATTTTCAGATTTTTATCTCTCCAACGCGAATGAAGCCAAGAGATTGTTCATACGGGATGGGAAATGGAGAAAGGGCAGGACAGTATACCTCACCGATGTTGCTCTGGATGCGCTCAAGGCGTATCTGGCCGTTCGCAGCAAGGAGCCAGGCAATGGGTTTGTGTTCGTGAGAAACGGCGCGCCACTCAAAAGAAACTTCCTGTCTCAGTATTTGAAGCGAATTGGGAAACATGTGGATGTCAATGTATCACCCCATCGCCTCAGACATACCTTTGCCACCCAGTTGCTCAATGTGGGCTGCCGGGTCACTTCCATCCAAAAACTGCTGGGACATACGAATCTCAATACCACGATGACCTATG
>JBGPNQ010000411.1:0-4583 GCA_041487615.1 Anaerolineae bacterium
ATTGTAGTAGGCTGCTAATGTCGGCATCTCTGCTTTGCAGGGCGGACACCATGTGGCCCAATTGTTGATCAGCACTACATGATCGCGATAATCCGTTAAGGACTCGGTCTTTCCATTAATGTTTTCCAGCGCCAACTCCGGTGCGGCGTAATTAACTGGGAAAGGAACAACTGAAGATGATGAATCATCAATGTTGTGAGAACGAGGAGAAGCCAATGCAAGAATAGCCAGTCCAATTAAGAGAAGCCCAAGTGCTACAAGCAGCACCGGAAAATGATTCTGTCTTTGGCGGCGATATTTCTTCTTTGTCATGTTCCTGCCTCGATGATTGGATTGAAATGGCTCAAAAAGCTGAAAGCGGTCTTCCTAGTTCTGCAGGGCACGCATGATTTCAGCCATCAAGTTTTGCTCAGGCACTGCACCGACAACGGATCCAGCACCAGAGTTGATCACGGTTTGGGGAACGCCACGTACATTGAAGCGATTTGCCAGTTCAGGGAACTCGGTCGCTTCCACACCTTCAGCACGGATCATTTGTGGGTTTTCCATTGCCATCTGATGAGCCAGCAACACGGCGCGTGGACAATATGGGCAACTCGGAGTGACAAACACTTGCAGGTGCAGCGGCTTGTCAAGATTCTTGAGGAATTCGCGCGTCGTTTCGTTGAGCCCCGAGTCACGCCTGGATACAAGCAAAATATCATTGATGAGTGTATTGAATTCATGACCTGAGGGAATACCGGAGTATTGGATGCCAAGATTTGTAACTGCAGAACCGTCCTTGGCCGCAATGACAATGCCAGGCGCGCTTGTGACGTTGAACTTCGTCGCGATATCCTGATCTTCATTGATATCGTACACATTTAATTCAAGCTTGTCGTTGATTGCCGTAACTTCTTCCAAAAGTTGTCTGGTCTCGGTACAATAATCGCAGTTTTCCTGTGAACCGAAATAGAGGATCTGTACAGGTTCCTTTATCTCTGCGAATGCATCGTTGATCTGTTTGACGATCTGGTCGTTGAGAACTTTTTCCATTGTGAATTCCTAGGTACGTGTTAATTTGTTTTGTCATTGAAGGCAGAGGGCCATTGCGGGAGAATAGGGACTCGCTTGAATCCCGATTGCAATGACTGCAATTATGCGAATTCGACTCTTGAGGTAGTGATATCGAACTTTGGCGGATTCTCAAGATGCTTTTTCACGGCGCACAATTCTGCAGAGCGAATCAGGGAATCGCGGTATTTGTCGGGAAATGCTGGCGGGACCTGGATTTCCAGGTCGATCTTATCAACCATGTGGGTTAGTGGATTGCTGTTGACGCGTTCCACAATTCGAATGCCATCTGTTGGTATCCCGCGCTGCTGGCAAAAGCCGAGCACGTATATCCCGGCACAGGTCCCAATCGAGGACAGGAAAACGGCAAAAGGCGTCGGTGCACTGGCAACGGGAGGCTGGTCGGTTGCAACGGTGAAGTTGCCAAAATGGGCATCTACGCGTGAGCCGCTGGGGAAGTCAATGATCATTTCCATGTTTGTGTGAAACTCCTTGTCCGAAATTGTGATTTTTGCTACTATCTTTTGGATGCAGATCCACTGAAAAAGTTGCAGATTTCACAAACGCTGCTGTATACTCTCAACTTGCAACTTTTTGAGCTGAAACACATCTAATGATTAAACCAATGCAGCCAGAAATTTCACTCGAAACGCTTAAAGCAGGGGACAGGGCGGAGTTTGCCCGTCTCGTGAACGAGTTTTCCGGTCCGATCTATCGCCTCGGCATGCGAATGCTTGGCAATGCCCAGGACGCGGAGGATGTTCTGCAAAATACGTTTCTGAGCGTACTGGTTCATCTTCCGCAATTTGAAGAACGATCCAGTCTTTCCACGTGGCTTTATCGGATTGCAGCGAACGAAGCATTGATGCTCATCCGCAAGAAAAAGCCTCAAATAGATCTGGATGAGTCCGACGAGTTTAACGAAAATGTGAAACCGGTCCAGTTTGTAGATTGGAGTGCTCTTCCGGAGAATCAACTACTCTCTGGTGAAAGTCAAAGAACTCTTGATCATGCCATCCAGAAACTGCCCGAATCACAGCGTCTTGTTTTTCTGCTAAGGGATGTGGAAGGACTATCGATCAAGGAAACTGCCGAAGCATTGAGTCTGACCGAGACCAACGTAAAAACTCGTTTATTGCGTGCCAGATTGTTTTTGCGTGAACAGCTATCTACTTATTATGGTGAGCATTTGCTTGAGGAGTGAGAGATGAACGAACATACCCATAAGAATTGCGAACAGTTATTGGGATCCCTGTCTTCCTACATCGATGGTGATTTGAGCCCTGAACTTTGCCAGGAACTTGAAAAGCACCTTGAGGGATGCGAAGATTGTCGCATTGTATTGAACACGACGAAGAGGACGATCGATCTTGTCCATTCTCCAATCGAAAAGCCTATCCTGCCCGATGATGTCCGTGAACGCCTCTTCAAACGTCTTAATCTGGACGACTACCTGACTTCAAAACGCGAATAGTCTCCCCGCCATAAACTCATTAATGATTAATGATCAGCAACTTCACCGTATCAGTCAGTCCCTACCTATTCTCAAGGATGCAACCTCGCAACTGGTTCGTGAATTTCAGCAGGCCGCCTTTCTAGCCAGGATTCCAGTTGGTCATGATGTTTTTCTCGAAGGCGATAATGTAGATGCAATTGCGTTACTGATTTCTGGAGTGGTGCGTGTGTATAAGGTTGGGGAAACTGGAAGAGAGATCACTCTCTATCGTTTCGGGCATGGGGAATCCTGCATCCTCACTGCCAATGCCATCCTCAGTCAGAAGTCTTTTCCTGCCATCGCCACTGTTGAGAAGGAAGCTGAAGCTGTGATGATTCCAGCCGATAGATTTCGAGACTGGGTGAAAAGATATAACGCGTGGCGCGAGTTCGTCTTCGAGCTTTTATCTGAACGTCTCTCAACGGTGATGGCGGTTGTAGACGAAGTCGTATTCCAACGCATGGATCGTCGCGTTGCATCATTGTTATTGAGCAAGTCCAAAATCCTTCACCCGATTCGGGCCACGCACCACGAAATCGCTGCAGAACTTGGGAGTTCGCGCGAAGTGATCAGCCGTATTCTCGAGGATCTTTCGCAAAAGGGGTTGATTGAAGTTAGACGGGGAATTATTGAAATTTTGGATTTCGATGAACTAAGTGCTCTCGCACTTGTGTGACTTTATCACAGACAAGCCAGCTCAAATCTCCTACAATGTAGATATCAATTCATCACCCAATCCATCCAAGGAGATTTTCGTATGAAACCCAATCTGTCTAATCTTGATCGTACTATCCGCCTCGTTGTTGCTGCCTTGTTCGCCTACCTGTATTTTGGTGGGATCGTGACCGGCGCACTTGGGATTGTCCTAGTCGTTCTCGGCGCTGTGTTCGTACTGACCGCCATCGCCGGATTTTGTCCCCTTTATACCGTGTTCAAATTCAGCACCTTGAAGAGCTAAACGCGTAATACGACAGGGAGCGGATGAGAAATCATCCGCTCCCTGTTGAGTCATACCCGCTTTGAAGGTTAAACAAGTTCTCCATTAAGAGTGTGTCAGCAGCAATGGCATCATCTCTTTTTCAATATCATCACGCACTGAGCGAAAGACGCTCATTATTTCTTCATCTGTACCATCGGCTTTCGCAGGGTCAGGGAAACTGTGATGCTCACGCTTTCCCGTGCCAATCCAGATAGGACATTCTTCCGCAGCTGAATCGCAGACGGTGATAACGAGATCGAAATCCTCGCCTCGAAATTCATCGACCAGCTTTGATCTGCCGTCATGCCGAATACCGATCTCAGACAGCGCTGCCAGCGCCTTTGGGTGGACATAGCCCGCAGGCCTGGTCCCCGCACTCACTGCCTGCCACTGTCCTGCCAACCGTGCATTGACAATTGCCTCTGCCATCTGTGAACGGCAGGAATTTCCCGTGCATAAAAACAAGACTCTTTTCATAACACTTACCTCCATTGCAGATTCTGGGATTCTAACCACAATGAAGGCACCTACTGTTATCGTCTTGTTAAAGAGCGGCAGCTTCGAGAGCATTTGCTATGAATGTTGTGATTTCTGTGGCGGACGGAATTCGCCCTGAGGAGACTACCTTCTCATTAATCACCAATCCTGGTGTTGACATAATGTTGTATGCCATGATGTCGGGATACTCTGTCACTTTCACGACCTCTGCTTGCACGCCCATTTGCCCCACAACCTGATGAGCCACTGCTTCCAGTTTTTTGCAGTTTGCACAACCCGAACCAAGAACCTTGATAGTTAACATATTTTCTCCCATGATTTTATAGAATCCAATTGAACATGTATCCGGTGAGGATGATCGCCACGGCAATCACAGCAAAGAATGTGACGAGCAAGGGAATCTTCAATACACGCTTCAAGATGACCGCTTCTGGAAGGCTTAGCCCGATCACCGACATCATGAACGCCAACGCTGTACCCACCGATGCACCCTTCTCAATCAATGTGCCAACAATAGGGACAATCCCGGCTGCGTTGGAATAGAGGGGGATGCCGATC
>JBGPNQ010000412.1:0-4575 GCA_041487615.1 Anaerolineae bacterium
GAAATTATGAAGCCTACTGCTCCCATCGCAAACATCATCACACTAAGCACCATACATCGTCTACCAAACGCCCTCGCCGCAAAACGTCGTAGTAATATTCAACATGTCGTAGTAATATGAAACGTCGTTGTAGTGCTATGTTACCGTCAATTTCTGCTTTGGATATTTCTCATAACGTTTCTCTTCCATGACTTTACGAATTCTGTCAAAGCCTTCCCATATATCACTAAATGAAATGTATAACGGTGCGAAGCCAAGTCGAATATTATCTGGTGCACGAAAATCAGGGATGACGTTCATCTCTTCGATCATGGCGCGGTTGATGCGATAACCTTCCTCATGGCGGATGCTGATGTGGGAGCCGCGCTGGGCAGAGTCACGCGGGGAGCCGAGGGAAAAACCCAATGGCGCCAACAGTTCATCGGTCAGATAGGAAGCGTAGTCTGTCATCAAAATGGATTTGGCGCGTACAGCATCCATTCCGGCATTGAGCAAGGGAGTCAACCCTTCTTCCATCGCAAGCGTGGAAAGCATCGGGGCGGTACCTGCTAAGAATCTCTGCACGCCTGACGCGGGTTGGTAATCGAGGTCAAACATGAACGGATCCTTTTGTCCCCACCAGCCCCATATTGGCGAGGTAATTATATTTTGTAATTCCTTATTTACATAGAGGAACGCGGGTGCACCTGGTCCGCCGTTAAGATATTTATATGTGCAGCCAATTGCAAAATCAACTTTGCATTTGTCGAGTTCGATGGGCACTGCGCCCGCGGAGTGACTCAAATCCCAGAGAACGAGTGCGCCTTTGCGATGGACAAGCTCGGTGATGTGTGCCATATCATAAAGGTAACCACTCTTAAAGGTGACGTGGGACAGGGTGACGAGCGCGGTATTTTCGTCGATGGCGTTTTCGAGGGCGGCAAGATCGGGCGTGATGTCGTTATCGCTCGCGCCGATGCGAATGATTTCATGACCGCCCTCACCCCTGTCCCCTTCGCGAAGCATCCCCTTGGGACTCCCATGAGGAGAAGGGGACAAGAGTTGTACAATGCCTTGCAGGATGTAAAGGTCAGATGGAAAGTTGAATGTATCTGTGATAATGCGTTTCTTTTGCGGTTGCAAGGTCAACGCGGCGGTGGCGAGTTTGAACAGGTTGATGGATGTTTGATCTCCTACTACAACCTGCCCTTCTGCCGCGCCGAGCAGGGATGCGATCTTATCGCCGATGCGTGACGGTGATTGCCACCAACCCTTGTTCCAGCCGCGAATCAGGTCTATGCCCCATTCTTCTTCGACAGCTTGCTTCATGCGCTCGATAACGGATTTAGGGAGTCGTCCCAGTGAGTTGCCATCCAAATATATAAGGTTTGGATCATTGGCAACAAATTGCTCGCGGTAGGATGCGAGTGCGTCTTGTTGATCGAGTTGCTTTGCGAAATTAGGAGAGGAGGAGAATCTTGTCATGTTTTTAGCCACGGATTTCACGAATTATCACTGATTTTCTTTTTGGATTTACTTGATAATACGACGGTGTTCTAAAGAACCAACACCAAAGTTCAATAGGAGAGCGAGGCGATACCCTGTTGCTGCCAGATAGTGCATAGCTTGTGCTTGATGTTGAGAGTTGAAATTCGCGACGGCCTTAATTTCAACAATCATCTTTCCGTCAATTATGAAATCTGCAATGTATTCACCAACCAGCACATCTTTGTAACTCACAGGTAATTCGACTTGTTTCTTAAAGGGTATTTCGCGCAAAGTCAATTCTCGTTCAAGCGCAACTTGGTAAACTGCTTCTAAAAATCCTGGTCCAAGAATTCTATGAACTTCCATTGCCGCACCAATCACCGCAAACGTCAATTCTTTGTAGAGCAACTCAACCATAAATCCTCCAAAAATGAGATGTAATCCGTGCAAACACCTGCACTTGCGCCAGGTGCAAGTGTCAGTGAAATCCGTGGCTAAGATTTCTTGTCAATTTTACTCATCGCATATTCTGCCAGCGCGGTGATGGTCAATGATGGATTGACACCAGGATTCGCAGGCATGACTGAGCCGTCGATAATATAGAGGCCTTCATAATTATGCACTGCAAAGTTTTCGTTTACAACGCCCTCGGATGCATCTTTTCCAATGGGCGCGCCGCCCAGGATGTGTGCCGTGGTCGGCAATCCCAATAAGTTTTCACCCAGCGACCCGAGCGCAACGCCGTTCGTGCGCCGTGCAAAGTCACGAGTCAACTCATGTGAACCTTTCACCTGTGCGTGAATTTCAAAGCCGGGTTCCACGTCTGCGAGCATGCCGCGTCGAAACAGGGTGAATCCGCTTCGACCGATGCGGAAGCGCATACGATTATCCGCGTGCTGCATCACGAGCAAAATCGTCACATTGTGCGCCCAGCCCGGCAGGATCAACGCCTTCGCAAAATCGATCGGATGTGTCACCGCCCAGCCGAGAAATTTCAAGATACGTACGGGCACGCTGACATCGGTGTCGATCAGCGGTCCGGCAAGGAAGCGCATCAGCGAAGATCCATCAGGATAGCGGACCGGCTCGACGCGCGTGATCTCATCCTGGTTGTAGATGGATGAAATGGATACGCCCTCGGAATAATTAATATCAGATTTGCGCGCCACGCTCCCCAACAAAGCCTCTGAGTTGGTTCTGACCATGTGACCGAGTCTTCCCGAAAGTTTGGGTAAAGACTTCTTCAGGTCGCGCAGATTGAGGAGAAGTTTCACTGTTCCCATCACGCCCGCCGAGAAGATGACGTTCTTTGCATGGACAGTTTGTTTGCGCTTGAATAAGGAAGTGGATGATCTATAAGTGACTGCGTAGCGTCCATCGTCTACCGTCAACGGTCTTACGTCAACCACTTCCGCTTCTGACCTGACAACTGCGCCGTTCTTTTCCGCAAAATACAAGTAATTTTTTGGTAGTGTATTTTTTGCATTGTAACGACATCCCACCATGCACCCGCCGCAGTGAGTGCAGCCTGCGCGGGTGGGACCTTCGCCACCGAAATATGGATCTGCAACCGTGACACCTGCTTCACCGAAATAAGCACCGACATCCGTTGCGCGGAAGGTATGCCCCATCTCTATTTCATCCGCCATTTGTTTGAGGAGTTGATCCGCCTTCCACAGTTTGGGATTGCGCGCCACACCCAGCATTTTCTTTGCCGCTTCGTAATGCGGACCTAACACCTCACCCCATTTCACATTTTGATTCCAGGCGGGCGTCGCAAATGTCTCGTCCGTTGGGACTTCGAGCACATTGGCATATCCCAAACTTCCGCCGCCGACACCTGCTCCGTGCAGGACCATCACGCCTTTAAGAATGCTGATCTGCAAAATGCCATGTGCACGCAGCGCGGGAAGCCAGAGATATTTCCAGAACTGCCAGTTGGATTTGGCGAAGTCGCTGTCTTCGAAGCGCTTTCCTTTTTCCAGGACAAGAACCGTATACCCTTTTTCAGCGAGTCTCATCGCGGAGACACTTCCCCCAAATCCTGAACCAATGATGACATAATCATAGATCTGTTGCATCAGTGCTGCCCTCCGCAGTGAACTGGGATGATTATATCAATCTTGTCCCAGCCTCCTCAGGAGCCACGATGAGAATCCAGTCCGAGAATGGGAGCACACTTTTCGTCGAATGCGTTATATTGGTGATTGCTTCATGCCTGCCCAGCGAGGTGTTTATGAGATCAAAATGGATGACCTTATGGTTTTTGTTCGGATTGATTGCCGCAGCCTGTGCCTCCAGGCCTGTGGGTGAGTCTTTGACTGCGCTACCTCCTCAGCCGACGCCTGCCTGGCGATCAATCAGCTTCACCACTCCTGATGGCGCAACCCTGGGAGGGACACTCTATGGCAGAGGTGAGACTGCGGTCATTTTTTCTGTGATGGGGAATTGCAGCCAAGGATGGGGAGAGATGGCCAGCCTCGCAGCCGATCATGGAATCATGGCGCTAACCTATCAATGGCGCGGCTGCAAGGAATCAGGAACTGTCGTTGACGATGAAATGAAAAAGTTTGTGGACGATCTGCGCGGTGCGATTAACTTCATGCGCGATCAAGGCGTCAAAAGAATCATCCTTGCCGGAGCGAGTCTGGGCGGATGCGCTTCCGCGAAACTAGCGGTTGAATCGCAAGCCAGCGGGCTGGTTGTAATTGCCTCGCCGGCGCAAATTCCTGGATGGAGATTTGAAATCTACGCCGCGGATATGAATACGGATATTCCCAAATTATTTATCACTGCAGAAAATGACGATACCGTCGCAGCCGGCAAGACGCACGGACTCTATGATCTCGCCTCAGAACCAAAGGAATGGCAGACCTATCCGGGGACAGCACATGGAACGGATTTGTTCAAAACAGAAAGTGGGGACCAACTACAACAAAAGATTCTCGATTTTGTTTTGTCGATTGCGGCCAAGCCATAGATTCAAAAAAGAACCCCGAGGGGGTGAAAGGATCATAGCCTGAATAAATTATTGTTGACAACCCCGAAGAGGTGTCATGGATGGAAAATCCTATCACCTTTTCGGGGTTTTCATTTTTCCGTCAAATA
>JBGPNQ010000413.1:0-4489 GCA_041487615.1 Anaerolineae bacterium
CGCGATCAACGCCGCGGATGGAAACACGGTCCAGGCAGGGGCACGCGCCACACTGGCATCGGGCATAGCGATCCTGGCGCTGCCCCTCGCCCTGGGTCGACTGGCAGATGCAGCCGGCATCCGTTCGGCGTATGGAATCGTTTTGGTTTTGCTCATCAGCATTTTCCTAATCAGCCACGTGGCAGGAAGATTTTCCAGCGCAAAACCCTTGAGTAGTCAAGCGATAATATGAAACAAATCCCCGATACGGAACAGGTTCCCGTCCTCCACAACCATGTTCAATGATCTTCATGGTGCCGAAATGCCATACGTTCGGGGTGACCTGCCGGTAATCCTTGTACTCGATGGCTTTCCCAACGACTATAAATGCCTAATCCTGCCAGCGCGGCGTAAAAGACCATCATGCCGATAAAAACCACGGAACCTGGAATTGGACCAATGGAAGCGCGCGAGATGATTTCAGCCAGGGAAGTGGTTGGGGTTGGATGAGTCATCAAAACCACGAACCAACTTCCCAACAGCACACCATAAATCCCCACATAATTCCGGCGCAAGCGCCGCCCCATTGCTTCCCACCACGGCATGTGAAAACGCGGCCATTCCATATCCTGTCCCAGCCGGTCAGCCCAATCTGGAGTGATGGGCTTGGTGCCAGCCAGCAAAGGCCGGTAGAAATTGATCTCGATCATCCGCGCCCGCGAACGCCAGATATCGTAGAATCGATAACGCCGCGCTTCCATTGCCAGCAGAAATGTACAAAACAGCGTAATGATTGGGATCAATACATGCCGCTCAATGGCTTTATCGCTGAACACAAAACTGAGCGCGGTGGCGCTCATGACAATGGCCCAATGGGAAGTTGTATCGATCCGGCCGCGCCAGGCTGTGGCCTCGCCAAGTTCACCTCGGTAGAGATGCGCCAGTGCATTGACAAATTCGCTCCTCGTGATTTGGTCAAGAGCAAGTCGCTGATCAACAGGGAGATGGGAAGCAGAGTCAGACATGATAGAATCCTCCGGTAAGGTTATTGAGGCAGGCTGGCTGGCATGCCTTTGAGAATCATCCAATCTGTTGTACCATGAAAAAGATACTAAACCCTGACGGGTGCTTTGAAAAGCCTCATCCAAGCAACTTTTCTTATCATTGATTTTGATCCAATGAAAATATCAAGCTGGAAGATCCGTGGTCGATCAATTCTACGCATTGCCCTTAAGACATTCTTTGCATTCCTCGTTCTGATTGGCATTTTCGGATTTATCGAAGTCAATGATGCACTGCATCCACCGCGCCTGATTCCGCCGGGGAACACTCTCAGGAAATATAAAGTTCAGTATCAATCCGTCGACCTGGTCACCGAAGATGGAATACGCCTATCCGCCTGGTATACGCCTACAAAAAAGGGAGCGGTGATTCTGCTTGCACATGGATATGGCGACAATCGCCCGGAATGGGTCTATGAAATGCTTGCAAAAAGAGGCTATGGCGTGCTGGCATGGGATGCCCGAGCGCATGGCGAAAGTGGCGGGGAAATTTCAACGATCGGCTATCTCGAAGTGCTGGATGTCAAAGCTGCACTCGATTACGCGCTTACGCAGCCCGGCGTGGAACATATCGGCGCGTGGGGTGGTTCCATGGGTGGGGCAACGTTGATACGCGCAACCGCTCAGTTCCCGCAAATAGAAGCGCTCTTTGTCGACAGCTCGTTTGACTCATTGGATGACGAGTTCGATTTTCTTGTCCCTTATCCAATCATCAATCCGCTTGCGAAACTGATTGCACAAACGGAAACAGGCATCAGCCTTGACAAGGTAAGCCCATTGGATGATATTGGAAAAATCAGTCCTCGGCCGGTGTATATTGTCCACAGTACCGCGGATATTGTTGCGCCGCCTGAGGCCGGGGAAAAATTATTCAATGCAGCACATGAGCCGCGTTTTTTGTGGCTCGAGAGAAATGCTCCGCATCTGGCAATCTATTTGGATAATCCGCGTCGCTATCAACGCAGGCTCGTCGATTTTTTCAATGAGTGGTTGCTGGCAAAATAATGTAGTCGCGAAGGTTGAGTTGGAACGATATTGTTCAAGCATAATCAACAGATGAAAGGAGTTTATTGTTATGACAAGTCAACTTTCTCAGATCAAATGGGGACGAGTCGCATTGACCACAGTTCTGGTCTATGTCATCAGTTTCGTGACGGTTTTCCTGATCGTTACAGGATATGCCACATACCTTGCATTTCAAATGCGCGGCGCCCCGGATCGGAATTTGATTAATGCATTCGCCAACCAGTACGCCCCGTGGATCGGACCCATCAGCCTGATCCTGTTTACCTTTTTGGGAGCCCTGTGGCTGGGTCGGCGCGTCGAAACATCAACTCAACTTCACGGTCTTATCGTTGGTATATTGGTCAGCCTGGTCAACATGCTGTTGGGTGGTGCGGGCGCATTTAGCCTTGGGACATTGATCGCCACAGTTCTTATCATTGGCGCGGGCTGGCTCGCGGGCAGATTAACTGTAAAGGGCTAGCCAGAAATTTCGAAATAGGTAAATGAAATGTTTGAAAACAATCGCAATTGGGCCGGTAATCATGTTTTCAGCGCCAAGCAGTTCCATGAGCCTGAAACTGTTGAACAAATCCAGGAGTTGGTCCTCCGCAGCGAAAAGCTCAAGGCGCTGGGCGCGCGTCATTCTTTCAACGACATTGCGGATTCACCAGGTGCTCTTATTTCGCTCAAACGTTTCGATAAGATCCTTGGTTTGGACCGTGGGAACCGGACAGTCACGGTGGAAGCGGGCGTTCGATATGGAGAACTTTGTCGGTGGCTTGACAGTGAAGGTTTTGCACTCCATAACCTTGCCTCGTTGCCGCATATTTCAGTGGCAGGAGCGTGCGCTACTGGAACCCACGGTTCAGGTGATCGCAACGGAAATTTAGCCACGGCCGTTTCGGGAATGGAGTTTGTTACGGCGGCCGGTGAGGTGGTCCATTTATCTCGCGATCATGAGTACTTTGACGGAGCGGTCGTTGGTCTGGGTGGACTCGGTATCATCACGAAACTGAGCCTCGATGTTTCGCCGAGCTTTCAGATGCAGCAGGATGTTTTCAAGAACCTATCCCTCGCGGAACTGGAGGAGCATTTCGAGGATCTTTTTTCCAGCGGATATAGCGTCAGTTTGTTTACCGATTGGCGGAACTCGAACTTCAATCAGGTCTGGTTGAAGCGGCGTATCTCCGAGGGAGTTGCTGTCAAGGCAGAACGTGAGCTGTTTGGCGCGACGCTGGCCGCGACTCGTCTTCATCCAATTGAAGCACTCTCGGCCGAAAATTGCACGGAACAAATGGGAATCCCAGGTCCGTGGTGGGAACGTCTGCCGCACTTCCGCATGGAGTTCACACCCAGCAGCGGCGAGGAATTGCAGAGTGAATACATGCTGCCGCGCCAGTATGCCGTTTCTGCCCTTCACGCAATCGATGAAATAAGAGAGCATATTTCCCCGCTTCTACAAATCTCGGAAATTCGCACAATTGCTGCCGATGATCTCTGGATGAGTCCCTGCTACAAGCGAGCCTGTGTTGCCATCCACTTCACGTGGAAAAAAGATTGGGATGCAGTCAGGCAGGTTTTGCCCCTGATTGAAGAGGCATTGGCGCAATTCGGCGCACGTCCTCATTGGGGCAAGTTATTTACGATGGATTCTATCCATTTGCAATCGCACTATGAGAAGTTACCGGAGTTTCGAGCACTCCTTCAACGCTACGATCCACAGGGGAAATTCCGCAACGCATTCCTGGACAAATACATTTACTGACATTATTGCTCACGGAATTCAAATTCAGATTTACCAATGCGGATGATGTCGCCATTCTGAAGAGCAGTGGCTTTCACATCCTGCCCATTGACGAAGATTCCCACCGAGCTGTTCATATCCTGAATAAACCATTCGTTGCCATCGTTACGCAGCCGAGCATGTCGGCGCGAGACCGTGGAGTCGGAAAGGCGAATCGAGCAGCTCGAAGAGCGTCCGATCACGAGTCCGTCCGTCAGCGGGAACAGCTGTCCGGCCATCTCTCCGCGCAGGCCGTTCAAGGATGCCTGGCTCGCCGGCATTTCCTGCGGTTTGACCGCCTCCAGCGGCTGAGCAATCTCCGGTCTCAGCCGAACTTCGCCGGGCAGATTGAATTTTCCGGTCTTTGCTTCTGTGAGCAATGTCCCAGAATAGGAAAGCTGGAATTTTCCCAAGCCGCTTCCGCTTAAGATATGAGTGATGTGACCGTTCTGGATTTTCAGGGTCGCCCCCTCCACTTCCAGTGAAGCGGTTATCTCGAATTCGACCTTCCAAATGGCAGCCTCATCCATGGACAATTCGATAAAGGGATGATGCACAGATTTGACCGTGTGTTTCACCAGCGGCTTCAGGATGGGATCGTCGGGCTTCCGTTTTGAATCATCCAGCGTTTTTGCCACCTCTTGAAATCCTTTCCACCCTC
>JBGPNQ010000414.1:0-4461 GCA_041487615.1 Anaerolineae bacterium
ACATTGAGCAGCTGGCCACTGAAAGCACTCGATGATGAGACCTGGAGAATATACTGGCTGGCTCCGAGTACATCGTCCCAATCGAAGTTCGGCCGGTCGGTTGGCACATTTTCTCCAGGTAGCGGCGATCGAAGAATCGGTGCACCTAACCGCGTTTAGAAGTTGCGGACGGTCGACCAATTGCTTGCCAACTAAGCTACATTGAAGGCCCTTACCTGCCAGTAGTAGAGTCGCCCAGGAGTGAGATCGAACGCAGGTGTCAAATCCGAAGTTGGAATATTTGGTTCGTCGATAACCAGCGTCTGTGCTGTAAATGTAGAGCTAGTGGCAACTTGAATTTGATAGTGATCTGCGTGGGGGATTGAATCCTTCCAGTCCAGAGTGGGTTGGAGAGTTTCAACTATGCTGCCGCTGATAGGAGAAAGCAGCGAAGGAATCCCTGGAATGCTTATCGCAATAGGCTTGGTGACGGGTCCACCGGTCGCCCAGGCAGAAGGAATAATTCCCAAACATTTATTTGGGCTCGCAGGTTTTGCTGTAGTACCCGAATAATAGTCATGGGTAAAACCCTGATTGTTGTTGTATATCGAATTTGGAATCAGATTATCATCCGTTTCATCTTGAAGAATATAGGGTGTACCTGATGAACAATGAACATACTTGGTTGTTGTATCGTTGATATGATTGTCAACAGTAGGCAAAGGGGATAGACCTTCTGCCTCAAAATAGGCAAGGATCGAGTGTCCCCATTCATGCTTGAACACGTTGCGCTGATTGGATGGAACCATATCAATTATGAACGTGGAATACGTTTGTCCCGTGCCATTTGATGGCGTGAGCCCGCCGTAACAATTCAGATTTGCCGGTTGTCCCGTGTTTTGATCCACTCCGGATTCATCCCAGATCACAATTACAGAATCGAACGCGGGATCCAGATCGGCGCTGATACTCGACCTGCTGGGCCAATAGCCGCAGTAGGGGTCCAGGTTTGACAGTGCATGATTCGGCGTACGGATGGTGAGCACTGGAAGCATATTTCCGCTGGTCAACAATGGCACGTCTGTGGTCACGAATTTATTTGAGGCGGCAATTGCCCGACTGATTTCCTCTGATGTCATGGTTGCTATGACATGATGCTGGCCCGTATCATCACTATAGGTGAAATCGGTCGAAGTGTAGATCAAGACCAGGATCTTCCATCGAAGGTGTTGAGATCCCAGTATGAATGTGGCATTGACCTCCACGGGCTGGCCAATAGTGACGGTGCATGTACCTGTTCCAGAACATCCACTGCCGTTCCATCCTGCAAAGACTGAACCGGTAACAGGTGAAGCCGTCAAGACCACCTGAGTGCCAGCTGAATATTCCTGGGAACAATCGATTCCGCAGGCAATTCCATCTGGGCTACTTTGTACCGTTCCGTTTCCTGTCCCATCCTTGGTGACAGTCAGTATCGCCGTAGAACTAGAAAAGCTAGCTGAGATGGATTTGTTCGCGGTCATGAGCAGATACTGCGGGCTTTGAGATCCGTTCAAATCCCCGTTCCAAGAACTGAAGATATAGTTAGGGTTTGGAGCAGCAGTGAACTTGATGGTCGTACCGCGCACATACTGTGTGCCGTTATTGCAGTTGGGGGAGGGATCAGTCAGGATCTTGCCCGTACCGAGAGGGCTCACGTTCATAACCAGACTGTAGCAAACAGGGGTATCCAATAGTTCAAGATGAAGATCGTCGAACCAGGCAGTTCCTGTTGTCATACTGGAGTAATAACCAATTCGAGCCGCAACTGTAATTTGATCATTGGATCCTGTATTAAGTTCATAGCTAACATAGGTCCAATCATTTGTTCCGGTGACAGCACTGGTTCCAGTGAAGAGCGGCGCAAATGTAGAAAGGTTAGCCCCGCGTCCATCGCCTTGTCCTGCATTTTCAGTCTTGATCCAACCTGAAAACCGATAGTTGGAATTTTGCTGCACGTAGATGGTCTGGATCCAGCGGGCATCGTTCTCGGGATCATTTGAGATCTTTAGGCTCCGATTCCCTGAATGATGCTGTGTAGTGTCCCAAAGGAAGGTACTATGAGACATGTCCCAGGCATCCTCGCTCCAGCCCAATGGAGCTGAATCTCCCTCCTCAAAGCTGCCGTTAAAAAGGATATCTGCCGGCTCTAGCGTAGGTTCGTGCCGAACTCTGCTATCAACAGTTAAGGGTCTTATATCTGCAGTTATAGTGTGTGCATGAGCTATAGAAACATTGTTGATATTCATCCCTGATACCAACAGACTCACAAGCAAAAATACCGAAAGTAATCTATTTATCAATCGTGAAACAGGTTTTTGTTGCATTTTTCATCTCCCTTGGTTCATTGAAACTATACCCAACACAGCCATATTACTCAAAATTGAACTGGATTCAATGGACATTTGTCACGATTTGGTTACACCACATTACCCATTGTTCTCGCCCCTATAATCGAGATAAGCTGATCCACCCCATTACCCCACTCCTAAGCTGACACCTGCGCGAAGTTCATCGGCGCTGTTGTACATGCCCGCAGAAAATGGGAATGGAAATGAAATAGCTAAAGAACAAGAAGTCGTATAATATGTAAACGGACCGGGGGGAACCCCGCCGATTCATATGATGACGCCAAAAGTCGACATTTCCACTCTTGAATCACATCTCTGGGAAGCCGCGAATATCCTGCGTGGCAGCCCGGTGGACCGTTCGGATTGGAAGAGTTATATCCTGCCGTTGCTTTTCTTCAAGCGCATTTGCGATGTGTGGGATGAAGAATACCAGGAAGCACTAGAGACCTATGGCGAAGATTTCGCCGATGAGCATCGCTTTCAGATCCCAGAAGGCAACCACTGGAACGATGTACGCGAAACGCCGACCAACGTCGGCACGGCGTTGCAGAATGCCATGCGCGGAATCGAAGCCGCGAATCAGAAACATCTCTACGGCGTGTTCGGTGACTCGCAATGGACCAACAAGGATCGTTTGCCGGACGCACTACTCAAGGATCTGATCGAGCACTTTTCAGCAATCAGTTTGGAGAATCAGAATGTCACAACGGATATCATCGGTGACGGATATGAATACCTGATCAAAAAATTTGCTGATGCCACCAACAAGAAAGCTGGCGAGTTTTATACCCCGCGCAGTGTAGTGCGCCTGCTGGTGGATATCCTTGACCCTCAGGAAGGCGAGACAGTTTATGATCCTGCCTGTGGGACAGGCGGTATGTTGCTTGGCGCGGTTGAGCATGTGCGCGCCAAAGGTGGGGACCCGCGGACGTTTTTCGGCAAGCTTTATGGACAGGAAAAGAACCTAACAACGGCATCCGTGGCGCGCATGAACCTGCTCTTGCATGGCATGGAAGATTTCATCGTCGAGCGCGGGGATACATTGCGCAATCCTGTTTTCACCGACCCAAGCACAGGCGGACTGGCAACCTTCGATTGCGTGATCGCCAATCCCCCATTTTCTTTGGAGCAATGGGGGCGCGAGATTTGGGAGAGCGATCCGTGGGGACGTTCGTTTGCGGGCTTGCCCACAGATTCAAACGGTGACTTCGCCTGGGTGCAGCATATGGTCAAGTCGATGGCAGAAGGTAAGGGACGCATGGCAGTTGTCCTGCCGCAGGGAGCGCTGTTTCGAGGCGGAGTCGAGGGACAGATCCGCCAGTATTTGTTGAAGCAGGATTGGGTAGAGACTGTGATTGGATTGGCACCGAATCTGTTTTATGGCACAGGACTTGCCGCGTGCATCCTGATCCTCAAGAAGAAGAAATCCAAGAAGCGGATGGGGAAAGTGCTAATCGTGGATGGATCATCTTTGTTCCGCAAAGGTCGGGCGCAAAATTTTCTCGATATCGAACACGCGAATCAGATCTCAGCGTGGACCAGGAAATTCGAAGATGTGCAGGATCAGGCGCGGACTGTGGCGTTGAGTCAAATCGAGGCAGAAGATTGGACGCTGAACATATCCCGTTATGTGTTGCCGCCCATCGGCGAAGACATCCCGCCTTTGGATGTAGCGATTGAAGACTTCAAAGCCGCATGGGAGCGGGCGCGTGAAGCCGAGAATAAATTGCGTGAATTGTTGGAAGAAAATGGTTTGCTGGATGTGGAGAAATAATATGCAAATATTTTCTTTTACATCCAACCTCGTTGGTCGAGTAGGGACGATGCTCGTCCGTCCCATATCGAGACTAACAAGTAACCAGAAAACAGAAGTTTGCTTGCGACTTGGCGGTCTCGATACGCCCCGACTTGCACGGGGCTACTCTACCACCGATTTTATTTCAATCCAACCCAAATCCGTTGGTCGAGTAGGGACGGTGTTCGTCCGTCCCATATCGAGACCAACAAGTAACCAGAAAACAAAAGTTCGCTTGCAACGTGGTGGTCTCGATACGCCCTTCGCAAAGAGCGCTCAGGGCTACTCAACCAGCGG
>JBGPNQ010000415.1:0-4439 GCA_041487615.1 Anaerolineae bacterium
CAATAATCTAAAGAGTGTAGAATGTAGAAGGACTCACCCCTCCAACAAATCCCCCAACCAATCCATCAACCCACTTGATTCCTTTTTCTTCCCAGGCAGATCATTTGCAACCGTTCCATCCTGCCCATTGATCAACACCAGATGTTCGCGCCCGCCGAAGGGAAGTTCGGTCATCCACACGGGGAGCAGGTTTAGGCGAAAGGAGTCGACGGTCATTTTCGCGGAGGATGTCGAGATGAGATGCATGGGTGTCAGTAGGTCCGGCAGGTCACGTTTGTAGCGCGCGAAGCTTTGCGCACGCGCGTCGAGTGAGGCTTCTGCCATCGGGATGTCATATACCTCCGCCGGCCAGTTGGCGAGATAACGCGGGTCGTACGGTTTGACGCCTTTCAACTCAAAGGTGGGAATCAACCTCAGAAAAACGGCAGATAGTTTCCGGGATGCGGGGATCGGAATATCATTCACCTGCACGGGATAATTATCACTGACACGGATCATCTTTGGCATTTTGCGATTGAATTGAATCTCACTTTCATCCAGGGTTTCGCGGACGTAATCAATTGCTCCGCCCAGATCGAACGTCCACAATGGAAGATACACGCCGCGCGGCAGATCCACCTGCTTTTCAGGTTTAATGTCGTTTGTCTTGACCCACTGTATCAATATCTTTATAGCGCGGTTCTGATCGAAGGCGTGTGGAATGATCCCATCCGGCGCGAGCAGTTCCTGTTCCGAAGTCCAGTTAACGACATAAGGCGAGCCACAGTACACGCACGTGGATGAAATCTGATCGGGCGGCAGGATGAACTCACAACCACAGCCTTCACAGTGAAACACCTGTTCATCGAGCGGCTTGCCATGTCCGCGCGCAGTTGCCATGGCAATGAGAAAATCCTTTTCATTTGCCGTGCCGGGTTGTGCGGCGCTGAATTTCTGATTGCGCGAGCAATATTCGCAGACCAGTGACTGACCATCCGGTGCGAAGCTCATCCGCCCGCCGCACTTGGGACACATGAAACGTTCAGCGTTTGCGTCGTGCAAGCCTGCAGGAGCAGAGCGTAGTTTATCGGGGTCGATGATCTCGTCCGCTTTGAGTTTGCCATCTAATATCGCCAGTGACCTGCGCGCCCGCGCGTGCTGCAGGTCATGCGCCAGGCAATTTTCCAACGCCTTGTGTTTCTCGGCCTTGTCGTCCAGGACCTCGCTCATCCAGAACCACGCTTCCGCGAGCACATCGTGATCGTTGCTGATGTACACGGCGCGGTCCAGATAACGACGGGCGCTTTCCTTGTTGCCCGTTTTGGCTTCGATGATTCCGCTTTTTAAGAGGTCCTTGCCGTAATCGCTGAACATAGTTCCTCGTATGTCATTGCGTAGAGATTGCTTCCCGGCACCGAACCGCCGGGACGGTGTCGTCGAGCTACGCTCTCCTCGCAATGACAGATGGTCTTACTATCGCATCCGTCATCTTTGCAACCCGCGCCATTTCCTTCACATCATGAACACGGATAATATCCGCACCGCGCGTAATTCCTGCTGCGACCGTCGCGGCTGTCCCTTCCACGCGTTGATCGGCGGGCAGGTCCAGTGTAAAGCCGATAAATGATTTTCGGGATGGGCCCAATAGTACGGGATATCCCAAGGCGCGGATTTCGTCAAGCCGGTTGATCAACTCGAGATTATGCTCACGGGTCTTTCCAAAGCCGATACCCGGGTCGAGGATGATACGCGTTTCCTCGATCCCAGCCTTTTTCGCCAATTGCACACTGAGGAGCAGCTCGCTCTTCACATCTTCCATCAGATTCTCATACGTAGAACCGATGTAGGCGTTTCCCAACCGGTTGCGGACTTCCACGCTGGCGGGGTTACTGCGGTTATGCATCAGAATCACAGGGACGCGAAATGCCGCGGCAATGGAGGCAAGTTCCGGGTCCGCTCGCAGCGCCCAGACATCATTGAGAAGTTGCGCGCCCGCTTTGAAAGCTGCTTCCGCAACTGTTGCTTTATAGGTATCGATCGAAATTACTGCATCGGGGAATTCTTTGGCAATCGCTTCAATGACGGGGATCACGCGCTCCATCTCTTCATCCGCATTGACCGGCTGTGAGCCGGGACGTGTGGATTCTCCACCCACGTCTAAAATGTCCGCGCCGTCAGTGAGAAAATCCCGCGCTTGTTCAAGTGCGCGGATTCTCCCCTCTCCTTCCGGGAGAGGGGAAGGGGGTGAGGGCAATAACCCGTCCCCACTAAAACTATCCGGCGTAACGTTAAGAATTCCCATCACATATGTGCGGGAACCCCAGTTGAAGATATGATTTCCAATTTGGAGGGATGGGGATTTCATAAAAACGATATGTCATTGCGAGGAGTGTTCTTTGCGACAAAGCAATCTCCTAATAATTTGGAGATTGCTTCGCTCATTACATTCGCTCGCAATGACAGGATATTTAGGGTATCTGGTCTAACGGACGACCCAGCCAGGCTTCCGCTTCATTGATGTCGGTAAATAGTTTCATGGCAGAGGCCGTTTCCGGAAGGGCAAGTGCGGCCACATCGCGAATCGCATTGGCAACCTTTTCATCGGCAACGACGACTGCCACACGAATATGTCGCGCCGACGGATCGCTGTTCGCTTCCACCGCCATGCGGATCGCCTTTTCGGGGATATCCTTCACCCCGCGCAGATCGTATAAATTGCGGGTCCGGCGATCCACGCCAAGCAGATGCTCCATCGCAAACGCACGCCAATCGTTGAGTGTGGCATCCGAAAGGTCTGTGAATGTCAAGGTCATGCCACCATCACCGCGGCGCACAACGGTAAAACCAACTCCGGGTTTGGGAGTCCAGTTTAATGGTTTAATTTGATTCATCTTTCGCCTCCATCGAGTTTGACGGGATTATACCCTTATACCTTGTGCAAGCTTCAAGCCTTCACAAGGGTTCAAATCAGGCTACTTGTTTGATCCCACCCAGATTGCACACCGCCACCAGTTCACGGATGCTTTTCTTCGTCACAGGGTGGACAAGGTCAGGTGCGATGTCCATCATTGGCAATAACACAAAGCTCCGCTCATGCATGTGCGGATGCGGAACGGTCAACGCGGGCGTGTTCAGCACCAGGTCATCGTAGAGGAGAATATCCATATCGATCAAACGCGGACCGTTGCGGAACGATGCCTTGCGCCCCAATGCAATCTCAAGCCGTTTGAGGTGCTTCAGCAGCGCGTCCGGCTGCAAATAGGTTTGCGCCTTCAGCACCTGATTGAGAAACCTGGGTTGATCCTCATATCCCCATGGCGGCGTTTCATATACATGGGATTTTGCCTTGACATCCATTTGCGGAGGCAGCGCAGCAATCGCCTCTTTCAAATTCTCGAGGCGATCCCCCAAATTGGAACCCAGAGCGAGGTAAACAATATGTTTGTCCATGGTTATACGGGAATTGCATGGTCATCGAAATGTTCAACGACATCGGCGGCGAGCCAGCCTTCGATATCCTTGTTCAGGAACGCGTCCTCCGGTAGTTTACCAACCATCTCGATCAATGCCAGACGGACACTGTCGAAATGCTGGAGCAGGTCCTCCTCCGACCAGGAGGCGAATTTCTCCGTCAACATCACGTTGAACTGATCGACATCAGGATCGGTCCAGGTGAAGCCTGGCGAGTCAAGAATGCCCGCGATAATGCGCGCACCCTCCTCCCACCAGCCAATGATATGAGCGAGCATATCGTGAAAGCTTTCAACTCCCTGCTTTGATAAAAATTCCTGCTGCTTCCCCTGATCCAGCCGTTTGAAATTTCCAATATACTCCGACCACTCATTCTCCAGCATATCCATCGTGAGAAAGCGACTCAGGGCAACCACGTGTTCGCGTGCATGATGGAAGACGATCCCGTTCAGCCAGGATCGGACGCGGCGATTCTCGAACAGCGCCTCCCTCATGGATCGCAGGTCTGCTTCCATATCCTGGCACGTTTTCTCAAAATGAGCCATAAACTCGGTCTCGTCCCAGGGCTTGTATTTGGCTACGGCCTCGGCGTTGAATATGTCAAAGTCATATTTCCTGCGCTCGAGCTCGCGTTCTTCCGCAATGGCACGGATGATGCTCATGCCCTCCTCCCACCAGGCAAGGATGTGCGCCAGCATATCTTGAAAGGACTCATACCCCATCCTGCTGACACGTTTTTCCTGTTCTTCGCGGGGCAGACGTGTAAACCGTTCCACATACGTCCCCCATTCATATTGCATATAATCGAGTGTGCGCTGCTTGGTGATCGGCATCCGACTCTCCCTCGAAATTGTAAAAGACTGACGTGCTATACTTTACAAATCTATTTTACCCGTTTACTGATTACAAGTAAGGAGCGTTCTGATGGATGCATTTATGGAACTTGCCATTCAGGAAGCAAAAGCCGCTCTGGCGGCAGGGGATTATCC
>JBGPNQ010000416.1:0-4433 GCA_041487615.1 Anaerolineae bacterium
ATATACGCGATGACGACATTGTTTTGTCAAATTGTACTGGCATCCGTATGGTTCTGTCACGAAGGAGGGCCGTGTCACAGAGTGCCGCATAATTGCCTGAACTCGATAGTTGTGTCTCAAGCTATAAATCGAATTGAAAAGCAACTTATTCATGAGATAAGAGGTAGAATCCCCCAATCATCGCAATGGAGCAACCTGATGAAATCAATCCGTCGAACTGAGTGGGCAGACCTGCTTCTCATTCTGGCAATCATTCTTGGTATCTTCATGCGCTTCAACCCCACCATGCTTGCAGGTTTTGCGATCAACGATGGTGGGATGTTTGCCGTGATGGTGGACGACCTCAAAACAAATGGGTATTTGCTTCCCGCATTTACGACGTACAACCATTTGAATATCCCGTTTGCCTACCCTCCGCTTGGTTTTTATCTTGGGCGGCTGGCGGCAGATCTGTTTGGTCTCAGCGCGCCGCAGGTGGTCCGCTGGGTGCCGGCATTTTTCGCGTCGCTTTCCATCCCTGCATTTTATTTGTTGGCGCTGCGGTTGTTGAAGGACAAATATTATGCGAGTGTTTCAACGCTATTTTTCGCGTTGATGCCGCGTGCCCTTTCATGGTTCGTGATGGGCGGCGGGCTGACGCGCAGCCCCGGCCAGTTTTTCATGCTGTTGACGCTGGCAACGGTCATACGTCTTTATGAAGAGAATCGCCGCATTGATATTTTCCTGGCCGGGATTTTCGGCGGGCTGGCCGTGATGAGTCATCCTGAAGCGGCGGTGCATACTGTCGTCTCTGCAATCTTTTTGTGGATCATGTTATCGCGTAACCGGACAGGTTTCATTAACTCCGTATTTGTGGGTGCAATTGTCTTTGTCGTTACCTCCCCGTGGTGGGGAACAGTCATCCATTATCATGGCATCGAGCCTCTTCTCAAAGGCGCGGCGACGGGACAAAAGGCCCTGGCTGTTTTTCACCTCCTTTTTTTTGTGTTCACGGAGGAGCCATATGCGACCGTGATCGCGATCCTGGGCTTGATCGGGATTGCTCATCGCCTCCTTCGCAGGGATTATCTGCTTCCGTTATGGATGGTGATTCCCTTCTTCGTGGAGGGACGCAGCGCCCCGGGACCGGCCGCGATCCCATTGGCGATGCTGGCGGCTGTCGGGTTGGTGGATGTTGTTTTGGCGGCGTTACAGACCTCCGCCGGTGGGGATTCGCTGAAGCCATCCGAGGATGTGAGCCCAGTCGAGCGAAATGTGTTCATTTATTTGTTGCTATACCTTATTTTTTCCGCATACCAGTTTGGATTTCAGTTATCCAGCGCAACCTTGTATCTGCCCGATCGCGAAGCCATGCAATGGGCAAAGGAGAATACGCCCGCCGATTCGCGTTTCCTGGTGCTGACGGGTACAACCTCCGTATCCTGCGACTCAGTCATGGAGTGGTTCCCCGCTTTGACAGGACGCCAGAGCATCTACACCGTTCAGGGTACGGAATGGACTGAAGGATCGAACTTTAATACATATGTCAAGTCAACATATGGGGTGCAGGAATGCCTGGCGAATGGAGATATATCATGCCTGGACGCTGCAGCAGATCGTTCCCGGTACGATTACATCTATCTCTCAAAGGTTCTCCGTGTAAATAACTGCCAGGTTTTGGATATGCCCAGAGCCTTTCCTTTCTTCCTGGAACACATGCAGGTCGGTACTGGTTTTGCTGCTGTGTATGAAACTGATGGGGTGATTATTTATAAGAAACAATAGCTCAAGGTGCGTGAAGAATCGTTCCGGTATCATCCTGATAAACGACGGTCCAGTTCATCTCATCCTGCAGGGCTTTTATCAATGGTTTGTCCGATTGAATGATGACCCAGGACACATCGTATTTCTTGAGTATTGTTTCCCATCCTTCGTCTACAGCCATAACCTGTGTGTATTCACGAGTTAAGGCTTCGCCGTAAAAATCTGTCTGTCCATCAATGAACACGGTCTGTTGAGGCCACATGCGATAGAGAAGATATCCACCCCAGATAAAATTATTGAACATCCTGCCTTCCTGTGGATTGGCTTGCAGCCAGTCCACTGCCTTTACGGGGAATTTGTTCGGGTTGAATTGGTTGTTTGCATTTGGTTGCGTTTGCGATACAACAATCAATAGCATGATTGCCGTTGCAGGAAGTAGGGCGCCTCTCAAGCTGTTTTCAGCCGCGGAGATTTTTCGATCCAATTCTCCCAGGATCGATATTTTCTCGATAATGGTTTGGATCGCTGTCCCAATATAAGGTGCTGTGACAATTGCGAACAGAGGGATATTCCGGGCGCTATATAAACTCATGACGGTCCAGCCGGCAAACAGGATTGATTCGTGCGGGCGCAGCCTGCCTCCAAGTCCCAAAGCAAGGATCCCCAATGCCAGCATGATAAGGAATGGCCACGTACTCCAGTTGTGGAAATTGGGAGATTGGTATTCAATTGTTTGATCAAGCAGAAAACGGTTTCCCAGGTATCCCAGGCTGGTGCCCCAAAGCCGCCACCCTGCAGGATTGATAAAAGTGATCGCAAACGATGTGATCCCAATAAGCGCCAATCTTTCGCCGACTTTCGTTGTTGTCTGTTTCTGTAGGTACTCCCAAAGCCAGCCTGCCATGTGTCCACCCAGGATTACAAACCCTGCGATGAACGCTCCATGGGTATTGGCCCAAAAGAGCATAATGAGCGGAAACAACCAAACTCTGCTTCTTTCGTTTTCAAGGAGATATGCCCACAAAGCGATAAAAAGAAATGTAAGAATGTGAGGGCGCGCAAGCCAGTGCAAGCGGGACGCGTATGCAGCGAGTCCCGCTACGAAAATGGACAGGATTCGAAAAACGTCCCTTCTGAGCATTTCCCGGTACGTGAGTGTAAATGCAGTCGCGATCAGAACAGCAATGAGCAATACAATCCCATCCAAGCCCATCAAGGCATTGATTGCGCCAAAGCTTAGCTGCGCCAGCCATTCGTGAGGAATGATAGGCTGGCCGGCCATGGTATGTGAGAAGATATCCTGTGTGGGGATTTTCAAGTTGTTGAGAATGTAATTTCCGATTGTGATATGTCTGCCGAGATCTCCGTCACCATTTAGCAGGAGGGAACCCTGGCTCGCGACAGCAATAAGTATCCCAACGAATATTGCATCCTGGAAGCGAGGAAATATGTAGGCGAAAACGGATGTGGCTAATTTGCGCATAGTGGATGAGTAATGGTTTGTGATCGGTTTTTCGCCTATTACTTTTTCACCAATACGATTGCCGTTTTATCCTGGTAGGCCGGTTCCCATCCCTGGGCAATTAATTCCCGGGCAAGAGGTCCCTGGGGATTGACGATCACCCAGATGATGTTGTATTTTTCAAAAATTTCCTGCCAACCCTTGCTGAGAGTCTGGACCGTTTCGTATTCACGCGTTAGAGCTTCCCCGTAGATATGCGTATGACCATCCATAAAGATTTGCTGGCGTGGAGATAAATTGAGGAGCAGATACCCTCCCCAATCAAATTCGTTGAACATGTGCCCGTTTTGCGGATGCGCATTTAACCAGTTTACAGCCTGTACCGGGAAGAAATCATCGGCGAAAACATTGCCCTTATTTTGTGGGTCAATCGTTCTACCTGATCTGAATATCAGTGTCACTGCAATGACAACAATAAACACCCAGACAATTCCATTGGATGATGCGTTGATCGTTGAAATATTTCTCTCTATTTGGGTAAACCGACTCTCAGGGATTTCCTGCTTCACCAAATCTGCCAGGCTTCGTGCCGTAATGGGAACGGCGACAATGGCGAACAGCGGGATCATTCTGCTGGTATAAAGCGCAATCGCTGCAAAAGAGGCTGTCAACATGATATGTGTCCAGGGCGTCTTATTTGCATTCCGCGCAAAGCCAATCATTGTGAGCACCAGGAGTAAAATAAACGGCCAGGTCTCCGGTAGATGGAAATTCGCAGACTGGTACTCGGGGATTCGTGATGTGATGTAGGAATTGCTTCCAAGCGAAGTAATTGCAGTCCAAATATGCAAGCCGGAGGGCGATAGGAAAGTGGCGATTATGGAAAGGATTCCGCCAAGCAGCAGGGATTTGGACGGCGGTTTGCTGAGCCATTCCCGCTGAGGACTTTCCAGTACACTGCCAATCAAGTAGATTCCCAGGAGAATGATGCCCAGCACAAACATTCCATGCAGGTTGACCCAAAATATCATTAAGAGCGGCAGTAACCACCATCGGCGCGATCTATCGCCGGCGATGCGTTCAAGGATCATTATCCATACTGCTGTGAAGAGATAGGTAAAAAGATGCGGACGCGGCAGGACATGGATCATGCTTGCGCCCATTCCGAGTGCGGTTGCAAGCAATGAAACGAAAAGCTGATTCGACCTTCTGTTTGCTTCATAATAAA
>JBGPNQ010000417.1:0-4396 GCA_041487615.1 Anaerolineae bacterium
CATGCAAACCATCAAGGGTTGCCTGGACTGAGTCGACATGTGTCAATAAAACAGCCAACAATAAAAGCAAAACAGCAAAACCAATAATCCAACGGGAACGTTTACCAGATTCCACATTTCACCTCCTAGAATGGGTAAACTTCTTTCAGATATTCTAATTATAAAACGTTTGAATACTGAGCATGGTTCCATGTTTCGATACTAAAAACAAAAGCGGACTTTCGTCCGCTCACTACTTTCTGCCTTCCGTATCATCCCCCCAATGCTTCATTCAACCAGTCGAGGAATCCTTTTTCCTGCGGCTTGACCGTCGTGCCCAGACTCTCTGCCAATTTTTCAAATAACTCGCGCTGTTCCTTCGTCAGCTTTGTGGGTATGGCGACATTGACGATCACCAGTTGATTGCCGCGATCTTTTCTTCGCAGGTATGGCACACCTTTACCTCGAACCGTAAAAACTTTTCCGGGCGGAGTCCCGGCGGGAATTTTCAACCTGGCATCGCCATCCAGAGTCGGGATGTCCACTTCCGCTCCCAGCACTGCTTGCGCAATATTAATATCGAGATTCAAAACGATGTCATTTTCGCGACGTTTGAAGAATTGATGCGGACGTACATCCAACACAAGGAAGAGACTCCCATTGGGTCCACCCAGGGTTCCGGGTCCGCCCTCGCCAGCCAGACGGATCTGCGTACCGGTATCCACGCCGGCAGGGATCTGCACCTTCTTCTTGATGCTCTTGCGCTCCAGACCGCCGCCGTGACAGGTTTTACAAGGATTGGCAATCGTCTCACCACGACCGTTACAGGTTGGGCACGTTGCGGATTGGACCATCTGCCCCAGGAAGGTTTGACGAACCTGGCGCACTTCACCCTGTCCATTGCAGGTGGGACATTTTACAGGCGAGGAGCCAGGTTCCGCGCCGGAGCCGCTGCAGCGTGAACACGTGTCGTTACGTTCGAATTCGATTTCCTTTTCGACACCGAATACAGCTTCTTCAAACTTCAATGTGACCTGCATCTGCAGGTCCTGTCCACGGCGCGGCGAACGGCGCGACCGCCGCCCCGTGGAAAAACCAAAGCCACCGAACAATTCTTCGAAGATATCACTGAAATCGGCGGTGTAATCGTGGAACCCGCCGCCCATGTTACCGAGTCCCTCCTTACCAAAGCGGTCATAGCGGGCGCGCTTCTCGGCATCCGAGAGTACACCATACGCTTCATTGATCTCTTTGAACCTCTCTTCAGCATTCGGTTCTTTGCTCACATCAGGATGGTATTGACGCGCGAGCTTGCGAAACGCAGCTTTGATCTCATCATCAGTTGCGTTTCGTCCAATTCCAAGGATTTCGTAGTAATCGCTGTTGCTCATAAGTAAATTATGTCATTGCGAGGAGGGCATAAGCCCGACGAAGCAATCTCCCGTTATTATGAGATTGCTTCGGGCTACCGCCCTCGCAATGACATGGTTGTTATTCCTTCACTTCACCTTCGACAACATCCGGTCCGGCATCAGGGTTCGGATTTGGATTCGGACCCGTTTCCGCCTCCGGGGCCGGTTGTGCCTGGTATACGGCGCCACCAATCTTTTGAATGGACTCGTTTAATGCCTGCGTCGCAGCCTTGATTCGATCCACGTCTTCGCCTTCCGCAATCTTCTTCACATCTGCTGCTTTCGCTTCCACTTCAGACTTTATGTCCGCAGGGACCTTCTCACCAAATTCACGCAAAGCTTTCTCCGCGGCATAGACGGTATTGTCTGCATTGTTGCGGGCTTCGATCAGGTCGCGGCGTTTGCGGTCATCTTCGGCGTGCGCTTCTGCGTCCTTGCGCATCTTTTCGACTTCAGCATCAGAAAGACCTGAAGATGCCGTGATCGTAATATGCTGGGATCGTCCCGTGGCCTTATCGCTTGCAGTGACTTTCAGGATGCCATTTGCATCGATATCGAACGTCACCTCGATCTGCGGAACGCCGCGCGGCGCAGGCGGGATACCATCCAGAATAAATTTGCCCAGTGACTTGTTATCCCCTGCCATCGGGCGTTCACCCTGTAACACATGAATCTCCACTTGCGTCTGACTATCACTTGCGGTGGAAAACACCTGACTACGGCGGGTCGGAATTGTTGTATTACGCTCGATTTGCGGTGTGGCAACTCCACCCAGGGTCTCGATGGAAAGCGTGAGGGGAGTCACATCGAGAAGGAGAATATCCTTCACTTCGCCGCCGAGAACTCCAGCCTGAATGGCCGCACCGATCGCAACGACCTCATCCGGGTTGACTCCCTTGTGAGGTTCCTTGCCAAAGAAGGCGCGGACTCTGTCCTGCACGGCGGGCATACGAGTCATGCCGCCGACCATCACCACTTCGTTAATATCACCGGCGGTCAAGCTGGCATCGGACAAGGCCTGTTTAAGAGGAGCAATCGTCCGATCGACAAGATCCGCAGTCAATTGTTCGAGCTTGGCGCGGCTGAGAGTCATTACCAAATGCTTCGGGCCGGTTGCATCGGCTGTCAAATAAGGAAGGTTGATCTCGGTCTGCATCGTGGTCGAAAGTTCGATCTTGGCCTTTTCGGCTGCCTCTTTCAGTCGCTGTAATGCCTGGCGGTCATTATGCAAGTCTATGCCGTTATCTTTTTTGAATTGCTCGATAAGATAGTCCATCACGCGCAGATCGAAATCATCGCCACCGAGGAAGGTATCACCGCTCGTGGCGCGGACCTGGAACACACCATCACCCACATCGAGAACGGAAATATCGAACGTACCGCCACCAAGATCGTACACGGCGATGATCTCGTTTTTCTTTTTATCAAGCCCATAGGCCAGCGAGGACGCAGTCGGCTCGTTGATGATGCGAAGCACTTCAAGACCGGCAATTTTACCTGCATCTTTTGTGGCATTGCGTTGCGCATCGTTGAAATATGCAGGAACGGTGATCACCGCTTGCGTGATGGTCTCACCCAGATATGCTTCGGCATCGCGTTTGATCTTTGCCAGGATCATGGCAGACACTTCAGGCGGACTGTATTCCTTCTCATCGAGCGTGACGCGCACGTCGCCATTTGGCGCTTCATTCACCGCATAAGGCACGCGCTTCTTTGTGCGTTCCACTTCGGGGTCATCCGCTTTGCGACCCATGAACCGCTTGATTGAAAAAACGGTATTCGTGGGATTGGTGATCGCCTGGTTGCGCGCCACGCGTCCGACCAGCCTTTCATGATTCTTATTGACCGCCACAACAGACGGCACGAGACGTTCACCTTCTGCCGCGGGAATCACAACCGGTTCGCCGCCCTGCATCACTGCCGCAACAGAATTGGTCGTGCCGAGATCTATTCCAATGATTTTTGCCATACTATAGGTTCTCCAGTGTTATTATGTCATTGTGAGCGTTCTTCCGAAGCAATCTATATCAGCAGAATAGAAGATTGCTTCGTCGGCTTCGCCTGCTCGCAATGACGGAGGTTTGTTTTATTGCGCCACTCTGACAAGGGCGGGGCGTATGACGCGCTCGCCAAGCATATATCCATTTTGCACGACCGCGATCACAAATCCGCTCTTCACGCCATCGGCAGGTTCATGCGAAATCGCTTCGTGAAAGTTGGGGTCGAACTCCGTGCCTTCGGTTTCGATGCGTTTGATGCCTTCGCTATCGAGCACGTTCTGCAGTTTACGCGCGATCAGTTCAATGCCGCTTGCCCAGGCGTCCTCTGCGGGACGATTCTGCAATGCGCGCTCCAGGTCATCGAGCGCGGGTAAAACCTTTTTGATGATGTCTCCCTTCATGGACATATAAGTCAACTCATTATCCCGCTCGAGTCGCTTCTTATAATTTTGAAATTCCGCCTGGGATCTCATCCAGCTATCGCGATATTCAGACGTTTTGGAGTCGGCTTCTGCAAGTTGCTTTTTCAGCGCTTCGATCTCAGCCAGCAATTGTTCGGTATCATTAGATTCCGCCACCGCCTCCGTTTGAATCTCTTCGACTTTGACTGCGTCTTCGTCTTCGTGTTTGTGTTTCTTTTTCTCGGTCATACGTTCTTTCACCTTTAGTTTTTATTCACCAGCAATGGTGTCATTGACAAGGTCACTTAATAATCCAGCCACATAGCGGACGGTGGGAATTGTCCGGGCGTAGGACATACGCATCGGACCGAGGACGCCCAACATGCCTGTTGCCATGCCCGGAACTCCATAACGCGCCACCACGATCGAACACTGCCGCAACTCCTCCCACTCCCCTTCGCCACCGATCAAGACCTGCAATGCACCGACATTGCTATTGACGGTTGTGCGGGCGAGCAAATCCTGCAACGTGGATCGTTCTTCAAACAGTTTCAGAGCGCGGCGGGCATCATCTTCGGCAAATTCAGGCTCCGAAAAAACATTC
>JBGPNQ010000418.1:0-4375 GCA_041487615.1 Anaerolineae bacterium
CAGCCGCGGGGATCGCCCGAATCTCAACACAATCTGCTACCCCTAGCTTATGGGCCAGTCGCCACAAGGTTGACGCGTAAGGGCCGCTCCCCATTATCCATAAACGGCTGTTAGGTAGTTGTTTCAATATATAAGGCAGGGCTTCGATGACGCGGTGGTGACCCTTATAGCGCTCCAGCCGTCCTATTGACACAATCAATGTGGACTCCGTCATGTCTGGCAAGATGGGGCGTGTCACTTTCGGCAATTCAGCTCCATTCGGAATATAAACGAAACGGTCGGCGGGGAGCTTGAGTTGTTCTCCAAAGAACTCGATTTCGAATTGCGCAACCGCGATCAAACGCTCAGCGCGCGCCAGCAACGGGCGCAACATCGTGTATTGCACTTTGCGTAAAGCGTTACGCAGGTGGGATGAATGACCACCGCCATGAAACGTAACGAAATAGGGAATTTTGGCGCGCCAAGCTGCGAACATTGCCAGGGGAGCGACGAACGTGTGATACGACTGAACATGCACTACATCCCACTGGCCCTGTGTAATTATGTTGTAGATATCGGGCGCAAAGTAATAGTCGCTCCTGACCGGCCAGGCCGGGATGCGCTGTACTCTCACGCCCTCAGACTGCTCTCTTGTTGGCTGTTGCCCTCCAGGGTCAGTTGTGAGCACTGTGACATCAACGCCTGCGTGTGCCAACCGCCGGGCAACTTCGTAGACATGAGTTTCCACGCCCCCTGTATAAGGTAAGTATCGTGGGGTCACCATGAGCAAACGCAATCGATCAGCCTGCATCACCTCTGGTGGGCAAGTCATAGTGGTGAGGTTACCCTTACCAGAAATCTCATTCGCCGATGGACCGGCGACACTTGTCCGGAGGAGCGTCATGGGCCGCACTTCTCCAGGGCGAATAAACTCAATAGAGCAAGAGAACAGAACATATACTAAATCGCTCTCCATCCCCGCTGACGCGCGGCTTCTCTGACAAATAGTTTGCCCATCAAATAACCGCTTATCGTCAGCGCCAGACCCGCTATGATCGCGCCCGCGCGTTCCAAACCGGATTGCCTTCGGTTGAAGAGAGCATCTTTCAAACCAAGGATGATTCCTTTTGGCAACGTGCGAAAAGTATAGGCTCGTTCTGAAGAGAGTCCATCTTGTGTTCCTACCAGCCACGAGACAACGGCTTTCGAGCCGCCTTCAAAATAGCAGCGCGACCTGAAGTAGTCCCAATTGGCGCGGCTCGCCGGCACTTGGTGAATCACTTTGGCCGCCGGTCTATAAAGCAATACGTGTTCGGGCCATCGCTGCCGTACGCGTATGCAGAAGTCAGTTTCGTCACAACCATAGCCCAGCCGAAATGTACCTAACTGATCGAAAACCATTCTTCGGAAAGACATATTGGCACCGATCAAGTTACGCACCGGCGAGGCTGTTTCAGGCATCCCTCGATACGTGCAGCCAACAACCCAGTCAAATTCTGTTGGAAACCAGTCCGGCCTGCCGTCCTGCCAATGCGGCTCGATGATCCCGCCTACACCGATGACATTCGGATCTGAGTAGGCGGTGCATAATTGCTCTATCCAGTCCGGAGTCGCCGTTGCATCGTCGTCAAGAAAGGCGATTACTGCTCCCTGCGCTACTGCTATCCCGCTGTTTCGCGCGCCGGACAAGCCCCGCTCGTACCGATTCTCAACGACAACTGTATCCGGAAAATTCGTCCGAACCCGATCCTGCAACTTCGAGTTGTGGTCAACAACAATGATGATTTCATGCAGCGGAGTGTTTTGCCACAGAAGTGATTCAACGGCCATCTCCAGGTTATTCCATCTGGATTCAGTGTACGTGCAAACAACAACGGAAATTTCGATCACACTGCTTCTCCGTAACTATTATCATTGTCCTTCAAACTGGGCCGAGTGAGGGGCAGGATTTGATCTGGCAGGTTCCCATGAAAGCCAATGTATTGGGTTTCCTTCGACGGCCTTAGGTGTTTCCACCATCCGCGAACAATGGAGAGCAGCACGCGAAATCCATCCGGGATTGTCTTCAACTTCCCAACACCATAAAAACGAAAACCCTCAAAACTCGGCACCTCCATTATCCGAAGGCGTTTGCGCAACGCTCCAACATATAAAACGGTATCAATTTCGAATCCATTTGCATCAGGAAGTTCAATTGAATCCAGACAATACTTCCAGAACGCGTGGTAACCGTAGCATAGATCCGTGAATGTTGCCCCAAACAACAGGTTAACGGAGAGTACAAAAAAAGCATTTCCCCAGCGACGATAGCGCGGCATATCAGTGGTTCCTCCGCCCGGGGCAAAGCGGCTTCCTTTAACGAAGTCCGCCCCCTCCATAAGAGCAGCCACATAACGCGGGATCTCTCGAGGGTCATGTGAACCATCTGCATCCAACACAATTAAAATATCCCCGGACGCGGCTTTATATCCCGCCTGCAGGGCCATACCCTTTCCGGGCGTCATTTCGAGCACTACTTTAATTGTAGGAAGGAGGCGTTTGGCGATTTCCACTGTGCCATCCTCTGATCGTCCATCCACGAGGATAACCTCATCCACCCATTTCAATGGAATATAAGGCAGTACCAACGGAAGATTTTCCGCTTCATTCAGAGTAGGAATAATCGCCGTAACCGACGGTCGCTTGTTTACCAGGTGGTTCCAGTGCCCAGTGGGCAGGATGGACCCGGCTCTGGAGCGATTAAGCAGGACGTCGACGCGAGCTAGCAATTCGTCATTGTGAAATGGTTTTCGGATGTAATCCTGAACCCCCAGATTCAAGGCACGAGCGGCATGATCGCCGGACGACAAGGCACTCAGAAAGATCACAGGCACATTGTTTAATTCCCGCACACGATAGTAGGTTTCCCACCCATCCATTTCAGGCATCATGACATCCAGAATGACCAAATCCGGCTCGTGATGCTCCAGCCAAAGAATCGCTTCTTCACCAGCATGCGCTGATGCGGTTTCATAACCTTTCTTGCTTAATACGATCGATAACAGCTCGCAAGTATAAGGTTCATCGTCCACCAACAAAATTTTTTTCTTATCCATGCCCTCGCTCCTCATCTCCTACTTGTAATTGATTTGGTTGAGTTTAAGTGCAGTCCGGAAGAAACCAAATATGAATTCCTTCCAGAGCTTACAAAGACGGGGCAATATTCCTTAATGTATTCGACGTTGGTGTATCGAGCGCGGATTGCTCTCCCAGTGCGGGTTTCCGGATATGGTCACCCGATTCATCAGCGTTGTTCCAACATGACGCTGAAGATGACCATATGTTACAGGGTAGTGTTAATTAGATAAGACGCTAAGCATGACCAAAGGTTACGGGATCTTGTATCGACCGCGTAGGAAATACCCATTACGAGCTACAGTAACACGAAGGCTGGATACATTCGGCTGGAAACTATACCTGAAGAATCTCGAGGAGCCCGCCATGGCATCAGGCTTTGTCCGCCCGCGAGGGATTATGGCACTGTCCTACCCCAGCGCTGCAATGGCTTTAGGGAGCGCTTACGGCGCAACGTAATCAAATGAAGGTGGCATCGCACAGGAACCGTGAGAGTATACACAAATTCCTAAAGTGAAAAGACTGGGCTCCTCCTGGTTATGAATTAGTCGGGTTGCAAGGGTCTTCCAAAATAATCTACCAAACCTGAAAATTGAACTTTCGCCGATGAATAAGAAAGCAGCCGGTATGTTCAGTTTTGCCGAACACCTATATCAACATTGTATGAAATTTGAAATGTAAAATCAATTTCGGGAAAGTCTTCACAAAATCTCTCCTCGTTCTTGATGGCATGTAATCGGTGGGGATTGACTTCCATCTACATTGGACTCTGGTGGCCGCAGAGGAGCTAATCCTGGAAAAAAACTGCATAGACCGTTCTTCTTGTGAGTACGGTCTGTGTCTTACTTCATTCCGTATAGAACCTCAAGCAGCAAATCGCCGATCCCTTTGAAAGGTTAGGATGCGAATCGGAATCCATTTTAATGGGGTCACTGCGCATGCAAAATTTCTATGCCGTCTTAACTGAATAAATTTGGACGGGGATGCTCTTCCCTTTAAAGGTGAATTCGCCGAGTGGTTCCACTTGCATGGACTCCGGCAGGCTGGCACGAGTTTCGGCGTCGATAAGGATCGGACAACCCGCTACCTTTGTATGACTTTCTATGCGCGCCGCAAGATTGACCGTATCTCCCACACAAGTGTAGGTGGCGCGATGCTGGGTACCTGCATAACCAGCCATCACCGGACCTGAGGCTATGCCAATACCAATATTGATGGTGACTTTATTTTCAACGGCGCGTTTTTGATTGAACTCCTCAAGCACATGAATCATCTCAATAGC
>JBGPNQ010000419.1:0-4357 GCA_041487615.1 Anaerolineae bacterium
AGAATCCAGATCGATGAGCGATTCTTTTCACTGGCATACATCCACACAAAAAGCACCTCGAACGCGCGCATCGGAATCCACAGTCCGGTGCGCAAGGAAACTCATATTATTCACCCAATGGATTGGAGTAATATTTGGGTTTATGGGCTGGATATTTTGCTGGCAGGCTATCTGACGCGCGATGAGTTCAATCGCCGCGCAAGTTTCCTGCGGGAGGGCGTGCGTGTCTTTCAATATGAAAGGACGCGTACGAAAAACCTGGCCGTCTCCGTCAGTGATTTGAAACCGCTGTCCGAACTTTTTGAGCATGTGAAGAGTTGGAACCAGGCAGGTGACAGTCACTTTTGAAGTGGCTGTTACCTTATTAAAGGTGAATTATGAAGCTGAAAAAAATTGTTTTTGGGTTTTTGATCCTGACCCTGCTCTCCTGCAACTACGTGACGCAAATGATCGTGCCGCCGACGGTCACGCCCATACCGCCCCCCACGGCCACAGCAACCGTTACACCCACGCCAACACCTGTTCCCATTATCCCCGCTTTTATCCCACCTCAATGTGCTTCGACTCCGCTGGCCACTGTTTCCCCTGAGTTGGCCCTACAGCCCACTCTCGAATCCAATTCGGAAATTTCAAAAGAAGACAAGTTGAGCATTATCAACGAAATCGGAAATATTGTTGAGGATCAGTATGTGTATCCCGATTTCAACGGCAAGGATTGGAATGAGATCGAGTCTCGTTACAAAAATAAGATCGAAGCGGGATTGGACACTCAAACGTTCTACACAGAAATGCAGAACATGATCGACGAATTACAGGATGATCATTCTTTTTTCCTTTCGCCTCTCGAAGTAAAAGAATCGGAAGCCGAGTTGAAGGGCGATGTTGAGTTTGTAGGTGTGGGTATTTATGGAAGTTTTGATACCGGGCGCAATCGAATTGTCGTGATCTCGGTCTTCCCCAATTCCGCGGCAGAGCACGCGGGAATTAAAGCACATGACAGCATTATTTCGGCCGATGGCCTGCCGGTAATTAATGAGGAAAACAATCGCTTGCGGGGGCCGGAATGTTCCGTTGTGCTCGTGACCGTGCAATCACCCGGAGAAGAACCTCGGCAGGTAATGCTTGTGCGTCACTCGATTGAGGGAAATATTCGGATCGACGCTCGCCTTGTCTCCACCACGGATGGTTCGAAGATCGGCTACATTTTGATCCCCACATTCTTTGATGAGACCATCCCGCTCCAGATCAGGCAGGCGCTCAATGACTTTGGTCCATTGGATGGATTGATTTTGGACCTGCGTATGAATGGTGGCGGAAGCAGCAGTGTCACCGATCCGATTCTTTCGTTCTTCACCTCGGGCAAACTGGGACAATTCGTCAGCCGCGACTCATCCCGTACGTTCAAAGTTGACGCAGATCCTGTTCAAAACTCGCAGACCGTTCCGCTGGTGGTGATGGTAAGTGAAGATACGGTCAGCTACGGCGAAATTTTCGCGGGCATCATGCGCGATTCAAGAAATGCAAAGATCACCGGTGAAACCAGCCTCGGCAATGTGGAAGTGTTACACGGTTTTAGCTTTGAAGATGGATCGCAATTATGGCTCGCATCCGAACGGTTTTTCCCCGCGCACTCGGATGAGGACTGGGAGGCGACAGGTATTGTCCCGGACGTGCAGGCTTTCGCCAAATGGGATACGTTCACCTTCGAGAATGACCCATCCGTCGCCGCGGCGATAACTCTGTTGGGGCATAAATAGAATATTCACTGTCATTGCGACCTTCGGGAAGCAATCTCTGTGTATTTTAGATGGGATTGCTTCGCGGAGTTTACAATGACAGGTTTGTTTATAGGTGTTTGAAACAAATCCATGCTGCCTCCCTTCGAATACCGCAAACTTGGCGACTTCACTTATCATGTCATCGCCGATCCGGGCGATATTAAACATCATGTCATGAAGTGGATCATGCACGAATGGGAAATCGACCACGCAAGAGCACCGTATGAACACTGGACAGTTGAATGGATGAATGTCCTCCCCAAAATGGACTTTGTGCTTGAGATCGTTCACCTTGAAGACATTCATCCGAATGCAGATTTGATGAGCGTGGAAGAGTTCCAGGTCAGTTTGAATGAACGGGCAGACGAACGCGAAGAAGCAATCCTGCGCGGCGTTTCCATCGAACCACTTTTGATCAACCGTGACAGGTTTGAGTTAATGGATGGATATACTCGTTACACGGTTTTGAAGCGTTATCGACAAAAAGAAGTCTATGCCTATGTGGCGAATGTGAAAGAATCCAGCCACTGAGTCACGGAGTCGCGAAGAAAAACAATTTTTTCTGTGTGTCTTCGTGACTCCGTGGCAAGTATTTTCATCAGCAACTCGCGGATTAATTCAAACTTATTCAATTCTGGTACACTTTTCCGCATGTGGAAACGAAATAGCATACTGCCGGCCGGTTTAGGTCTGATCGTAGTTGCCGTCATTTTGTATCAAATCCCAGCCATCAACGACCGCCTTTCGTGGCGCATCGAGGTTGCAAAGACCTATGCAAGAAATGTACTGCATCCCGTTGGGAATGTGCCGACCGCGATTCCCAGCACACCAAAACCAATAGCCTTGGCAAGTCCTACGATAATAGCAACAATTGAGGTAGCTGCGACTGCCATCCCAGCCACACCAACTCTTGCACCACCTCCACCACAGGCGGTTATCAATTCTCCACCCTATGAAAAGCAGACCGCGAACAACTGCGGTCCAGCTGCGCTCTCGATGATGCTGCATCTCTTCGGCTGGAGCGGTGACCAAAAAACCATTTCGGAAGTCATCAAGCCTGTCAACGGGGATCGCAACGTCAACCCCGAGGAACTGGCCTATTGGGTGCGCAACTATGCGGGATGGCTGCGCATCGAATACCGCGTTGGCGGTGATATCGAAACGCTCAAGCGTCTCATCGCCGCAAAGTATCCTGTCATTATTGAAGGCACAACTGCGCTCAACCCTGATGATACGGGTTGGCCTGATGACGATCTCTGGGCGGCGCACTATTTGCTGCTCACCGGTTACAATGACTCGACTCAAACCTTCATCGCCCAGGATGCCTACAAGGGACCCGATAAAACCATCTCCTATGAACAACTGGGATCGGAATGGAAGCCGTTCAACTATCTGTATATCATCGTCTATTTGCCTGATCACGAGGCGGAGGTCGCGACCCTTCTCGGCTCAAACTGGGACGCAAACCGCAACCGTCAAAACGCGTTGGACATGGCCCAGTCCGCCACAGTTAAAGATCCGTCCGACGCGTTCGCGTGGTTCAATGTGGGCAGCAATTTTGTCTACTTTGAACGATATGATGATGCCAACATGGCATATGACAAGGCGCGTGAACTTGGATTGCCACAGCGCATGTTCCGCTATCAATTCGGTCCGTTCATTGCAAACTTCCAGGCGAACCGCACCGATGATCTGCTCGCGCTGACTGATTACGCGCTGCAACGTACGGAAATGTCGGAAGAGACCTGGCTCTGGCATGGCTGGGCCCTCTATCGCAAAGGCAACACCACCGGAGCCGTGGAAAATTGGCGCAAGGCATTATCCGTCCATCCGGGATATGAGGATGCGTTGTATGCGTTGTCATTTGTCGGGGCAACACCGTAACAAATGTCATTGCGAGGAGCCCGATGGGCGACGAAGCGCCGCCGTGGCGACACAATCTCCGCTCAAACGAGAGAATCTCCTCGATGAGGATGCTCCGCCTAGATGGAGATTGCTTCAGGCTAACGCCCTCGCAATGACATATAATTTATCCTTATGAAAAAATTCATCCAAACCATTGTCATCATCGTCATTCTCGCGGCCTGTGCGTCAAAAGAAGTTGCAGTTTTCCCGGAACCTACGTCAACCGCAATTCCCACGAGCGTGCCAACCATTGCGCATCCCTCGGCAACGGTTGAAGTCCAGGTTGTTCCAACGAGTGCGCCCACGGAAGTTGCACCCACACAGCCATCCAACCAACGCACCTCGCTGATAGATGGAATGCCAGAGATCCATATTCCAGAGGGTACGTTCCGCATGGGGGGCATGGATGCGCGATCCGCGCCCGACGAAAGACCTGCGCACGATGTAACACTGAGTGGATATTGGATGGATCAACTCGAAGTGACCAATGCCATGTACATGTTATGCGTCAAGTCCGGGACGTGCAAACCGCCGCAGAGTTTCAAATCACAGAGGCGTCCTGAATATTTCAACAATCCGGAGTTCAACGATTATCCTGTCATCTACGTAACATGGGGACAGGCCAAAACGTATTGCGAATGGGCACAGAGACGTCTGCCCACCGAAGCCGAATG
>JBGPNQ010000420.1:0-4355 GCA_041487615.1 Anaerolineae bacterium
CAACTCCTGCGGGCTGAACGGTTTGACCACGTAATCGTCCGCGCCCAACTCGAGACCGGCGATACGGTCGGCTTCGCCGCGACGCGCCGTCAGCATGATGATCGGCACATTGGAACGGTCGCGCAGCCAGCGGGTGAGGGCCAGTCCATCCACCTCGGGGAGCATTAAGTCGAGGATCACGAAATCCGGATTTTGTTTTTGGAAGATGTTCATCGCCTGCCGGCCGTCGGATGCGATCTGCACGCCAAACCCGGCGCGCTTGAGATACAGACTTACCACCTCCGCAATGCTGGCTTCGTCTTCCACGACAAGGATGAGGGTTTCGCTCATGGGTTAAATCATACTCGATTGGAATGCAGAATAACAGGAGCGTTCAGAAATATGTAAGATTTGGTATCCCCCATGCGAGGTTATTTTAGTTAACTCGGGTGATGAAATGAAAAAAAGGCAGCCCAATTTTGAGCAGCCTTTTCATGTTTCAATACGCAGGTAGACTCGTGTGAGAAGCTTATTCTTTTCCAAATGATTCAAGAGCGGCATCGCGACTTTCATACATGGGGATTTGTTGCAGAAAACCGGTGACCCCAAGAACGTTATAGATTTGCGGAGGTGCATTGCATAACTTGAGGTGCGCAACTCTTGATCGATCCTCCCTGGGAGTGAAGACTTGATAAACTTTTTGAAGTGCGCGCATGCCAGCACTGGTAAGCGTATCCAGTTCACTCATGTCGATGAGAAGATAATGTGCTCCATTGTCATTTGCGATGCGCGCAGACTCGAGCAATTGTCCCTCACTTTGTGCGTCCAGCCAGCCGCGCAGACGGAATACCGTCACAGGTACATCTACCTTCACTTCTTCAGTCGAAATTATCAGATCGCTATTCATAAACGCCTCCTATGATTAACTCATCTTTGGCTAGGTGCATTGTAGCATGAGTTATGCAAGCTTCACGTACTCTGCGCCAACATAACCACGGTTACCACCTGGTTCACGCACATAAATCCACTGATTGATCTGACCAATCTTTGCCTTGGCCTTTCCCGCAGGTTCCACAACAGTCAACTTTGTGCCAGCCTTGAGGACCATGACCAGTGTGCCACCTTTGGATGGAGTCTTGCGCAGGCGCAACCCGCTTGTGCCAACCGCTTCAGAAACTTTCATGATCAGTTTCTTCTCTTCAACCGGTTGTGCGGGCGTGGATGTGGATGATGTAGATGGAGTCGATGTCGATGTTGTAGATGGCGCGGGTGCCGGCGTTGTTGACGTGGACGAAGGCGCTTCACTCGCGGGACCTGGAGTTGGCGCCGTCGTAGGAGCAGGAGTCGCCGCTGCGACTTTTTCCAAATACCAAGCCGCGGCGAAGCCTTCCTTGCCTCCCGGTTCGCGGACGCGTACCCACTGGTTGCTCTGGCCGATTTTTGCGGCTCCATCTGAATCAAGGAGCAGGAGCTGTGTTCCCGCGGGGACCGTGATGACCAGATTTGCCATGCTCGATGTATCTGTGCTCGAGCGGATATTCAATCCCGATGTGACCGAATCCATGACGCGGGCGTGGACTCCGCTTGCGGGTGCAGGAGAAGTCGTCGGCTGGGTCGGAGTCGTTGTCGTCGATGCTGGAGTTGAGATCGGTCCGCTTGATCCTGCTGCTTCATAGAAAAGTACCTGCTGGATGGCGTGCTGAAGAGGTCTGCCCTGGCTGTAGCGCTTCATCAGGTAATCTTTTGTAGCTGTGCCAGGCTTATAGGGCCAGGGGTCGAGCATCAAGTAGTCGTCACCTTCGCGGGCATAGAGCAAAACATAATGCCATTGCAGTCCGGGGTTGGGAGAGGCATCCACGCGCACAACGACAGGATGTCCGGCCGCAAGTGCCGCGTCGATCTGACCGAGCGGCGCATCACTGGTTTCGCAGGGAACATTGGACTTGAGTTTCACTTCCGGGTGCACCTGGCTGACAATGTCCCAGCGAATGCCCGAGTTAACGAAGCCTTGTTTAGCCTTCAGTTTTTGATTGAGCGTCTGGGGAGTTTCTGCAAATCCGTACCCGCTGACGAGCATGGAGACGCTGGTGAGTGCACATCCCACATATCCGATGGTGTCTTTGGGATCAGTGGCAAAGCCGAGCGTATCGTTCTTCCATTGAGGGTCCTGCTGGGAAAGGTAGACGAGCTGAAAAGCCATTATGCCTCCTTTGGCGGTTGAGGACAATAAATTAATTATACTCGTGGACTGGATACAAGCAGAATATCTTTCCAATTCGGCCAGATAATTCTCCTCTTATTCATATTTCTATTATATGGACGATCATATAGTATATGTTCCCAACTTGGACTCTTTTCAGCGCCTGTGATCACAGGCTTGTCGTCAATTAGATAATCTGCTTTGACGATCGTTTTATCTTTCGTAAGAATGATCTTGCTTACCCACGAAGGACCGATAAACGTTTCCACCCATTTGTATTTTTCGAGAACGCAATTTCCATAATTGGAGAATGGACTGGAGCAGATAAAAACCTCAAATCCATTTGCAGCCATTTCTTCCAAAGCTTCTTTAGCTCCCTGCACAGGCAACATTTCTTCAAAAAAGCTTGACTCCAATAATATTTCAGCGACTAAAGGTTTTAGTTCATCTGGATATTCATCTTTGATATAAAACATAGTCCTTTTCTCAACGGGTATGTAAAGTTTATCTGGATGGCGCTTTCGCCAACGCTGTAAGAATTCCTGATCGAAATCTGTGATAACTCCATCCATGTCTACAAGTATTCGCATACATTCCTCACATTGTCCAGGGCTCTGCCTTCATATCGACCTCATCCGACCAGCGGTATTGCAGTTGAATGATCTCGTTCTGAATATCCTCAGGCAATGGCTGAATGTTCTTTGCAGCAGCCAAAAATTCATGGAGATTCTCCACATGGCTTGTAGCCCCCACCGTCGCGCGGACCTGGGGGAATCCATGCGCAAAACGGACGCAGAACTCCGTCCAGCTTTGGATGCCCGAGCGTTCGAAGATCGGTGCTACTTCGACCGCCCGCTGTTGCAGATATTCCTTCCAGGCGGCGCCGGGCACATCGCGCAGACGATGCACATTTCCACCGGAGACGGTGCGCATGGCGATCATGGGTTCGTCCCGCTCCACCAGCAGATCCCATAATTCGTTGGATGCAAAACGCTGCAGAGGATTAAGGTAAAAGATATAGCCGTCCACGACTCCCTCTGAGTAGCCGCCGCGTATCGCCTTGAGCGCAATGGCAGATGTCCATGGGAACAGTTCAAGAACGAAGCGCCGCACCAATCCATCCCCTTTGAGACGCACAAAGGTCTCATAACATCTGCCTCCATTTGCGTACTCCTCGGCCAGTTCTCCACTCAAGCATAGTTGCCCAAGTTCCAATCCATCCAGCCCCAGCGGATCGATGTTCTGATGGATCACGGCGCGTAGTTCATCCGCGCGGCTCCAGCCGATCTTGACGATCAGCCTGGGCACGCGCGTGCGGTCCTGGTCGAATGCGGACCGCAATACTTTGAGAGCATCGCCATATGTGTGACTGGTGTGAAACCAGTCCACGCCTTGCATGGCAGCGCGTGCCATATTGACACGCTCGTCGAAGGGAATCTTCTCATCGCCCAGGCGCGTTGTTCCATAAATATAGGGAGGCAGATCCGTGAGGTATTGCGATTTGTAGGTTGATTGTTTTTGGGTCATGTTGTTTCTTGGAATTTGAAAAAGATGGGAAATTGATATGCTAAACCGAGTTGCCATAGCCATATGGCAATTGTTCCACAAACCTGTCAATGTCCTTTGGAACGATGAACAATTTGTCGATACGTTTGGTAAACCCATTTGGATCTTTGGGAACCATCAGCAGACCCTCTTTTGCATCGCGCGTGCGGGCAAACAGATCCGTATCCGGACTTTGCTTATAGTCCTCTCTTTTTATGCGGCTGATCTCTTTGAAAGTGAAGTACAGGCGATAGTCAAGATGTCCGGGTACCAGGCGGATTCCAATCCCAGTGGCAGTGATGATATAGGTCGCGGCAGAACCGAAGAATTGTGTATCCCGGTATAAGATGGTAAAGCCCACAGCGATGATGAAAAACTGCCAGAAGGTCAGCCCAAATTGACCTTTGAGCAGGAAGGCAATCACCAGGCTTCCCGCGATCAAATAGGCAATATTTCGTGCGGCTCTCTGCCAGGGGATCGGCGGCTCGTCAATATAAAACTTTCCATCCCTGCCCGCGTGTCGGCGTCGAATTTGTGAGATCCACGCAGCGGATTGCCATCGTAGCGACAATATGCCAGCGGCGATAACAGCAAGGAAGAGCCCCGCAAAGGATGGGGAACGCGGCCAGAG
>JBGPNQ010000421.1:0-4337 GCA_041487615.1 Anaerolineae bacterium
AATGGGCGGAATATCATTCACCAGTCGGCGAACCTCTAAATCGCGTGATGCCGGTCGAATATGCGGTTGAGATTGTTGGATAGGAGTCAATCAAGACCATTGGAGCAACTTCGGAACAATAACGACTTGTCCAGATGCGGCGCTCGCAGGCTCGGCAGGCGATTGTGTGTTCAGGTGAATTCATGACGCATCTCCCCTCTGGCACTGTCACATTCCTTTTTACCGACATTGAAGGCAGCACCAAACTTGCGCGTGAGCATCCCGATACATGGGAAAGCGCGCGGGCGCGTCAACATACCATTTTGCGCTCCGCCATCGAAGCCTGTCAACTGCTGGGCCAGCGCGGCATCCTGCTTACGCAACATCCCGAACAATTGCCTGCCCAGCTTCCCCAAGGTATTCAACACTTTACTTATGTACCGTTCAGTACGGTACTTCCGCGTGCATTGGCGCTTGTATTTCACGGTGGCATCGGCACAACCGCGCAGGCAATCGCCGCAGGAATTCCACAGGTGATCCGTCCCATGGCATACGACCAGCCTGACACCGCCGCCCGCGTGGAAAAGTTGGGCATCGGTGTATCTTTAGATCCCAAAAAGTTCAACGCCTCATCCCTCGCTGAAAAATTAAACAACCTGATTACATCACAGGCTGTTTTGGATCGCTGCAAATTCCTTGCGGATAAGATACATCCTGAGCAGGCACTCACCGATACGTGCGCGATCATTGAAGATTTTTCCCGTTAAGGCTCATACTCCAAAGGCGAATTAATAAATAGCGAAAAGTGAGAAGACAAGCGAACAAGAGTAAAAAGTTTTTGTTCGTGATCAGCAATGTCCCGTATGGCAAACGCTCTTACAATGCCTTGCGTCATGCTATGAATTTGGCCAAGCGCGAAGAAGTTCAGGTAAAAGTGTTTCTGGTCGCCGATGGCGTCTATTGCCCCAGCCTCATCTACAGGATGATTTATTTGGTTAACGCCGTACCACAGTAGGGACAGTTCTTCCAATCAGCCCGTATTCCGCGTGCACAAGAGGAACAGATCTGTGCTGGAGCAACAGGATTGTTCCCGCCGCCGACTGCCTTCACAACCCAGGCGATTCCCAGCACGATCAGCGCGAGAAAGCCGAAGGGGATCAACCACATGAAAGCCATGCCGAACCATCCGAAGGGACCATAACCCCATCCGCTCATCATGCCCGGACCCATCATGCCCCAACCGCCGTATCTCGAACCGCCATAGCCCCAGCCACTCAGCAGGCTCGCTGCCACTTGTAAAATCAGTAGCGCGACAATAGTGATAATCACGACCGCAGTCCAATTAAGCTTTTTCATTTTTCGTTTCTCCAATTATTTTGACACTTCGAAAAGATATCGTTCCCATCAAGCAGGCATTTGGCGCCCGTCCGTTTGGCCGAGCGGAGAGCCGCAGTAGGCGCAGGCACTCCAGGCAGCATCGACCTTTTGTCCACAGGCATCACACTTCATCGTTTTGAGATTCATGCCACAATTCGGACAAAAAGCAAATCCCTGTCTCAGCGGGAAATCACAATGCGAACACTTTTGTCCATTTGCAGCCGGTATTACACTCCTCGCAGGTGTAGATACAGATTGAGAAGAGTCTTGATGCTCTTCATGATTTGTCGTCGCGTGCATTAACTTACAACCACACATATCAAACTCCTTTCATTTTCTATCTCTTTGCATTTTGCCACACTAATGTAAAGATTTGATAAAGAATGTGTGAAAGCTGATTAAATATTGATTGGTATCCCTGACATTCTGCCACCAAGCGTCATGGATAGGCGCAGAGTCTCACGTTTTAAGCTGTAGGGAAGCAGCCACCTGGTATCAAGATTGTTTTTCCAGACATAATGATCTCTCCGTAAAGTTTAAACTTCCAAAATCAAATGTAATTTCTTGTATTAGCCGAGAACAGACAACCAGACTTGGGCTGCCCGTGAAATCACTTCGATCGCATCCAGGCTGCCTTGCGCTTCGCCTTTCTCAAAGTCATTCTCAACGATTCCCATCTGGTTGGTTATGTGAGCAAAGCAAATTACCGGATGGCTTTTTGCTTCAGCAAGCGCATAGAGAGCAGATGCTTCCATTTCCACGCCAAGAATGCCTTCCGATCGACAGTAGCTAATTGCCATCCCGGTTTCTCGAAAAGGAGCATCGGTTGTCCAGGTTGCACCTCGGAAGACGGGAGGTTGGGATATCGTCATAATACCTTTCAAGCACTCCATCAACTTTCGGTCAATTGTGCTAAAAGGGGCTGGTGGCAGGTAATGGTAGCTCGTTCCTTCATCGCGTAAGGCTTTCTCGATCAGCACGAAATAGGGGGGACGACCTTTCGTTACAATCTGGCCCGCTGAGGTCATACTGATCAGCAATTCACATCCACAGGCAAACATTTCTTCCGCCACAAGTACTGCGAAGGATGCGCCAACCGCGTTTCCAACGATACCGAATTCAATCCCTTTATGAGTGAAATCGTACATCCGAGTGTGGTAGCAAGCCCAATAAGGATTAAGTTGTGCCAGACCACTGGATACCAGGTTTTGAACAATGTCACCGTCCGGATCCAGGATACAAACTTTTGGAACTTTCCCTTCAGGGATGGATTTTTGCCTTCTGGCCTCTCGCAACAGGTTGTCGGGCGTAAAGGCTGAAGGTGACAAATAATCTTTTCGGGTGATGATGGGCGGTTCGTTTTGATCTGTCATGACTTTCCTGGAATTTTCGTTTTGTTGGTTTGTGTTGAGGATCATAGTTTCTGACCCACCATGCCATAATGAAATGGTGGGAATTTAAGGTAAGGCCCGATTAGTTCAAAACCTGCCGCTTTGATCCATTCCTGGCATTGCTCTGGTCGTGGCCGGATATCCAAGGATGGGCCTCTGGGGGTTGTTGGGTCATAATTCCAGTGGATAGCGCCTACTCTTCCACCCGAGGTAAGGATCCTTTTCGCCTCGGCTAATATTTTCAATGGATATTCTGCATGCAGAATATTGAAGAGCATAACATATTCACAGCTATTTTCAGGCAGACCAGTCCCTCCCATCATGAAGTCCCTTTGGACGGCAAGTATGTTTCTCAGCCCAGCTTCACTTGCTTTCTTTTGAAGAGCCTGGATCATTTCGTTCTCAATGTCCAGAGCATAAATCATTCCCTTATTTTTTCTGGCTGCCGGGAGCGAAAACGTACCATAACCACAACCCAAATCCACAATATTCCCGGAGAGATCAAATATCCCTAACCCATCCAGAATAGTATCCGCATCAAAAAATCTGCCCCACAATTGTTCATCGGGCATCCCACTTTCTCTTGTTTTCATTTTCTCCTTCCTTGTAAACATTAACAATAAAGCGATCTCTGGTAAAAGTTGCGGCAGGATTCGACAAGCGAATCCTGCCGCAACATAAAATCCCGGGTTAATACACCAATACTTTATCTGCTGCGATAGTCCAATCGGTGAGCAATTCCATACTGCCATGCTGTACGTTTTCGATCAAGGAGGCTTGCCCGAGACCTCGGGCTTTTTGGCATGAACCTCAGGTGGCGACTTCGCCGTGACGCAAGACAGAGGTCAACATGCGCTCGATGTTGTAATATCCTTGCGGTGTGTCCTGCCCTTTAACGGCGCACTGCACGCCATCGCCCATCAAAAAGACATGCACATAGGTCCCGTCGCGTTTGGCAAGATTCATCGCGAGGCGAACCGCGTTATAAGGTCGCTCATTTCCATAAGGACCATCGTTGATGATCAGCAGGTATTTTGTCTTGTTGTTTTCGGTCATGAAATGGTTTCCTTTTTAATAGATTGTTCATGGGCTAGTGCGGCCCTATTAGATATTTGTTTAAGCGTTTCCCGCATTACCAGTGCCACGATTACCCCCGATACAAATGTGAGTGCGCCAATCGCAGCAATCGCGGTCAAGCCGCCGAACGCGTCAGCCAAGAGTCCAGCAGTCAACGCCCCCATAGCATAGCCCGCATCGCGCCAAAGCCGGTATACACCGACGGCTGAGGCACGCCAATTGGGATGGGCGACATCGGAAACGGCAGCCAACAAGGTTGGATAAACCAGGGCGGTGCCAATACCTAACAACACGGCACCCACCAGCCACATCCAGAAGCCACTGGCAATCACGAACAGCGCGATTCCGATTGACTGTACCCACATTCCAGCCACGATCATCCATTTGCGGCCCCAACGATCGCTCAATGCACCGGTGATGAGTTGACTCACGCTCCATACACCCGGATAGACGGCAGCGATCAAGGCGATCTTTTGTATGGATACGCCCGCGCCAATCAGCAGAATGGGCACT
>JBGPNQ010000422.1:0-4334 GCA_041487615.1 Anaerolineae bacterium
AAGAGGCGCCTTGTCGAAAGCAAATTGTCCATTCCTGATTTCCTCCACCGAGCCAACACCCAGGATGAACTCATCACCTATGCCATTGGTATCTGCGTTCTCGCGCGAATTCTTCACAGATCCCGCATCGATATCCACGCCCAATACTCTTGCTGCACCGAGTTTGAGAGCGGCGATGGATAAAATACCGGAACCACAACCGACATCAATTACAGACAATTGACGATGGATGATGGACGGTTTTTCATGGTCGATGGTCTGTGGTCCATGGTCAAAGAATTTCTCCATCAATTCCAAACATAATTGCGTCGTGGGATGTGTGCCTGTGCCAAAGGCCATGCCAGGATCGATCTTGATGGGGACACGAGTCGGGTCAGGTGAATCCATCCATGCAGGGAGGACGACGAGTCGCCGGCCGATGAGGATCGGCTTGTAGTGCTGCTTCCAGGCTTCCATCCAGTTTTGATCGGCCACCTCCCGATACGTGGCAGTGGGCAACGTCTGGATCATCCCCAAATAATACAGGGACTCCTCAAGTTTCTGGCGGGTCTCTTCGATCTCCTTATTCATCTCCAAATAGCCGCGCACCGTGATCGGGCCGGCCGGCGTGCCAGCGTCCTCCTCGTCGTTATATTTCACCCCCTGTTCCATCATCACGCCACTATATGCAAAGCGTGCCAGTACATCGGCGACCGCCTCCGCCAGTTCGCCATTTACGACAAGTGAAACCTCAAGCCAGTTCATGTTTATGGATTTCCATTATTTCGAATAGTTGATTTATTACGTCATGATCCCGGGGCCGAATATCGGGCAATTCAGTCAGCGAAAAAAATCCCGCTTCAGACACCTCATCGCTTGGTTGAAAAACTCCATCCTGGATTGTGCAGAGATAATAGAGAATAAATGTATCAGGTGCAAAGGTTTTGACCAGAAGCAGCTTTTCGATCTTCACCAGCAGACCGGTCTCCTCGCGAACTTCTCGGACGACGGCTTCTTCTGCCTGTTCTCCATGCTCCAATCCTCCACCAGGCATTCCCCACGGATGAAATCTTTGATACGTGGATTTGCCAAGAAAGATCCGATCCTCCTGGTCAAAAATGACCGCGGTCACGCCCACTTGAAATGACGGGCGTATGAATCGCGATGCAACAACCTGAAGCCAATGAGGAAATACGCGCCACACCTGAAGCAAGAATCTTTTCATGGCTCAAAACGGTAAAACTTGACTTGTGCTTTTTCCAGTGTGACCAACCCTGCTTTGATGTGTGGCTTGATTTGTTCAAGGAAGTTATCGAGTTTTTCGGATGTATCAACGATCTCAACGATGATCGGCAAATCTTCCGAGAGGGTATCGAATCGAAAGGTGTGGATTTGGCGCGTCTTTGCACCGTATCCCATCATGCCGCGCAGGACGGTGGCGCCGGCCAACCCCTGTTCGCGCGCTTTCAAAACAATCCACTCGTACAGTGGTTTGCCTTCATGTTTATCGGCTTCTCCGATGAATATGCGGAGCAATGTTCCATCCTGTGGAAGTTGCATGATTATCTCCAAATCCGATAGGTGACAGTTCGTCCCAACCAGACCAGTATGAGACCGAATATAACATTCGCACCGACATTTGCCAAAGCATTGAAGGTCTCTCCATCACGGAGCAGATTGATCGTCTCATTTCCAAAGGAGGAGAAGGTTGTAAATCCGCCCAGAATTCCAATGAATACAAATGCCCTTGAATCGGATGTAAACACGCCACGTGCTTCGGCCAGCTGGGCAAGAAAACCAATCACGAAACATCCGATGAGGTTGACCGCAAGCGCGCCGTACGGAAAGTCAATGCTTTTGCTGGCGGTTTGAGTCCAGGTGCTGAAGAGATAACGAGAGACGGAGCCAAGCGCTCCGTCGAGGACAACCAGGATAACGGAATCAATTGACGGCATGAAGAAATTTTCTTAAAAGGGATTCACTATCAGCCGGGAATGCGCCGCACTGAGCCTGGTCGAAGTGAAGCAGATCGTCATCCCATCAAATGCGGCAGCAATAAAGCGAGTTGGAATCGCAGTCCACACATTCCAATTGCAAAGTAGCATGGGCGATATTATAGTGGTGATACACAAGTTCGTTGATACGACCCTGAATCTCGGCACCTGCGCTGACCGAGATATTCTCGGTGAGAATGTGGGCGGACATCGTGCGCAAGTTCTGTGTGAGACTCCAAACATGCAGGTCGTGAACTCCCAGGACGCCCTCCACTTTGGTAATATCGCCTACCATCTTTTTGATATCCACATCACGGGGCGTGGACTCGAGCAAAATGTCAATCGTCTCACGCAAAATTCCCCAGGCATTATAGAGGATGAGAAAACCGATCAACACACTCACAAGTGGATCGAGCCAGTTGGCATTTGTGAAATAAATAATGACACCTGCAATGACCGCAGCGATGGTGGAAATCACATCCCCCATTAAGTGCACAAATGCCGAGCGCAGGTTGAGATCACTTTCACTACCACGATGAACGAGCCATGCAGTGACGAGGTTGACTACAACGGCAATAAGGCCCACGCCAATAAGAATACCGGACTGCACTTCGGGAGGAGAAAGGAAACGCTGATAGGCTTCGTAAAAAATTCCAATTGAGATCAATACGAGTGTTGTGGAGTTTAGCAGAGCGACAAGAATCCCGGCACGATGATAGCCATATGTTTTCTGAGCATTCGCGGGCTGCGTTGTAAGCCGAATTGCAAACCAGCTTAATCCAAGTGCGATGACATCCGTCAGGTTATGGGCTGCATCCGTGAGAAGTGCGAGGCTGTTCGCAAAGTATCCTGCCGTAGCTTCGATGACGACAAAAGCCAATGTGAGAAAAAGCGAAAGTGACAGCCGAGTCGTTGTTCGTTTTGCGGCTTCGCGTAAATGGGAGTGTGTATAGGAAAGTTGAGAGCTCATTACTGATTCTTTATAACGGATAGAACTAGCCATGCTCCACATGGTCGAGACCCAGGCGATAGAGTTTTGCGACATGATCGTCGTCGAGTGCATAGAAGACCTGACGTCCGTCCTTGCGGCTGCGGACAAGTCGCATTTGACGGAGTCCGCGCAGTTGATGAGATACCGCCGACTCGGTCATCTCGAGTCGAGCAGCGATATCACCGACGTTCATTTCGCCTTCGAGTAAAACAGAAATGATCCGCAAGCGGGTTGGGTCACTGAGGGCGCTGAACAGGTCAGCAAGATGGGTGAAGGTTTGTTCCTGGAGGAGCATAATAAATATATGAATAATTGCTCAAGTATTCAGCATTATAAAATTAAAAGAGAGAATCGTCAAATGACGATTCTCCAGATATTTACTTTGAATCTCACTAATGCTGGATTTTGATACTTTCAGACATATGCTGAAAATCGTGATAGTGTTTATCGATCATCGCAAAATAATCAAAGTCATCGGATGCAGAAGGAATTCTCATAATATACTCAAACTGTATGTGTACAAGCCATTGATCTTTCTGGCTATATTGAATGGTATTCAGATTCATCATGTGCACAGGCACGAAATTCGAAACAAATTCAATCCCTGAAAACTCCCCATTATGGATCGTAGTTTCCCACGCAATGCTTTCTGGGGGAAACCAGTAGTCTGGTTTTAGCTTGTTTTCCATATTAGTAGAATCCTTCCATATGTTGATTGTTACCCTATCAGGATCGCCTTGCTCAAAGACAAATGTGCCTGTAGATGGCACGAAATCATAATATGCAGAATATTTATCTACGCTCCATTTACGAAGATAATAGGCAGCCGGATATTCAAAATAGACCTCGTTAGAAACATACGATGCCCACTTCCTGTCAGTATCAGGCACGAACGTTTGGTCTACCACTAATTGAGGAGTCGGCGATATATACGGTTTCATTGTTGGCGTTAAAGCTGGTCCCATCAGAGCGGGAAATTCATTTATCACCATATCAGGCGTCCAACTGGAATTGATAAGATCCCATGCATCGCTCATTGTCATGCCAACAAAATTATCCAACGATAAACGTTCCCGCTCTCGTTGTATGTCTTCCTCTAAAGTAGGGCTTCCCATGGAGGAAAACCAATCCAATTCCGCTTTTAAACTTTCTACATGGTCAGAAGAGATGTAAGCAGTATTTCCATCTCCATCCAATAAAGCCTCCAGTTCCGGGACAAACATAAGTAGTGCAGATATCAGCTTTTCGTCATGGTCAGGATGGGCATTTAATATTTGATTCACATCGCGGAGGTGCTTGAAATACAAGGCTTCATAATATCGTCCTGCAGGAGTCTTCTGCATGATTTCAGTTTCAACACGAAGGTAAAC
>JBGPNQ010000423.1:0-4329 GCA_041487615.1 Anaerolineae bacterium
ACGAATGCGTTAAATCCCCTCGGGCCGGAAACAAGCGCAACCTTAAGAAGAGTCGTGCGCGGCGGAAGTCTGGGCGACGCGGAGATCAACATCCGTGTGCCGAAGCGCTCTGCGGTTGTGGGATCTGATCTGCAATCCGCGCCCAATTCGAATGCCTTTCTGGGTGACTTTTCGCCACGGATCGGTTTTCGCTGCGCGGCAGATGAATGAATAACCTGCCTCCTTGCGAGATGCCGAAGCAGTAAACAATGGAGAAAGAGCCTGCACTTTAGCGCAGGCTCTCCAATAAAAGGGTGGGAAGAACTTGCTACTTCCCACTTCACCCCCTCTTTCAATTTGAAATGTTGAAATGGGCCATCCATATGGAACCACCCCTTGACGGATAAACGGGCCGTCCGTTGTGTCATAGCGCTTCCCTTCCACTTGTCCCATTATTAATTGAACGTCTGAACGCAATATGTGTGCCAAATTTCAAATTTCAAGTTTAGATAATTATGCAGCGCTCTCTAATTGACTTTCCATGCTGCCTATGATATTATGCCGACACAATTCAATAGCCCATAAGGCGCTCTTATCCAGAGAGGCGGAGGGAACGGCCCTGCGATGCCTCGACAACCTGCCAGCGAGTAGTCATCATTAGATGAAAGTTGAAAAGGTGCCAATTCCGACAGACGGATGTTCTGGGAGATGAGAGGGCTGCATACTTGAATAGGTATTGCCCTTTCTGTACGTCTGAAGGGGCAATTTTCATTTCTAAAGGAGTTTCAACAATGAGCAACACTTTTATGACTTCGCCGAAACTGATGTTTACATCTGAATCGGTGACCGAGGGACATCCCGACAAACTCTGCGATCAGATTTCGGACGCAGTGCTGGATGCCTGCCTCGAGCAGGATCCCATGTCACGCGTCGCCTGCGAAACCGCAACCAAAACAGGCTTCGTAGCGCTACTGGGCGAGATCACAACCACTGCCTTTGTCAATTTCGATGAGTTGGTGCGCAAGGTCGTATTGGACATCGGTTATGACAACAGCGACAAGGGTTTCGACGGCCATACGTGTGCTGTGCTGACAGCCATCGCCAGCCAGAGCCCGGATATTGCGCTTGGCGTAGACCATGCCATGGAAGATAAAAGCGGCGAAATGACCGATAAGGATATTGAACACGTTGGCGCGGGCGATCAGGGCATGATGTTCGGCTTTGCATGCAGCGAAACACCCACTCTCATGCCTATGCCCATTTATCTGGCGCATATTTTAGCGCGTCGGCAGAGTGAACTTCGCAAAGATGGGACGATCCCCTGGCTTCGCCCCGATGCGAAGAGTCAGGTCACGATCGAATATTCAAAAGGCAAGCCTGTCCGCGTGGATACCGTCCTGATCTCCACCCAGCACGCACCGGATGTCTCTCAAGCGGAGATCACCGAAATGGTTACTGAGCATATCATCATGCCCAGCCTCCCGGCTGACCTGGTCGATAACAACATCAAGGTGTACGTGAACCCGACCGGTCGCTTTGTGGTCGGTGGACCGATGGGCGATGCCGGTGTCACCGGACGCAAAATCATCGTCGATACCTACGGTGGAATGGGCCGGCATGGCGGTGGCGCGTTCAGCGGAAAAGATCCCACAAAGGTGGATCGCTCTGCAGCATATGCAGCGCGCTATGTGGCGAAGAATATCGTCGCCGCGGGAATTGCCGACCGCGTGGAAGTTCAGGTGGCTTATGCCATCGGTGTCGCGCATCCGCTTTCGGTGAACGTGGAAACGTTCGGCACGGCCAGGATCGCAGATGAAAAGATCTCCGCCCTGATCAATGAGTTCTTCGACCTGCGCCCCGGTGCGATCATCCGTGACCTGGGATTACGCAAACCGATCTATCGCAAGACCGCTGCCTATGGACACTTCGGACGCGACGACATCGAATTCCCCTGGGAACGCACTGATAAGGCTGAAGCCTTGAAGAGTGCCGCAGGGTTATAAAAAGCAAGCGACAAATGAAAACAGGACAGTGAACGTTGACTGTCCTGTTTTTTTGTTATAAGAAACTCCGGAACTATGGAACGGTCGTGAAGTCAAAATATTCAGACCATAAACTTGGCCCATTCACGGCCTTGGTCTGCACTCGCCAGGAGTATTCAGTATCAGGCAGCAAATTGACTAGGAACTGATACTCTGACTTGTCCGGCGCCAGTAAGATCGTCTTCACAAGGATGTTAGTGGTGCCCTTCTTCCAAACCTGCAGGACATAACCGCGATTGCCGATCACATCCGACCAATCGAGAAGCGGCATTCGCGATTCGCCTGTGGCGTGATTCACAGGGATAAGCAGGGTTGGATATAAGATAGCCGAGCGGAAATACCTTACCGTCGACCAGTTGCTCATTTCACCCGATGCATTGACCGCCCTGACCCTCCAATAGAACCTGGTGTTGCTGGCAAGATCAGTGGATGGCGTAAAGCTGGGAACAGCCGACGAACCACTGTTGGCATCGAGACTGCCGAAGTCTGCATGATCGTCTATCTGAATGATGTATGTTATTGCACCAAGTACAGGTTTCCAGGTGAAAGTCGGCTTGTAAATGGTCATCAATGCATTAGGGGCGGGCAGCAGTAATACTGGCGCGCCAGGCGGATTCACAGCAGTAAAGAATGAATGAGCAGCCGACCAATACGACGCGCCGTGGCTGCCTTTGATCTGAACGCGCCAAAAGAGCTGGATACCACCTTTGGGCAGGTCAGCCGTCACAGTGTACTCCGAAAGGCTCGCACTGGCGGTACGGACGATCTGTTTAAATTGATCATCCTTTGCAATTTGAATGGTGTAGCCCGTCATGCCCGGCTCGCTGATGTCATCCCAATCAAAACGTGGACGCGGGATTAGAACGTGCTCGCCCGCTGTAGGCGTGAGCAGGTTAAATGTCAGAACTCGATGTGAGCCGAAGTAGGTATCAGAGATCGCTGTTTGAAATGCGCTCAAGCTCGGAGGTGACGAATTGATCTTCCAGTCGCATTCCTTTTTGATGTGAAACCAATAGAATGCCTTGACCGAGGCGTAATCTGGACTCTTGATGCGGTCGAACGCATTGGTAATCCATGCGGATTTCGTCTGTCCGGTTAACTCATAAGGGCCAGCCTCACAGGATGAAAACTCGCCAATGGCAATGGGCTTGTCGCCGAAGATGGCTGTATTGTCTACGAACGTGTGGTAAATATTAAAGAATATATCGTCGAACCACAGCCAATCCGGCCAGCCTGGCTGGTTATCCTTGTTCGTGGGGTTGTAACCATCCATACATAACCAGTCTACATAAGACTGCCCCGGATAATACTGTTGGACGATATTTACATCGAAAGGATAATTATTGGCGCACCACACATATTCGACATTGGAGGCGCCGGCTGCTGTGAACACATCATGCACGCGTCGAAACGCTGCTACATAATCTACAGGTTGATCCTGCCAGGGATACCAGTCGGGACAATTCGGCTGACCGTAACATGGAGTACCATCCTGGATCATTTCATGGCCGAAGCGCAGGCGGAGTTGCCCTCCCCAGTTTTTGACCTGGGTGGCATAGCTGGTCAGATATGAATCGTATTTGCCGCTGGCGATATCGCTCAATTTTGCCCAGGGTTCCCACGTCAAGTGCAGAACGGTACGCGTGTTATAGCCATCATGATAGATGACACCATTCAACGCGGCAGCCGGAAAGGGCGGACGCTTGACAGCATTCCATGCCTGATACCAGGTGACGGAGCAAATATGCCGCCCACTCAACTTTTCGAATCCCTTCACCGCCAGCGAAGTGGGAGGGTCTGAGGCGATATAGGCCCCAATGTCCGCCCCGCTCACATTACAGATACTGGATGGCAAGACTGCCGGAGCGAAGATGTCGATGGAACGCAGCGCGCTTTCATGAGCGCCGGTTTCGGCATTGCGGCTGTTGTTCAGAGTCTGCGCCAGAGCAATGTTCGGTGCCGGAAATACAAGCAGCGAGAAGATCGCTACAATGGACAAACCTACAAAGAGACGTTTGATTGACATGGAATTCTCCCTTCTTTATTTGCAGTGATAAACTCTTCCGCACTAAATGAAACCAAGAAATAAATGCGGTTTTGAAAGTGCGAAAATTAGCTGATTTGAGTGTAAATCCGGCGAAATCGCATGCCTGAAAACCGTGACAATTAGTTGGTTTCATTTAGTATCCAGATTAAGTCAACTCCCAGGATTGTTCAAGTAACATTTGTCACAGGTTGAAAATCGAAATCACAAAAGTGGATATCCGCTTTGATAGTCATCAAAAAAACCGCTCCAGGGTCCTGGAGC
>JBGPNQ010000424.1:0-4321 GCA_041487615.1 Anaerolineae bacterium
AACGACGCGATTCGCTTCCGATTGGCAACCCAACAGGAGGATACAGGCGCCAAAATCCAGGTGTTCTTCGGCGTGTTTATTGGTGTTATCCTGCGTTGGATCATCGTGGATTTAATTAAGAATCGATTGCCAATAAACATTTCGGTGATCATTGCCCGTATTGTGGTCGCCTTGATCGCCACAATCTTCGTATTTTCCGGATACTGGACGAAGGTCAAAGATCAACCCGCGGGAATGAGGTTCCTAAATGCGCTGGTCTATGGCGTTTCGATAGATGCACTCGTCGGTCCATGGACCTACTAGGAGGAGAACAATGAATTCATTCAGTTTCGATGATGCTATTCGTTTCAAACTGGCGACGCAGCAGGAAGATACAAGCGCCAAGGTGCAGGTATTTATTGGCGTTTTTGTCGGTGTCCTTCTGCGCTGGATCTATAGTATTGCAGTAAACGTGATCAAGAATGGAGCGCCATGGTGTTTTGGATCATGGGTTTCGATCCTGATCCGCATCGTGGTGGCATTGGTCGTGACGTTCTTTGTGTTTTCAGGATATTGGCAGAAGGTAAAGGATCAGCCTGCGAGCATGAGGTTCTGGAACGCGATGGCTTATGGCATCACCATGGATGTGATCGTCAGTTCCTGGCTGCCTGCTCCGGTTTGTTAAGATCAGACGTCAAACACCGTCCCGACGGTTTGAGCAGCCAAACAAGGATTTTCGAAGAAATCTTCGGGACGTTCTGCACAAGATGTGGATTAAATCAAAAGAGAGAAGGCGAGAACCTTCTCTCTTTCTGTTAACTGAAAAATTATTCGCTCTTATCAGTGCTTTTTGTCTCAGGTGCCTTTTCTGTACTTTTGCTTTCCGACTTGCTCTCCCGCGCGACATCGCCAGATGGAGATTTATGGTCGGTTGCATAAAAGCCTGAACCTTTAAAGATGATCTTGGTTGGAGTGATCACTTTCTTCAATGTCTTTTTTCGACATTCGGGGCAGGTCTTTAACGGTGCATCATTGAAAGATTGATGACGCTCGAACTGGACACCGCAGGATTCACAACGATAGGTATAAACGGGCATTTCGTGTTCCTTAATAGCACTACCGATTATAGCGCGCCGATGTAAGCATGACAAGTGAATTTCCTAAGAAATCTATTAACAATATCGGTATTACAGCGGATGGTTCAAATCCCATAGGATGCGCAAGCCATCCAGTGTCAGCCACGGGGCAATGATCTGGATCACATCCGTTTCCTGGGCAACGATCTCGGCGAGACCGCCCGTAGCGATGACCTTCATTTGCGGTCCGAGTTCACGGCGGAAGCGTTCGACCATGCCTTCCACCATGCTCACATAGCCAAACAACAGTCCTGCCTGCATCGCATGGACGGTATTCCTGCCAATGACCGAGGGTGGCCGCTGCAGGTCGATGCGCGGCAGTTTTGCGGCGTGCGTGAACAATGCTTCCGTTGCGAGGGTAATTCCTGCGGTGATTGCGCCGCCAAGATATTCGCCGTCCTTTGTCAGGGCGTTGAAGGTGGTAGCAGTACCGAAATCAATAACGCACGCAGGGCCCCCGTACAAATACATCACGGCCACGGCATCGGCGATGCGGTCTGCCCCAACCGCTTTTGGATCTTCATAGCGGACCTTGATCCCCGTCTTGACTCCCACATCCACGATGAACGGGTCTTTCTCGAGATACTCCCTGCACGCCTGCACCACGCGCGTCGTCAATTGTGGAACAACGGAAGCAAGGCAGACTGCTTTCAATTCCTTCACCGTATGCCCTGCATTTTGCAGCAATCCCTGGAACTGCAAACCATATTCGTCAGGCATACGCGCGTGGTCCGTGGCAAGTCTCCAGTGGGAACCGAGGATGTTGCCCTTATAAAGACCCAGCGTTACGTTGGTATTACCGATGTCAATTGTAAGAAGCATAGGAGTCCTGTAAAAATAAGAAGGGAACGATGTAATTTAATTCTACCATCCGTTCCCATTTTCACGTGATAGGACATTGGTTATTTGACGGACTCTATGATCTCGGCCACCATGTCGAACTTGTGGAACTGCGGCATAAGGTACACGCCTCCTGCCCAAGCCTTGAGCTGGTCAATCAACTCGACGGCCACCTCCACCCCGGCTTTGACTCCCTCTTCACCTGCCGCTTCGACACGTCTGCGCGTTTCTTCGGGGATGAATATTCCGGGCACTTCATGGTGCAGGAAGTTTACGTGTCGTACACTGACAAGCGGAAGAATGCCTACAAGTATCGGCTTGTCGAATGTTCCATATTTTGTTTCGTAAGCTTCCAATAATTTTGGACCGTCTTCATTGCGGTAAACAGGCTGTGTCAGGAAGAAATCTGCTCCTGCATTCACTTTGCGATGAAGGTTCTTGATTTCACTTTCCATATCTGAGGGACATAAATTAAGCGCTGCACCGACAAAGAAATTTGTCGGCTGGCCAATCGATGTGCCCGAATGGTCCACTCCTGCATTGAATCCCTGTTTGATGAGCTTGATCAAGCCTGAAGGCACAAGGTCATAGTTATCCATTGCTTCCGGGTAATCGCCAATGGATGTTGGGTCGCCCATTACGACGAATACATTTCTGATTCCGAGCGCGTGAGCCGCAAGAAGATCGCCTTGAACACGGAGAAGATTTCTTCCACGGGTGGGGAAGTGGAGAGTGGTTTCAACTCCCACTTTGCGTTGCACCACATCACACACCGCCCAGGCAGACATTCGCATACGCGCCATCGGCGAGTCGGCAACGTTGATAATATCGGCGCCCGCGTCGGCCAGAAGGGAAGCGGCCGCGATCAGCTTGTGAGTCGAGAGTCCGCGCGGCGGATCCATTTCCACTGAGATGGCGAATCCACCTGCAGTCAATTTTTGTGCAAATTGGGTTGGCTGTTCCTGCGGGGTCTCCGTCAACTCCTCCTGTGGCATGATGGCAATGAGAGTTTCATCAATTGGTGGAGCCGTATCGAGCGCCTTTCTCATCGCAGCAATATGCCGTGGCGTGGTTCCGCAGCATCCACCGACAATGCACGCGCCCGCCTCGCGGAAGGAAAGCGCGTAATCACCGAAATATTCTGCGTCTGCCGGGTACATGATGCGCCCGCCAACCTGCTCGGGCCAACCTGCGTTGGGCTTTATCCAGAACTTTCCCTCAGGTACAGCCTGGCTCATTTGCTTTAGCAGCCGCAATAATTGAGCTGGCCCGCCTGAACAGTTAACGCCAATGACATCCACCCCGGCATCTCTGAGCATCCGTGCAACCTTGACAGGATCATCACCGAGCACGGTCCGATCATCGCGCGTAAATGTGACAGAGGCGACAACAGGCAGATCGCACGTTTCTTTTGCAGCTTTAATCGCTTCTCGAATTTCGTACAAATCGCTGAATGTCTCAATAACGATCAGATCGACCCCCGACTCCGCCAGCGCGCGGATCTGCTCGGCGAACGCCTCACGCGCCTGCTCAGGCTTAACTCTTCCATACGGAGCAATTCTCACCCCCAGCGGCCCCACATCCCCGGCGACCAGCACATCTCTGAACGACGCGGCGACAACACGTTTCGCAAGGTCCACGCCGGCCTTGTTGATCTCGACCACATCGTCCTGCAATCCGTGTTTCGTGAGTTTGAAGCGGTTCGCTCCAAATGTATTAGTGATGATCAGCTGTGCACCTGCTTCGATATATGCGCGATGGATTTCCGCCACAGCGGATGGGTTGGCAAGATTAAGTTCGTCGAAGCATTTTTCAAATCCCACACCATGTGCATGGAGCATGGTTCCCATTGCACCATCGGCGAGAATTGTTTTTGCTTTTGTCAATTTTTCGTAAAAGCCATCCATGGTACCTCTTGTTTAAAGATGTCTTATTCCTGAGGAGTAATGTACTTTACCACCGCGAATACTGAGTCGTTGTGCTGTACTGAATAAATGGGTTTGATATCCGGAAAAAACTGCTGGTCCATCCCATATCTTGTTGTCAGGACAAGGTAATAGGGATGAGTGGAATATTCCTTATCCTTCAGATCATCGAAACTCTTGACTTGAAGATCGTCGCGTATGTTACGTTGAATGAGTTGGCTGGGTCCCCAAACGATGACCAGGGAATCCTTCTGTGCATTGTCATTAATATAACTGGATACCTGCTTAAAGGAAGTTGCCCAATAATCAGTTTCGTAATTTCGGAATATTTGCTGAGTGGATGTAGTTAGATAATTGTAGTAGGTATATTCATACGGATGAAATTGAACAATGCCTAGAATTCCCGGGAGAAGTGCGGATGCCACAATCAACGTTTTTGCC
>JBGPNQ010000425.1:0-4297 GCA_041487615.1 Anaerolineae bacterium
AGAAATCCGGGCGCGTGGCGGCAATTTTGAGTCGCAGATAAAGAGGAATAGCCGGGATGTCGGCTGCAAAAATGGATTGCGCCTCCTGATGGAGGTTATATTCCGGATCACCGGGCAGGGTTTGAGCCGCGCCTGCACAGGCAGTATCGAATCGCGGATTCTTGTACCCGGTCACGTTGGTTCCAACCCAATGATTTGACGCAGAGGGGATTTGCGAAGTGGTAAACCAGTTGCACTGCGGCTCAAGACTGTTCACGCCAATGGAATAAGCGGAGAGGTCAAACTGTCGTCCAAATAATGGACCCACTGGCCCCTGCGCGTAAAAATCGGTGGCCGTGTAATAAACGGGATTCAACCCAATCCCACATTGAGCAAGGGATTGGCCGAGAATGTCCGCCACCTGGTGACGCTGCGTAGCGGAGCTTGTGATGTAGTTCAACACCAGCGGAGTGCCAAGCGGAACATTCGTAACATTGAATGCCTGCCGCGGTGTGGATGGATCCTTATCCTGATCGAGCCATCCCACCTGTTGGAGGATTTGATTGCCAGCTTCGGGGTTGAATGCATAGGTTTGTATATTGCCGTTATGAAGCGGGTGATCGGACGGAAGATAATCATCGGGCACTTGTGAAAGTCCAAAGAGGACCGTATCCACTACTTTCTGACGATCAAGGCATAGCGCAACAGCCTGCCGTGTACGTTTGTCACGGAATATATCCGGGCGATCACCGTTATTTGCCGGATTGTAGCCATTGTCATAGGAGGCTGGAACGATGCCAAAGCCAAGCCATTCCATGGTCATGGTTTGTGCGACCAGCAAGCGAGCCTGATTGTCCTTCTGCATTTGCTGAAGCAGTCCCACCTGTCCGTCCAGACGCACCGAAGGATCGAGCACATCGCATGTACCATCCACAAGCGAGCTGAGGGCGGCGTTCGCGTCGGGCAGGATGAGGAAGGTCAATTCATCGAATTTTGGCAATCCACTATCTGCGCGAAAGTAGTTCAGATTTTTTATGAAATGGAGCTGTTTTCCTTTATCCCATTTATCAATGATATAGGGCCCCCATCCGAGAGGCAGGCGGGATGAAATTTCCAGCTTCAAAAGGTCCGCAGGTGGATATTCGTTCCAGGCATGTTGCGGCAGGGGCATCCAAAAATTGGTGAAGTATTCGGGGTCGATAAAACCAGGTTTGCCCCACCATTGCAGAGTCTGATCGTCCGCAGCCTCATAGGTGGCTGTGCGATCAATAATATATTTTGAAACGGGAGTATCGTTATCGGAGGCAAGCTGGAAGGAAAAGATCGAATCGCTGGCAGTGAGAGGTTCACCATCAGACCACATCAGTCCTTTGAGCATGGTAAAGGTGACAACCAGTTGATCCATTTGGATCGTACTCTGACCATCATACTTGATGGCGCAGGTGTCATTCCGGCAGCCACTCGGTCGCACCTGCGTGCCCTTATTGAGAAGGACGAGATTACCACTGGAATCCACAACCTGATCCCCGGCATTCACTTTCACCGGACTTACCTGTGCATCACCATCCTCCAGGTTGGGGATCTTTTCGAGGATGATCGGTTCATATCCATATTCTGCCACGTCGATAGGCCCATCATAGATTGCCGATAAAACACTGCGTGCAGATGCATTCAAACTTCCATACGGATACAAGGTGTTTGGCTCCTCTCCAAGACAAACTGTCAGTGAACGTGGGGAAGGGGTAGGCGTGGGAGGAGGCACGGATGTCGCTGTTTCAGCGATCACTGGGATTTCCGTGATCTGTGGGGTACAGGCGGGAACGGTCAAACCAAGAAATACGACGACCACTATAGCTTTAATAAAATATTTTTTCATGCAACCTCTCTCTAGATTTTAGCCGTATTTTTGGATTTTTTGAGGATGAATATCAGGATGACAAAAGCGGATAGTGCAGCCGGGACAGCAATCCAGATGAAAGATCCGCTTCCTTCCTCGACCTGGATCGGTTGAGGCGTTACGACAGGAGTAGGAGTTGCGCGGCTGACAATGATTGCGTCCGCATTTGTGCCATTCACTTCTATTTGTCCATCAATCAAAACATTCTGACGCAGAAGGAAGTCAACAACCTGGTAGTATTGTTTGTCGGTCAGGGAATTCGGTTTTTGGAACGGCATGGCCGCATGAATAAATCCATACAGGTTCGCGGCAGTGGGAAATTTTGCCAGCGTGCCAGGGCCGACCAGCGCTGGGACAACCGTTGGAAGTTTGAAACCATTTTCGTACGTAACATTCCCATGACAATGGGATTTCCAACAATTCTGATCTTCGGTTGGATATTGTTTTCGAAATTCATCTGTGAGTCCCTGGGCTTTGTCGCCGTGGCAGGGAGAGCAATTCAACCAATATACCTGTGCACCATAATCCGCTTGAGACGGCCCTGCTGGCAGCGTTGGTTCAGCAAGCCGGTCCTGAGTAGGCACAGGCGTTGACTGAGGGTTTACCGGTTCAGCAGATCCCAGTTGGAAGAATAGCCCTGCAAGGAGCAGGGCTATTCCAAAGGGCATCAGGATAAGTTGTAATAGTGTTCGCTTATACACAAGAGCTAAAATTTTCCTCGCATACGTGGGTCGAGAACATCGCGTAGTGCATCTCCAAGCAGGTTCCAACCTAACACGAATAAAACCAACACCGTGCCTGGATAAATGATAATGTACCAGTATTTATCGAGGCTGGTAATGTAGTTGCGAGCAAAGGAGAGGATTTGCCCCCAATCGGCAAATCCGATCTGCGTGCCGATGCCAAGGAAGGAGAGGGCAGCAAAGGAAAGCACCACATCACCAATTGCAAGAGAGGCAAGAACGAGAGTGGGGAAGATCGCGTTGGGCAGAATATGGCGGAAGAGGATTCGGTAATTCTTCACGCCAATGACGCGGGCAGCCATAATATAGTCACGTTCTTTCACAGACAGAATATCACCGCGTATGATGCGTGAATATCCCATCCAGCCGAACGCAATCAGGGCAGTCATCGTAGGTATCAGGCTTTTTCCAATCTTGGGTATCAATACAGCCGCAAGGATAAGGGCGGCCAGGATACTCGGCAGGATGAGAAAGACATCCACAACACGCATGATGACGTTATCTATGCTGCCACCATAATATGCAGAAACGGAACCCACGAGTACACCGATGAGCAATGTCACGAACGTAACAACCAAACCGGTCTTGAAGGCGGTTCGCGTACCCCAGACCATTGCGTAGAAGATATCATATTGACCGGCCGACGTACCAAAGAGGTGGTACCAGTGATCCTGGCCTGTCAAGGTCTGCCACCAGAAAGGCAGCGGCGGTGTGTTGCGCTTCCACTCGGTACCCGGAGGCTTGGGGTCGGAACTGAAGCCATCCCGCGGGATTTGATAGGGGTCACCGGTTGGCTTGGGTGGCGCGATTATGGGAGCGAAGACAGCGACCGCAACATAAAATATAATCAACGAGAGACCGATAATCGACGCCGGGGTTTTGAATAACCCTTGAAGCAGGCGATAATTGTCAGGTCCAACCAACTGCTCAAGACGCCCAATCTTGCGCATTTGTGTGGCTTCCAAAAGATTATTATCGCCGCTGGGGATAGTGGTAGTTTGTGTCATAGTTCCTCTCTATCTTAGGAAAGACGAACGCGAGGATCAACGAATGCGTAGAGAACATCCACAACCAGGTTCGCTACGATCAGGATGAAGCCATTGAAGAGGGCAAACCCAAGCGTGGTAACAACATCCAGGCTCACAGCTGCACGAGCCGCGGCAGAACCAATACCCGGATAATTGAATACCGTTTCAGTAATCACCACGCCGCCCAGCAAACCCACTACGCTGAAACCTGCCAGCGTTACAACAGGCAGCATGGCATTGGGACGGGCATGTTTATAAATCACATCGCGTTCAGGTAGACCTTTTGCCCGGGCAGTAGTTACATACTCCATGCGCAGGGTCTCAAGCATCGAGCCGCGCGTCACGCGCAGGAAAGTTGCCCAACTGATATAGGATAAAGTCAGAATGGGCAGCAACATATGTTTGAGTACATCCCAAAAGATATCGAAGCGGCCATTCAACAGTGCATCAAAAGTAAGCAGGCTTGTGTAGTGATGGAAGGCATCCGAATCCACCACCCGTGATAAGGTATCAGAAATACGCCCGGGCGGAAGCCAGCGTAAATTGGCATAGAAGATCAAAATCATCAATAGGCCGAACACAAAGGTGGGGAAGGACGTTCCAATGATACTAAAGATTCGTGCGGCTTGATCTATGAACCCATTATGATG
>JBGPNQ010000426.1:0-4283 GCA_041487615.1 Anaerolineae bacterium
AGGAGGTTGGCATGCACGGACTGACATGAATTATTTTTCTTCCATGAACTTTATCTGATCCTCCTTCAATGCATGCATCGTCACCACGGCGGAGACGAGCCTGTCAATAACCTTATCCGTTGACTCGATCTTATAATGCTTGGCACTTTTCCACAGGCGCGTTTCGCCGGCTCCTGCTGCGACCCATTATTATTAATTTGAGAATCAGATGAACATTATCACTGAGATGACTGTTCCTACGACAACGACTCAAAGAATATCGATTTTCAGGAGTAAGGCAACAAGCGCACCGCTTGCAAGCAACAAATGGGATAAATCCCCATGGACGTTTAAGGCAAAGCGAATAGTAACAGCCAGGAGTAAACCTACGAAGGAACACAGCACGCCACCAATGATTTTATTGAAATATGGCGAGGCGCGTAAACGGTCGAAATAAGGCGAGAGAGCCACAACCAAGGTAAAGGATGGAAGGAAAATACCGAGAGTTGCGATTACTCCCCCAAACAAGCCGCCTAACATATAACCTATAAAGGTAGCAGTAATTACGATTGGACCTGGAGTAACTTGCCCAAGAACAATTCCATTCATAAATGTTTGGCTATCCATCCAATTTCGGACTTCCACAATTTCGTGGAACATCAGCGGCACAGAAGCAAATCCACCGCCGAAAGCGAACAAGTCAATCCTGAACATCAGAATAGCCAAGTTGAATAAGGTTCGGTTGAAAATGAAAAGCAGAAGAAAACCGATTGCGGAAACTGATAAGATGAGTAGGAGTGGCTTTGGGTAGGTTGGTTTTTGTGCCAAAGAAGCGGGATGGTTGAGATTGGACTGCCTGGGTTTGATAAGAACCAATCCCATCATAGCGGCTAGAATAATAACAAAGATTGGATTCATGTTGAGACCGAATAAACCTGCCGCAATACCTGCAATTACAAAGGCTTTCCAGTCCTTCAAAGTGTTTTTTCCAAAAGATATAGTGGCATTAGCAATGATGGCGACAATGATGGCCTGTAACCCACTAAAGGCTGAAATCACAATGGGGAGATTGTGATTATTCGTATACAAAGCGGCGAAAGTCATCATCAAAAGAAAGGCGGGGAGCCCAAACCCGATGAAACTTGCAAATGCACCGATGACACCCCGCGTTTTTAGTCCCACATAAGCGGCGGTTTGCATGGCAGTAGCACCGGGTATCATTTGACAGAGAGCAACACCATCGTTAAAGGTTTCTGCAGCAAGCCAGCGTTTCTTTTCCACTGCCATCTGGCGGATATAAGCTGTCATAGAGGGACCGCCAAATGCTGTGATGCCCAAGCGCAAAAAAGAAGCGAATAGTTGTGGTATGGATGGTTGCGGATTGGATGACATTTTTCGCCGAAGTGCTACATTACTGGCGCGTAAGAATTGATGCCCACAAATAAAACGATTGTAGCATCAATACCTTCGCCAGTTATGAAGTAGATGCTGGTTCAAAAACGGGGTGAACCATGCCCAAGCGGGCAATATGCTCGAAAATCCCGGCTAATAAAATGCCATCAGGCTTTTGCGGAAGCAATTTTATTGTTTCTGAGACATAACGACAACCACGATAATGAGACTTCAAGTCCAGGATGCTGAATTCGGGATTGATCTGTCGAAAACGGCGCAACAGGAGGGTGCTGAAGTTCACCATGAAGAAAGAGAGAGTTGCGGCATTGGTCACAGCGCTTTCTTTGACATTCATGAAATCGTCCAAGCCCCAATACTGTTTGGCATCCCGAAAATTGAACTCGATTTGAAAACGCAAGGTGTAGAAATCCATGATCTTTTCATAGGACAACTCCAAATCAGTGCTGAACAAAATCACGTGCGCCTGGGCTTGGGTAGAAAGATTGGTTTTGAGAATGATCACCACGTTGAGGCGAAAGGCGAATTCCTTGTTGAGCAAAGAGGCCTGGTAAATCTGTATGCGAATCCCATCTTCCACGGTGTCGCTTTGGAGGTATTCCTTTTTCAGCTGGCGCACCTCGACTTTATCACCATACTTGGGATGCGGTCCGCGCCCCCGATACGTTCCCGTGAAGGGTTCGTAGAGAGCCGCATCATGACGTAGTTTGGAAACGAAGTGCAAGCCACTTTGCCGGACTAGCCAGGCGCTGGGATAATTCCCAAAATGACCATCCATCACCAGGTAAGAAATGGACATCATACTCTTCAAAACCACTAAAAATGCCTGTAAAACAGGTTGGATCCGCAATAATTCTGCAGACAATATTGGTGTTTCTTCTTTCTTATTCTTACTTCCTTTCGGGCGACCTAGGGACCGTTTTCCTTTCGCTGACTTCGCTTTGTCTTTTTGGGTTTTCTCTCCTTCTTTCTTAACCATTTGAACGACTTGGATGGGATACGATTGCCGCTCCTGAACATCGATCAAAGAAAACACAAAAAAGGATAAGCCCGGGATCACCCGTTGTTGTAAACCGGAAAAGAAATACCCAACACCATGCGTCTCTTTGCCCACTTTGCCAAACACCACTTCGTCGCCGGCCGCAATATATTCATGACCTGCTTGCCACAACTGGCTCGTGAACAAGATCCACATGATTTGCAGCCAAATCAGTCGGCTGTGATACCAACGTTGGACCGTCCGATAACTCCCACCGCCTTCACTCCAGCGCGAAATTTCCAACATCGTGATCCGGCCACTGCTGATCAACAGACCATAAATCACTTGGCTCATCTGGTTCAAAACCGTGGGCGACACGACCGCCGCTATGCTTTGTAAAAGTGCTACAATCTCTGGCATGGGCTTTTCCTGGCTAAGTTGGTGTGGTAGAAGACTTCAACTTTACCCGAAAAGCCCTACTTTCTTAGCCCATTTTTGGCGAAGGTATTGAGCATGTCAAACCAAACAAAGACATGACAATCTTTACTAAATCTTCATCGAACTTTCATCTGGTCTGCATAACTCCAGGCTATTCTCACTAAAACTATGAGGAGAAAATTTGTGATCAAAAAATTATTTTTTGGATTCGCGGCGCTGTTGTTACTTGTCGCTTGTGGCATGATGTCTGCCCCGTTGGCGGAACAGCCAACGGCTATTCCAACCCTCACTCTGGCTTCATCCTCCACACAGGATCTCACTGTGATGCAGGTTCCCCCGTTAGGAGGCAAACCAAGCGGGGATCTACTGGTGTGGATATTCAGCGATCCCAACCCTCCCGGTAGCGGCAACAATACCTTCGAAGCGTTTGTCACTGACTCAAACGGTCTGCCAATCACAGATGCAACCGTTTCCTTCGACATTAATATGACCAATATGAATCACGGCAAAAATGTGGTAACCGCCTCTTCTTTGGGTAACGGACACTATAGTGGCGCGGTACATTTTCTCATGTCTGGCCCCTGGCGAGTAATCGTTGGTATTGAACGCGCGGGACAAACGGACACAGTCCGATTCGATTTCATGGTTAATTGATGGATTTTCTGAAAGACTTCCGAAGCCTCACTTTAAACAAGGAGAAATTAAATGCTAAATTTGACAACTGCGATCATTGCCAGCATTATCGTTATGCTCATCAGCACCAGCGCAGGTGTGTATCTCTCACGCTACAAATCCAGCGTCACCGAAATGCTCGGCATGATGATCGGTATGACGCAAGGCATGATGACAGGTATCGCTGTTGGTTATTTCATTGGCGCGGCGAGCGATATGTTCCTCAGCAATTTAATCGGTGTGATCATTGGTCTCATTTTTGGTATTGTCTTCGGTCGCGTCGGCGGTTTGATGGGAATGATGGACGGCGGTATGGGTGGGATGATGGGTGGCATGATGGGCGCAATGCTCGGCGTGATGTTGCAATATCTATACAATGGTTGGGCGATTGCCGTCACCAGCATTTTGATGAGCGTAATCTACCTTGCTTCAATGATCGCGCTCGTACGTCTCGTGCAACAAAGCACGGTCACACCGATGGAGATTGACCCAGTGTGTGAGATGAAAGTCGATCCCAAAACATCTCTTCAACATGTTTATCAAGGAAAAACATATTATTTCTGTGCACCAGCGTGTCAACGATCATTTGCCAAAACCCCCGAGGCGTATTTGAAGAAGTAGGGTAACTGTCTGCTTCCCCCGTAATTCTGCAATCATATTCACAAGGCGATATTTTAGAATGGGTAAGCATTTTAAAGTGATAAGCTAGAGAGACTCAGCAGTTCCATCAAAAAATCCCATATTCGTGTTACAGAGGGGATATACAGCATCTCCTTCGGCGAATGGGCGTTTTTGATAGTAGGAC
>JBGPNQ010000427.1:0-4274 GCA_041487615.1 Anaerolineae bacterium
AGCCCGCCACTTCCTTCGCTTCACTAAAACATACATCGCCAACCAGACGCTGTCCACTTTTCTTCGTGGCATCGGGAACGGCGTTGATTCCCACATCAATGACCGCCGCGCCGGGCTTGATCCAGTCACCGCGCACCATTTCAGTCCTGCCGATCGCGGCGATGAGAATATCCGCCTGGCGAACGGTTCCAGCCAAATCCTTCGTACGCGAGTGACATACCGTCACCGTGGCATTCCTGCCGATAAGCAATAACGCGGCAGGCATACCAACGATATTCGAGCGTCCCAAAACGACAGCGTTTGCGCCTTCGATTTTCACACCCATTTTTTCAAGCAGATAGATACAACCATATGGAGTGCATGGGACGAATAGCGGATCGCGCCCCTTTTGTGCAAGGCGACCAATATTGAGCGGTGAAAATCCATCCACATCCTTTTCGATGTTGATCAAGGAGAGGACACCTTCTTCATTGATATGAGCCGGCATCGGTAACTGCACCAGAATACCACTGACGGTTGGGTCGGCGTTCAGACTCTTGACCAGACTCTCCACCTGCTCCTGAGTTGCATCGGCCGGCAAATGTTCGCTGATCGATCCCATTCCCAGTTCCTGACAAGCCTTCCCTTTCGAGGCAACATACGCCGCCGAATCCGGGCGATCGCCGACCAGAACCGTGGCAAGGGTCGGCTTTTGTTTGCCTGCTGCAGTCCGCTGTGCAACCGTCGCCGCAACTTCTTCACGCACCTGTTGTGCAATCAGTTTTCCGTCAATGAGTTGAGCAGTCATAGGTTCTCCTTGAATTCCATGTATGAAATCATTGTACAACGTAGTTTGCTTTTCAAGAAGTGACACTTTGCCTCACCCGAAGGTAACGACTTTCCACCTGGTAGTCAGAATCCATTCCCGACTGCGTTCTCTATTGCTCCGAAGTCCCAGTGCGTGAACAAGCCGAGATTATTTTTTCTTTTTCTTTACTGTTTTTGGCTTCGGTTTGCCTGGGTTCGAAGCTTTTTTCGCGGTAACACTGTCTGCCAGAGATTTATATGTATTCGATGAAACTTTCGCCGCCACTGCAATCACATCCTTCACGCCACTGCTCAATTTGGATAAATAATAGGAAACCCTCTCGGCAGCCTTATCCACCTTTTGTTGACGTGCCGCGTCCGTAAGGCTGACCGTTTCAACTTTTTGATTTATTTTCTTACGTCTCGGTGTGACCGCGGCAAGCCGCTGATAGAACACCTCGGAAGGAAGCCTGCCACCGCGCACATCCTCAAATTGGACCGTTTGAATTGCGAGGAATAATTCTGTATCCTCCAACAAGAGCGGGAAGATTGGTTTATTAGCCGATTTGGCCGTCACCAGCTCATCGGGCACCCAGCGTGACGCTCTGGCCTTCTTTGACATGATCAAAATATAAGCATCACAGGTCTGGATTTGTTTTTGCAGGCGATCCTGCCAATGGGTTCCGGGTCCCAATTCATCAACATCCACCCAGGGATCAAATCCTTCACGTTTAAGAGCATTAACCAGTCTTTCAGCGTAAAGTACATCTTTCTTGCTGTACGAAATAAAAATGTGTCCCATAAATATCTGCTCCCTTGTGAATCCGATCAGATTCAGTCTGTGATTTCACCCGTCATTCCACCATCTGTCAAACCTATTAACACTACGCCGTCCAATTCGTTCCAGCGCGGGGAAGGGGCAAATGCTTTTACGCGCAGATAATTTCCCGTCAGCCCTTCCATTTGCCAGCCCCATTCGCCCATTTCTGAAGTGGACTCCCACAAAACCGACATTTTCTCCCCGATGAAATTCTGACGATAGGATTTTTCGGATTCATCCAGCGCCGCGCGCAGGATGTGATTCCGCTTCTTGCGGATCTCAGGCTTAACCTGTCCCTTCATCCTTGCCGCCCCCGTACCGGGACGCGCTGAATACGTGAAGACATGACCACCCGCAAAGTTCATCGCATTGACAAAGGCCAGTGACTCGGCAAATTCATCATCCGTTTCTCCAGGGAAGCCAGCGATGATATCAGTTGTGATCGCAACGTCCGGCAGAACACTCCGCGCCGCGGCTACCAACTCGCGGAAGGATTCGGGCGTGGTCTTGCGCGCCATTCGCCTCAGCGTTGAGTCGCATCCGCTTTGGAGAGGCAGGTGGAGGTGCGGCATGAGGCGAGAGTCCTCCCACAAAGAGAAGAAGTCCGCGTCCAAATCCCAGGGTTCAAGAGAGGAGAGTCTCAGTCTCGGTGTATCCGTCTCACGTAAAATTGCCTGGATCAAATCTTTTAGATGAGAACCAAAACCTGCCTTGAGCCGCCGCGCTGAGCCCGTCGAAGCGGAGGTCGAAAGGTCATGTCCCCATGAACCAAGGTGAACACCGGTAAGAACAATTTCTTTTGTGCCGCCAGCCAGGGCAGATTGAATATCGAGCAGCACATCCGCAATGGGGCGGCTGCTCCCCTCACCGCGTGCCACGGTTGTGATACAGAATGTACAGTGATTGTCGCAGCCATCCTGCACCTTGATAAAGGCCCGCGTGCGGCGATGTAGACCGGGCAACGGCTGGCGCGAGATGGGTTCGGTGTCAAAAGGCTGAAGGAGGAAAGATGATGGATCAAGACCCAAAGTTTCGGCGGCGAGTTGATCTTTTCGACCATTTGGCACAACCTTGAGAACGCTGGGGAGAGAGGTTGCCTCTTTTGGCTGCAATGTTGCCCAGCATCCTGTTGCGACGATTTCATCGACCCCCGCGCGCGCGATCTGACGAATCTTGCTGCGTGAAACAGACGCGGCATCATTCGTCACCGCGCAGGTGTTGACAACCGCCATATCTGCCAGGTGCGGCGACGCCACGATCTCATGCCCGGCCACGCGGAATTGCCGTGCCATGGTTTCGATTTCAGATTGATTCAGGCGACAGCCAATGGTATCGAGATAGATTTTCATGACGAGAAACTTAGCCACTGAGACACAAAGAGCACAGAGATTTAATTTACTCTGAGTCTCAGTGACTCTGTGGCAGAAAATTACGGTTGGATCACCACAAAATGATCGAATAAAACATCCACATCAGGTTGAGTAAACGCACCGGCAAGCAGGCCGACATCTCCTTTCGGGAAATCAGTATCCTGCACCGACGCGACCTGGTTGTAGTTGACATAGAAACTAAGTGTATTTCCAACGCAATCGGCTCGCAGGTGATTGACCGCATCCTTTTGAATAAATCCGGTTGATTGCATTTCCTTCTGACCGAGTAACAACGCCTGTCCGCCGATAAATTTACCGATGGCATAAAAGCCATCATTACTGATCATGAAGAAATAATAATCACCATTTTGGTAACGACAGATGAGTCCTTCACGGTTCTCTTCAGGGCCGCTCAAGCGGAACACATCAGCTTCGATGCGCACATCGCCGAAATTCTTTTCAGGGGTGGACCATAGATTGTAGTTTGCCTGTTTCACAAGCATGCGATATCCACCTCCATCGTAATCCATGATCCCGTCCGCGTTGGAAATGCGGTCCCAACCGGTGGTATTGCTGTCGAATTCCTCCTTATAGAGGATGTCACCGGGGCTGGCGGGAGGCGCAACGAGAACTGGAGCGGGCGAGCAGGCGGTAAAAAGAAGGAGGAAAGAGGAAAAAAGTAAGAAGCGAAAGGGAAAAGGTCGCGAGGTCATGGAGGGATTTTATCAGATATGAGAACATCATCAGGGGATTGCTTCGTCGGGCTTTCGGTGCTAGCGCACCTCAACCCTCCTCACAATGACAGACCAGAGACTACGGAAAATATTGATTCAAAATTGCCTGGGCATCGTTGTTCCCAAGATCGCGCGCGTTGACAAACTGGGCATATGCAGAGGTGCGGTCTTCAGTGTCCATATAGTACATTCCCAAATGCAAATGTGCCGAGGCATTTTTCGGATCAAGTTCAAGAGCGCGTAACAATACTCGTTCTGATTCAGAATAGCGCGCGTCAAGTAACAACAACCAGCCCAATATATCCAACGAGGACGCCTCGTCCTTTGCCAGCACAACCGCTTTCTGTGCCGCAGGAACGCCCACATCCTTGACGTTCACATTGTTCTGTGCGCAAAATATTGCCAGCATTCGCCAGTACCCGGCATCTTCAGGCGCGAGCGTCGTCGCCGTTTGATAAGCGTTTAGCGCACTGATCAAATCTCCAAGTTTCGAATATGTTTCCCCGATCGAAACGTGCCAGGCAGGATTCTTCTCATCAAGGCTCGACGCTGCCTGGAAATCGG
>JBGPNQ010000428.1:0-4268 GCA_041487615.1 Anaerolineae bacterium
AGGGCGATCAACTTCTCCGGCGAAGCCAGCAGCGGATTGATATCCAGTTCCTTGATCCAGCGTTGTTCCGTAATGAGTTGTCCGAAGCGGACGAGCAAGCGCTCAAGGGCGGGAAGATCCACCGCCTTGCGTCCGCGTACCCCCTTCAGTGCAGTATGGATGCGGGTCTGTTCCATCATGCGACGCGCAAGGGTTGTCGTAAGCGGCGGAATGCCGAGAGCGCGATCCTTGAACACTTCCACGAGTTGACCACCGAGACCAAACAGGAGTACGGGTCCAAATTGCGGATCAATACTGCTGCCGAGGATCAATTCATAACCTTCAAGTTTCGCCATCGGTTGGACGGTCACTCCCAGGAAATGTTCGGCGCCAACTTTTGTCCTGACCGATTCCGCAATGGATGTATAAGCCGTTCGTACAGCCTGTGCATCTCCCAAATTCAACTGCACACCGCCGACATCGGTCTTGTGCGTGATCGTCTCGGAATGAAGTTTGAGAACGACAGGATAGCCAATTTCTTCCGCAGCCTTGACTGCTTCATTTTCACTGGTCGCGATCCGCGTTTCCACAGTGGGAATGCCATAGGCTTTGAGGAGTTCCTTGGATTCAAACTCGGTCAATATGGTGCGGCCGGACTCACGGACTTTCTGGAGGATCTGCGCAGCGCGTTCATGATTGCCATCTTTTCCAGTGCTGACAGACATGGGTGTCTCATACAGGCTGTTCAAGTTCTCTGAATAGTGTGCCATGTAATCGAACACGCGCGCCGCAGTATCCGGGTACGGGAAGGTGGGGATGTTCATACGGTTGAGCAATAGCTCACCCGGCGCCACATCGTTACCGCCCATCCATGTCGCGAGTACTGGTTTCCCAAGTGAATGCGCGTAGGGTTCCAATTGTTCGGCCGTCTTTGTGGGATCGGTCATGGCCTGTGGAGTGAGGATCACCAGGATGCCATCGCTGTTCGGATCTTTCGCAGCGATCTCCAGTGCCTTGCTGTATCGTTCAGGACTGGCATCTCCCAGAATGTCCACCGGGTTGTTATGGCTCCACGCGGCCGGCAGCAGCTTGTTATATTCCTCCATGGTTTCAGGAGAGAGTACAGCCAATTCACCGCCATTGGAAATGAGCGCATCGGTGGCAAGCACGCCCGGTCCACCGGCATTTGTCAAAATGGTGAGACGAGGTCCCTGTGGGTTGGGTTGTTTTCCAAGTACTTCGGCCATGTAGAACAATTCAGCAATGCTGTTCACGCGCAATACACCGCTGCGGCGAAAGGCCACTTCAAGGACTTCATCGCTGCCGGTGAGTGAACCCGTGTGAGAGGCGGCGGCCTTGGCAGCCCCTTCCGTGCGACCTGGTTTGATGACAATGATCGGCTTGGTCAACGCAACTTCGCGCGCTGCGGAAAGAAATGCGCGGGCGTTGCCGATGGTTTCCATATAAATAACGATGCTCTTTGTATTGGGATCATCACCCAAATAATAAATGAGGTCGCTCCAGTCCACGTCCAGCATGGAGCCGATGGAAACAAAGCTGCTGAAACCAACGTTCTCCCGCAAACTCCAATCGAGAATGGCCGTGCACAGCGCGCCGCTTTGGCTGATAAAGCCCACACTTCCACGGCGTGCTATGGTTGTGGCGAATGTGGCGTTCAATCCGGTGGTGGGACTCATCACGCCCAGGCAGTTCGGACCCACGACGCGCATGTTGCCGCGGCGGGCATGCTCCAGGATCTGGCGTTCCAGTTCCACGCCGTCTGGCCCCGTCTCTTTGAATCCGGCTGAGATGATGATGGCGCTCTTCACACCGATATCAACAGCTTCCTTAATAATGTTGGGGATTGTCTTTGCAGGCGTGACAACGACGACCAGATCAACGACCTCTGGCACAGCGCTGAGACTGGGATAAGCCTTGATGCCCAGGATGCTGGCGCGGTTCGGGTTTACGGGAAAGATGGTCCCGCCAAATGAACTGCTCATCAAGTTCCAGACAATAGTCCGGCCAACACTGCCGGTGGTTTCGGTGGCGCCCACGACTGCAACACTTTTCGGTGCAAAGATGGTATCCAATCCGTGACGCGCATATTGAAGAATATTGTGCGCCGGGTCCAAACCAGTTGTAACGATGGTATCCATAACGATTTTCCTTGAATGGTTTCCTCGTCAATGAAGGGACAAGGTTTATTGTGAATTCTGTCACTATATGTATCATAAAAACTCAACTATGACAGGTACATTTTGTAATATTTTTGAGGTTATATCACACCAATGCTTGTGACCGGCAACCTACGCGACTTCCGCTTGCTAACCGGGACTGGCAAGCATAACCTGGTTCAGCGCAAAAAGAACAATCTCACGGATGTCAAAATCATCGAGCACAGTATGAGAAATCTGCCCCTCAAGCCTCAGCGAAATAATACCATGTATTTGTCCCCACACCGCAACAGCCAGGATCTCCGGCCGCGTCGAACTTAAAACACCTGCATTCTGGCAGGCTTTCACAACATCCACCACTCTCTCGAAGGTTTTATGGGAGATCTCGACGAAGGCTGGATATTCTTTTTCCTTTTTCAGGACACCGGAGAACATGATCTTAAAGGTATCTGTATTGTTCATCGCAAATTGGACATATGCCCACGCCCCCTCCTGCAATTGCCTTTTGGGATCGCGTGGGAACGCCGCTATAGCCAAACCTAATTCATCATAGAGTTGCTTGAATCCTTCAGTGGAGATGGCGGCGATCAGGGATTGTTTATCCGGGAAATGAGAGTAGGGCGCATTGTGACTGACGCCTGCCCGCTGCGCAACCTTCCTCAGACTTAATCCATCAATCCCCTCTTTCGAAAGGATTTCCACTCCGGCTTTGATGAGGGCATTTTTTAGATCGCCATGATGGTACTTTTTGGAGGGCATGAATACATATTAAGTCCAAATCTTGACAGTGTCAAGATCATGTTCTAAAATCCCATATGGAGGGCACATGAGTACTTTTGAATTACAGAAAAAACAGATCGTGGATACTGCACAGGCGCTCGTAAGGAAAGGATATTTGATGGCAACAGGAGGAAATATCTCGCTGCGCATTCCTGGGCAGAGTGCATTTGCCATTACCCCGTCGAACTATGATTATTTCAAAATGACTCCGGAGGATGTCTGTATTCTGGAATTCGACATGAACAGAATCGAGGGTCATCTTAAGCCGTCGGTTGAATCTGGGATGCATGGAGTTATCTACCAGGTACGGCCGGATGTCAACGCCATTATCCATACACACCAGGCTTACGTCAGCGCGTTGACATTGATCAAAGCGCCGATCCCGGCCCTGTTCGATGAGCAGGCGCGCTTCCTCGGTCGCAGCGTGGACATCATCCCCTATGCCCCATCCGGGACAGGGATGCTCAAGAATGCGGTTGCCAAGCATGTTAAGAATCACAATAACGCCTTCATGATGCAAAACCACGGCGCGCTGGTTTTCGGTCATGATATGGAACGTGCAGTCCACAATGTGGAAATTCTGGAGAAGTGTGCGCTGGCATATCTGCTGGCGATCTGCAGTGAACGCAGGATCACAAAGATACCTTTGGCAGTGCGTGAGGTCGCGTTTTCAAAATTGCGCGGGGATCAAAAGAAGATCGAGCAAAGTAAACGTGTAACAGCTGGAGAATAGAATGACCGAACAGAAATATGCGATCAGCGAATATCACGATACAAAAGAAGTATATGCAAAGTTGGATAACCTCATCAGTCAACCGCTGCGTCCGGTCAAGCGTGAAAAGATGCAGGAGTTTCTGAACTACTTCGATAACCAATGCAAACGCTCAAAGGCGTTAACGGACGAAGCGAAGAAGTTTATTCCGGGCGGCGTACAACATAATCTCGCATTCAACCATCCATTTCCCATTGCGATCGAAAAAACGGAGGGTGCCTATTTATGGGATGCGGATGGAAATCAATATATCGATTTTTTACAGGCAGGCGGACCCACAGTGCTGGGCAGCAATTATGCACCGGTGCGCGAAAAAGTTTTTGAGATGCTGCAAAGTTGTGGTCCTGTGACCGGCTTGTTCCATGAATATGAATTGAAACTTGCCCAATTGGTCAATCGCTTTATGCCCGCTGTGGAAATGTTCCGCATGTTGGGCTCAGGGACAGAAAGCGTCATGGCGGCGATCCGCGCCGCGCGCGTATTTACAAAAAAGAAATACGTGATCAAAGTGGGCGGCGCCTATCACGGTTGGAGCGACCCAATGGTTTACGGATTGCATA
>JBGPNQ010000429.1:0-4255 GCA_041487615.1 Anaerolineae bacterium
AACGGTGACGATCTTCCCGGATGACTTTCAGGAGGTCAATAAGGTAATCTGGGTGCATGTCTTTGCACTGGTAAATGACAAACGTGTGGAAGGGTGGATGATCCAATCGGTATTGCAGACCGCGACGCCCATCGCGAATTGGCAACCTTCACCCACCCAAGCTGGTACTCAAACACCGTAATAAAATCAGCGCCTCAAAGGAAATATCATGCCCATACATTTCGGAACCGACGGCTGGAGAGCCGTCATATCAGACACGTTTACTTTCGACAACCTTCGCATCGTTGCCCAGGCAATTGCAGATGCGGTCGGCTCAGAATATTGGAATATCTCCGGAAATACTGAGCACAATGCGGATTCAAAAAAGATCGTAGTAGGATTTGATACACGTTTCCTCTCAGACCGCTTTGCCGGTGAAGTGGCACGCGTCCTCGCAGCAAACGGATTCACCGTCCTGCTCGCGCAATCAGATGCGCCAACCCCCGCCATCTCGTTCGCAGTGAAACACAACCATGCGGTTGCTGGGGTAATGATCACTGCTTCGCACAACGCGCCGCGTTATAACGGGGTCAAACTCAAGGGCGCGTTTGGCGGCTCCGCGCTGTCCGAACAATGTCGCCGCGTGGAAGTTTATATCAACGATAATGAAGAACAGGCGCGCGGACCGAATCTGATGGATTTCCGAAAAGCTCGCGAAGCGAATTTGATCCAGAAATTCAATCCGTTGCCCGCATACTTTGAGCATCTGCGGACGTTGATCAACACAGACATCATCGCCGACAACCCCCAGCGCTTTGTGGTGGATGCGATGTACGGCTCCGGTCGCGGTGTGATCAAGTCCTTCTTACAGGGAACCGGCTGCGAGATTGCGGAAATTCGCGGCGAGATGAATCCTGGTTTTGGCAGCGTACATCCCGAGCCCATTGCGAAATATCTCGGCGCGCTGGCATCGGCTGTCAGTTCGGGGATGGGCAATTTCGGCGTGGTGACCGATGGCGACGCGGATCGCATCGGCGCGATGGATGAGCGCGGCACTTTCGTTGATCCACATAAGATCATGGCTTTGTCGCTGAAATATCTCGTCGAAAAACGCGGCTGGACGGGTGCGGTGGTGCGCACAGTTTCGACAACACGCATGATCGACCGTCTGGCAAAACGTTATGGCTTGAAATTATATGAAACGCCCGTTGGCTTCAATCACATTGCCGATTACATGATGTCTGAAGATATATTGATTGGCGGCGAGGAATCGGGTGGCATTTCGTTCAAGGGACATATTCCCGAAGGCGATGGCCCGATTATGGGCTTGCTGATTGTGGAAATGATCGCCGAATCAGGCAAGACGCTGCATGGCATGGTGGAAGATCTGCTCGCGGATGTAGGACCTGCATTCTATGAACGGACTGACATTCGCTTGAGCCGTCCTGTCGCCAAGGCAGAGATGACGGATTTCTTGACGAAGGAGGCCCCATCTGATATCGGAAGTGAGAAAGTGTCGGAAGTCAGTCAGCGCGATGGAGTGAAGTACATCATGTCCGATGACTCGTGGCTGCTCATCCGCCCCTCGGGAACGGAACCCGTTTTACGCGTATATGCCGAGGGCAGGTCGCAGGATATGGTGAAGGCATTACTGGGATATGGAGAACAGGTCGCGAAGAGTGTCGTTTGAGAAGTGCTATCCAGATTAAGGTGTTTTTTGGGATAATAAATATTCTTCCGGTACTTTGAGTTTGATCACCGGTTGAGGTACTTTAAGAAAACAGAGGGTACTATCGAAGAAGCCAAAGTTCGACCGAATCACGCATGGATTTTGGAAATGGGAATAGATTACTGCTGAGCCATCATACGTCCAACCCCTGACTGCCCAGTCTCTGGAGGATGATATCCTTCCAACAATCCGTTGGCCAGTCTCTATCGAATAAATTCCATCCCCTCGCGCAACATATTTCCCATCCGGAGATATCACCTCATTCGGAAATCTGGGAACAGAGTTCTGAAAAACTTTCTGATAGGCAATACCGTATTGTTGTAGGAATTGCTCTGCTCGATTCGCCTCAGGACCAGGAAAATCTCCTCGACGAATATTAAAGTTGCGTTCCGGATATTTATCAAAACCTGGTACTAAGGCAATAATATTGTCATCGTCGATTAGAAAAACGTCTTTTGCCTTTCCCAACTCATCAGCAGGTATGTTTAGATTTAATAATTCCCCGTTTACATACGCGTCAGGACGCAATTCTATGAATCGCTTAATGGGGTATTGCTTTCCTGTATTAGGATCCAAAACAGACCCATCAGTTCCATAGAGTGTATGAAATACTAAGTCATCGGTTAGGAAATAATTCGAACCATCTGGGATGGCAAAAGCGATTTTCGTGCCCATTTCCAAATCCAACAGGTATGTTGAGGTGTCTTGCTCCATTACATATAGCAATCGCCCGCTTGGCGACAGGATGGAACGTGCGTACCGACAGGCAGGGACAATCACATCTACTGATTTTGGGTAACGCGCCTCTTCGCTGGCAGGTGGGCAATTGCATTGAAAAAGATACTGCAACAGGAGGCTTTCTCGTCCCCACAAACCAAAACAGTAACCATAATAGAATAACAATAGAAAACCCGAAATGGAAACAAGCCAGATTAGCCAATAACTGAATCCATGCTGCCTGGAAGGCTGTATAGCTTTTACCTGAACGTTTTTCACTCTATTCACCTTGAATCCAAGTCCTGCCACCCAGTAACAGGGTAGCAGAAATTAAAGTGTAATACAGCTTGCTTAATGTCATGTTTAGTTACTATCTTTGTAATAAGAATAGTAGTATCCGATTGGTCTAAAAAAATTTTAAGAAGAGATCGGTGATATTCCCCAAAAACACAAAACGCTCAATCATCCCCAATCGTCGATGGATTCGGGCTTACTCCATACAAGGCGCTCATACTCCCTCTTGGCGAGAACTTTGTCTCAAAGAAAAATTCAAATATCTCTGCCAGCACAACCTTGATGCCAACCCACATCGAGTGACGCATGATTTGGAGGTATCGTTTATCCATCGCAAAGAACAATCGCTGCAATGCTTTGGGACGCAGATGAAATAATATCTCGGTCAATTTGACGCCGAGAAATAACCCGATGGGCGGGAGATGGCGCGTGGCAAGCACTTGATTTCGATACGACCATTTATCCTGGTCAACCTGGATCACATCATACGGCTCAGTGGCTCTTCCCTGCGCCGTCCAGAAGTGCGGGGTCAGATACATGGCGTTGAGAATGTCCGAATCCAGTTCGAGCAGGCCCTTGAATTTCTCGAGTATCGTTTTCCAGCTTTCCTCCTCCAATCCATAAATGATATTTGTGAGGCTGACGATATTGTTCTCGCGCAAGAGTCGTACCGCTTCCTTTGAAATCTCGAAGGGATTATTCTTGCGAATATTGGTGATCACGGCATCTTTAAGTGATTCAACTCCCATGACAATGTAATCAACGCCCGCGCGCTTGTAGAGCGGAATCAGATCGGCGTCGCGTACAACGTCTGCGGCGGTCATGTTGAGGTTCAGCGAGAGTCCTAAATCTGCCTCAATGATTAATTCCAAAATACGTTTGGCAACATCGCGGTCTGCCGCAAAATTCTCGTCTGCAAACCAGATGATCTTGACTCCGTATTGCGTTGATAAAATCTTCAACTGCTCAACGACATTCTCCGGGCTGCGATGCCGCCACTTTTTCCAAAACATCCATTGACCACAATAACTGCACGTGAGCGTACAGCCGCGGCTGAATTGCAGTCCTGCGGCGTTCCTGAATCCGAACATTGAATAGCGGGACCAGTCCAAGAGTTCCCAGCCGGGACGATATTCATCCAAGTCTTTGATCGGCGTGCGAGAGCGGTTGACGACGACCTCATGCCCTTTGCGCCAGGTGACCCCGTCTATGTAGCTCAGGTCGTCGGTCTGCTCCCAGGTGCGGATGAGTCCTACAATAGTTTGCTCCCCTTCTCCACGCACAACCACGTCTATTTCTTCACACTCGGTCATGACGACACGATCCGCGTAGGATGGATAGACTCCGCCATAAACGACTCGGATATGTGGCAGCTTCTCATGGATTGCGCATATCGTCTTTAGAGCTGTTTTGTGGGCGGCGGTTGAGCCGGAATGTCCCAACAGCATGTAGTCTGCCTGGAAATTGGCGACCGCTTCTATTAATCGTTTGATGGGCCAACCATATAAATCATGATCGATCAGTTTGACAGTGAAG
>JBGPNQ010000430.1:0-4208 GCA_041487615.1 Anaerolineae bacterium
GAATAGCGCTTGTATCGGCCGGTTTGCACGGTGTGCCAATGCCAATGTGAGCCACAGAATCATGCGAGGGCATCCGATTCTTCCTCGCCAATTGCCTCACTCTCCGAACGTGCGGTTGACGCCAATCTCCAAAACCTTACAATCCCCATAGGTACCGCTCTCCGGTGGTTCAGTCCAACAAGGTTTATCTGCCGCCAACACACGTTGCGGGTTAAACAAGTTTGGGGAAGGCGGCAGATAAACGCTATTCGTTGGGCCAACGATAAAACGGTGGCTACAGGAGGGGTTATGAAACTACTTATGATTCTTGTATTCACCGTTATCTTCGCGGGATGCGCGAACCAACCACCTAAAATAGCAAACACTATATGGCCGCAGGCCATCGTTAACGCACCCAAAAATGAACTTCATGATCGATTTATTGCAGCTATGGCATCAGCAGGTGCGACGATAGACGATTCCAATGAATCCCTCATTCAGGCTCGCATTCCAGACACAAATGCGGAATTGTCTAAAGCGTTCTTTGGGTGCGGATCGTGTGCTGACCCCTACATCAAAACAAACGTGATCCTATCCAGCGTCACTGAGGGCACTAAGGTAATAGTGCAGTACTGGCGAATGGTGCCACAATACAACGGCAGTGAAAAACGCATGGAAGTGAAGCAGACTGACGTCTTCAACCAGTGGCAGCAACTCGTTTGGAGGCTACGTGATCAATATAGCAAAAAGTAGCGAAAGAACGAAGGCCAGTGCAAGCACTGCGGCTACAGGCTTACCCCTCAAGCGTGAACCATGTGCAAAACCAAGTGCCTTGCTAACCATAAACACCCTACCGTGCATCCCACCGGACGTTGAATGTTATGAGCAAGTTGCCTACTGACCGCAAAGTATTGAAGTGCATCTACGAGATGTATGAATCTGCTTATCCTGGCACATCGCCAAACAATGAGAGGGGACCAAACGATCCATATGTTCCAGTGAACCTATCTGCCGTCGCAACCAAGTTGAACTGCAAGCGCGAGTTGTTGTTTGGTCGCCTCTACTACCACCTCGACGCCAAACACAGGTACCAGCAAGACAATGGTGCATGGGTGAACCTCTTCATCATGAACATCAAGGGAAAGGGACATTCCGTACATTTCCCCTATCTAGCCGCAATTCTTTCTGGTCACAATCAGGAGTATCGCAAACAGTTCTGGTCTATGGCATTTTCAGTTTTGGCTCTAGTTCTGTCAGTTGCGTCACTAGTCACAAACATTCTCAGCAAAACCTAATTGCCCAAATGACGCTCAAGCGGTCCCTGCTATTGGTATCCATCCGAGCACCGGCGGCAGGTTACCTCAAACGCCTAGCATCTCGTCGCAGCAGCAGCTCTCGGGGCGCATTAGCCACAAGGCGTAATGCGCCAAATCTTTGAACCATCCGGCGGGTTACGCTACGCCAAGCCGCCCTGCAAATACTGAACGTTTTGCAGTGCGTCTTATCCGAAAATTCAGAGAACCCTACGGTTGGTGCCCAAATAAAAACAATATGTTATAAAGCGCTTTCCAATTTATCAACCTCGACGCTGCCTTTACCGGCGCGTTTTAGGATGCCTAACGTTAGAAGCTCAAAGAACTCGCAGGGGATCGAAAGAAATGCCACTATTTGAAATGTCTGAAAATAGTCTTGTGCCTGTTGAGCAGACGAATTTCTCTGTCGAAAAAGAGCTACAGACGCTGATCGAAAAGAATCTTGCGGCGATCTTCAATTGTCGCTTTGTGGCATCTGAGTTTTCTACCGGTGCATTGCACGCTGGACGCATTGATAGCCTCGCCTTATCCGAGGATAACAACCCAGTCATTATTGAGTACAAGAAGGTTGAATCCTCCGAACTGATCAACCAGAGCCTTTTCTATTTGCATTGGATTCAGGATCATAAAGGAGATTTCGAGATTGCGGTTCAACGGGCTTTGGGAAATGGCGTAGAGGTGGATTGGTCCGATGTCCGAGTTATCTGCATCGCCCCAAACTACAAAAAATATGATCTTCATGCCGTTCAAGTGATGGGAGCAAACATTGAGTTATGGAAATACCGTCTGTTCAAAAACGGCTCGCTCTATCTCGAAGAGGTATTCCAAGCGGCTAAGATTCCAGCTTCTATACTGGCGAATGGCAAAAACCCGGTTATGGTGGAGGCAGGAAAGAAAGCCGCTCAAGTTAGGGCAACAGCAACGTACACATTCGAAGAACATTTGAAAGGAAAGCAAAAAGCGATTCAGTCGCTTATACACAGCGTTCGTGAGTACATCCTGGGGCTTGATCCAGCGGTCGAGGAGGTTCCAAAGAAGTTTTACGTGGCTTATAAGATTTCACAAAATATCGTTTGCATGGGAACACAGAGCAATAATATTAAGCTCTTCGTCAAATTGAGAGCTGGCGATATTGAGGCACCTCCAAAATCATACCGTGATGTTACGAGCGTCGGCCATTATGGAACTGGAGATACGGAGTTTACTATTTCCACGGATACCGAGTTTGAAGAGGTCAAACCTTTCATCGAACTAGCGTACAACAAGATTGGTGGATGAAGTGCGTAACGCACGTAAGCCAGCGGGCGTAGGGTGCATGGAATGCACCCTACACCTCGTTCAACGTACCATTCGCAAACAGCAACGGTAAGCGTCCAACGTTCCACATTGATTGAACCCGCGTAAGGCGCATACAGCGCGGTAGGATGGGTTGAGCAAAGCGATACCCATCGCCATAATCGTACCATTGGTCATTTGTTGGATATCGCGTCGCTCCACCCGCGTTTTCAGGGGCCTGCTTCACGTTGGGCTTCCAAGTTCATTTACGAGGACTCGAAAAATGGCAAAAGCACTTCGATTCATCATTGTCCCGAAAGTCGCGCATCCCTGGTTCGACGAGGTAAACGAAGGCGCGCAGGCTCAGGCCAAAATCCTGAGCCGTGAGCTTGGTGTCGAGATTGTGGTCGACTACATGCCGCCAGCAATTGCCGATGCCGCCGAGCAGAACGCGATTCTGGAACAGGCCGCCAGGAGTGGCCCGAGTGGCATCGCGGTAGATCCGGTGGACGCAGTAGGCCATATGACGGCGATAAACCGCATCAGGGATCAGGGTATTCCGGTGGTTCTGTTCGACTCACCATCGCCGGATACCGCTATCACCAGCGTTGGCAACAACTTTGCCCAGCAGGGCATCATTGCGGCCGAGCGTCTCGTCAAGCTGATTGGGTACGCCGGCAAAGTGGCGGTGATGCAGGGATATCCCACGGCGCCAAACCACAGGGAACGCTACGAAGCCCAGATGGCTGTATTGGGGAAGTATCCCGGTATAACTGTTGTAGACGGCGGCATCGACAATGACGACATCGAGACTGCCCGCCAACAGGCTGCGGCTGTGCTCGAAGCGCATCCCGATCTGAGCGGTTATTTGTGCTGCGATGCTTCCGGTCCGATCGGCATTGCAACCGCGATCAAACAGGCCGGGACGGCCGGCAAGGTAAAAGTGGTCAGCATGGATGGCATCAAGCCCATACTCGATGCCATCAAGGAAGGCGTGATCGAGTCTTCCTCGGCAACCATTCCGAAAATGCAAGGCTCGATGTCGGTCCTGATGTTGTGGCAAGCTTCGCTGGGCGTTCAGATGCCCCAGGCTATTGATACAGGCATTGAAGTAATTACGCAGGAGAACGTGGATAGATATCTGGCTGATGCAGCCAGTAGTAGCCCCTGACATCAAGCATAGGGAGGCAAGCAAATGGATAGCGCGAACAACACTCCGCCGCCAAGCATTTCGATCCGAATGGCATCGGAAAATCGGTATGGCGTGAGTGAGACCCCGTTTACCGCTGTTCCGGCAGCCCAGACTTCCGCTGCTGAGCTGGACGATCCGCCGACCACCCCTTGGTCGGCCGACCTGCGGGTCAGAAATTATTTTAGCAGCCACACCTCATACGAATTCGGCAACCCTTTCCCCCCTAACCAGGCGCCCCTGAGCCGCCTGGAGTTTCCCCTCAATTCGTGGTGGGCCGGTGTCGAGGTGAGGCGGAACTTTTCGAGATTTTCGGTCGGCCTTGAGGCCATGCAGAACATCTCGGGGGAAGCCACCCGTCATTTCAAGGATTCGGATTGGGAAAACGATGCCCAGCCGTGGGTCAAGACGGCCTATTCCGAATCAAGCTTACGTATCGAGCCCAGTTACAC
>JBGPNQ010000431.1:0-4161 GCA_041487615.1 Anaerolineae bacterium
AATCCCATTCCCATTGCAGTTGTCTCTGAATCCATGAAATCAACTTTCTCCTGGCCGCTGGTCAACTGTTCGCGTCCAAGCACAGCGGACTGGAACGTGCCGGAAAGTTTCGCCGAAAGGAAAATGCCAAATACGTCATAACCCTGTTCGAGCAGTGAACTATATGCCTTATGCATATTCACCACGGAAACCTGCGAGGTGGAGGGCATGACCTTGGCGGTCCGTAAACGCGTATAGAACTGTTCGGGCGTGATCGTTACATCATCCTCGTAGCTTTGTCCCTCCCAGATGACCACCTGCGGAACGACCGTAATTGGGTATTTCTCGCGAATATCTCTTGGAATATAGGAGGTGCTATCCGTTACAAGTGCGACTTTTCCCATGATTGCTCCTTATTTTCGGTGGATTGTCTTCCGTTGTAGTTGTTTTAACCCCGTGGCAAGTTACGAGGATACGAATTGTTAGGTATAATACCTTTTACAAGATATTTGACTTAGGTCATATCATCGAGGAGCCTGCTTTGGCCTTTAACCCGATTAACTGGCTTTTGGGCCTGTTTTCACTTGACATAGCAATAGACCTGGGGACCGCAAACACATTGGTAAATGTGCGGGGTAAGGGGATCGTCATCAACGAACCATCCTGGGTGACGATTGACAAGAGACTGCGACAGCCACTAGCCATTGGATTGGAAGCCAAGGAGATGCTGGGCCGCACGCCCAGCAGCGTTGCGGTGATTCGTCCGCTGCGCGATGGAGTCATTTCCGATTTCGATATTACACAAGTGATGCTTGAATATTTCATCGGTCGTGTTCACGAACAGAGCGTTGTGCCGTTGCCTCGTCCGCGCGTGGTGGTGGGCATTCCCACCGGCGTAACGGAAGTGGAAAAGCGGGCGGTCTATGATGCGGTGATGGCATCCGGGGCGCGGGCCGCTTATTTGATCGAGGAGCCGATCGCGGCTGCATTGGGAGCCGGGCTTCCCGTCCAGGATATCAAGGGAAGCATGGTCGTGGATATCGGTGGCGGCACCACTGAAGTGGCGGTCCTGTCGATGAGCGGAGTCGTTGCATCCCGCTCTCTGCGCGTGGCTGGCGACGAAATGGACCAGGATATCGTTCAATATTTACGCAACAAATACAATTTGCTCATTGGCGAAGGGAACGCCGAGCAAGTCAAATGGAAGATTGGTTCGGCCTACCCGCTCCAACCTGAAAAAACAATGGAAGTGCGCGGCAGAAACCTGGTGACCGGATTGCCCGAAAGCATTGAGATTTCATCGGTTGAAATGCGCGAGGCATTGGCCGGGTCTGTGCAGGTGATCGTTGATACCATTCGTGACGCGCTCGATGAAATCCCACCGGAAATCGTCGCAGACCTGATGGATATTGGCATTTGTCTGGCAGGCGGTGGCGGTCTGCTACAGGGACTTGCGGAGCGACTCACCGATGAGTTGAGGTTGCGCGTTTGGGTTGCCGAAGACCCGCTGACATGTGTGGCGCGCGGCGCCGGCATGGTCTTTGAGGATTTCGATAATTTAAGCCGTTATCTGGTAGGATTGGAACGCGGAAGCACACGTCATAATGTGTGACTGGCATATGTCGCCGTTCATGGCGCCAGACCGTTGTACGTTGCCATTGTGACATGTCGCGGACAAAGAGACTGTTTTTGGCTCTGTTCCTTATGCGGTACCCTGTAACATGAGAAATTTATTTTCACGTACGCTGCAGACAACGATCATTTTCCTGATCGTGGGGGGAGTCATAGCGCTGGCATTGGGCGGCTATTTCAGTTCCGCCTCCAACGTGTTCACCGGATCGTTAGTCAATTTACAGACCTGGTTCTCCCAACGATTTGTGGCCGTGCAGGATTTTTTGACCGCGCCGCGCGATATGGCTTCATTGCGTCAACGCAATTCCGAACTGGAAGCGGAAGTGTCCGACTTGCAGGCTCAAGTAATCCAATTACAGCAGGAAGTCGGGGAGACGCAAATACTCGCCGCGCTGGTTGACTTCTCACGTGCCAATCCTGAAAATACGTATCGCGCCGCGGCGGTCATCGGTCGCGATCCCAGTCCTTTCCTCCATTTTGTAATCATTAATCGCGGATCAAACGATGGCATCCTGCGCGGCATGCCCGTTGTAACGGATCAAGGATTGGTCGGGCGCGTCGACGCGGTGATTGCAGATGCGGCTCGCGTCCAATTGATCACAGATCCCGCTTCGGTCGTGAATGTCCGTATCCAAAATGCGGAAGTGGAAGCTTCCCTGAGCGGCTCTGTGACTGGCGATGTCACCCTCGATCAAATCCCACAGGATACGGCACTGCAGGCAGGCAACCTGGTCCTCACGTCTGGACTCGGTGGTGGGTATCCGCCCGATCTGATCATCGGACAAGTTGTCAACGTCCGCGCCCGTGATTTCGACCTCTTCCAGCAAGCCACTGTCCAACCGGTCGTGGATTTCAACCGCATCGAAATCGTTTTGATCATTGTCAACTTTAAACCGGTGGATTTTTCTCCGCTGCTTCCCGTCCCATAGAATGCGCAATCTGATAGCAGCTCCTGTCATCCTTCTTTCTGTGATTCTGCAATCGGCTATGATTAGCCGCATGTACCTGCTATCGGGCATCGCTGACCTGCCTTTGGTAATTCTCGCAGCCTGGGCATTGCAGCAGGATGTCGACTCAGCCTGGCATTGGGCCATTGCGATGGGACTCATGGTTGGCTTTGTTTCCGGGCTTCCGTGGTTTGTGCCGGTCCTGGCCTACGCCGCGATCGTGACAATGGCGCAGGTTTTACAAAAGCGCGTTTGGCAGGCTCCCCTGCTTGCCATGTTCAGTGTTACATTTCTGGGAACGGTCATTATTAATCTTTTAACTTTCGCTGTTCTGCGTTTTTCAGGGGTGCGTATGCCAGTGGAGGATGTTCTCGGTTTACTAATATTGCCGGGTGTTTTATTGAATATGTTACTTGCCATCCCCGTCTATGCGGTGATGCGCGATCTGGCACGATGGGTATATCCCACCGCGGAGGCTGAATGAGTTCTCAATCTTCCAATAGGTTTCAAGTGCCCATCTGGCGCACACTGACTGTCTATGGAATATTTATCGTTGTTGTAGGGTTGATCGCGTCCCGATTAGTTAACTTGCAGGTATTCGATCAACAGATGTGGAACAATCAAGCGATCCAAAATTACACCGACAATATCAGTGAACCCGCAGCGCGCGGCATTATTTATGATCGCAATGGTTATGTGCTGGCACGTAATATCGCGTCCTATAATGTTGTCATCACACCGGCCAGCCTGCCAGACGATGACGCCGACATTCAGCGAATCTATCGTGAAGTCTCCGATCTGACGGGCGTTCCGGCCGGCGGTCCTGTTACCGAAGCGACATTGAACAATGCCAAATTGTTCTCCGCCTGTGTGCCGGGCCCAAGTATTGCGGATATGGTCGCGCTGGGCGATTCGCTTGCGCCGTATACGCCTGTAAAGATAAGCTGCAATATCAGTGAAGAATTGGCGCGCGTGATCGGCGAAAAAGCCGTGGATTGGCCGGGTGTTTCAGTGGAGATCGAACCGATCCGTGATTATCCGACCGGATCGCTGACTGCAAACGTTGTCGGATTTCTCGGACCAATCTCCGCAGCGCTCGAGCAGAATTACAAGACCAGAGGCTTTGTTCCCAACCGGGACAAGATCGGTTATGCAGGTGTCGAGACTTCATTGGATGACCTCTTGTTGGGAAAGAATGGTTTACGCGTTGTTCAAGTGGATGTGGCAGGACAGGAATTGCGCAATCTCAAGCCACCTGTTTCGTCGGTCCCTGGAAACAACGTAGTGCTGACGATTGATACGCGGCTGCAGCAAATCGCACAGGCATCCCTTGTGGAAGAGATCAGGTATTGGGAGAGCTTCTTCGGCTCTTCGCGCATTTCCAGTGGCGTAGTGATTGCCATGAACCCGAAGACAGGCGAAATCCTGGCAATGGTTTCCTATCCAACCTACGAAAACAATCGGATGGCGCGTTTTATTCCGGGCTACTATTATCAACAGCTGAGCGAAGACCCGCGGCGGCCTCTGGTCAATAATGCCATTTCAGCAGAGTTTCCTCCAGGATCTACTTTCAAACTTTCGACTGCCACAGGTGCGTTCAATG
>JBGPNQ010000432.1:0-4146 GCA_041487615.1 Anaerolineae bacterium
CGCCATTGCCGAGACGATGAAGACTCTGCCTGTGATCGTCCGTACGTTGGACATCGGCGGCGATAAACCGCTGGCATACATTCATATGAAGCCGGAGCTGAATCCGTTTTTGGGAGAGCGAGGAATTCGTCTGTGCTTGAATCGACCGGAGTTATTCCGTGAACAATTACGTGCCATCCTGCGCTCCGCTCCCTCTGGAAATTTGAAGATCATGTTCCCGATGGTCAGCGACATCCTGGAATTGCGGCAGGCGCGCGCGCTGATCGAAGAAATATCGCGTGAACTGAAGACAGCACCCGTCCAGATCGGTATCATGATCGAAGTCCCGTCCGCGGCATTGATGGCGGATGTGTTTGCTCCTGAAATCGATTTCTTCTCCATTGGCACGAATGACCTGACACAATACACACTGGCGATGGATCGCGGCAACTCCGCCCTCGCATCCAAACATGATGGGCTTCATCCCGCGGTTCTGCGCTTGATCGCAATGACGATCGACGCCGCGCACAAACATGGCAAGCGCGCGGATATCTGCGGTGAGCTTGGATCTGACGCGGCTGCCATTCCCATTTTGCTGGGTCTCGGTATGGATGAATTAAGTGTCAGCATTCCGTCTGTGCCAACGGTCAAGGCGCAGGTTCGGGCACTCAAGATCGAAGACTGGCGAACTACTGCGCGCGAAGCGTTGAATTGCTCTACTGCAAAAGAAGTACGCGAACTCGTCAAGAAACAACTTGGTTAAGAAAAATCAGCCACGGAGTCACGGAGACACAGAGAAAAAGAGAATCAAAACCCCCGTGACTCACATGTCCCGATGTATTTCGGGAGTGTCTCTGTGGCAGTTGACTCTGAAAGGAAAATAATTATGGGCGAAAAATATCAAGCCTATCGGAAATTGAACTATCACATCCCCACACAATCATGGACATGGAATCTGTACGGAGCGGGACTCGAAAATCTGGGAAACGCTGGTCAACCCGAACCTTTTTCGATTCCCGAACCAAATGACGATCAATTGCTGGTGCGCATTGATACAGTCAGTGTGTGTTTCTCCGATGTGAAAATCCTCAAGCAGGGTGGCAGCCATCCCAAACTTTACAATCGCAATTTGTCCGTTGATCCAACCCGGCTTGGACATGAAGTCTCGCTTACAATCGTCAAAGTGGGAAAGAATCTACAGAACACGTACAAGCCTGGTCAGCGACTCGCCGTCCAACCTGACATTTATCAACAGGGCAAGAGCACGGCGTATGGATACACTGTCCCGGGCGGCATGATTCAATTCCATTTGATCGGCGATGAAGTTCTCAAGACCGATACGGGTGCGTGCCTACTGCCCCTCGATGATGACATGGGCTATGCAGAGTCTTCCCTGCTCGAGCCGTGGGGATGTGTCATGGCTGCGTACACACAGCGTCGTCGTCTTACTCCCAAGAAGGGCGGGATGATGTGGATCATTGGACAACCTGGCGACTCAACCTCTAATAATTTTTCTGCTGGATTGGATGCGCCCGCCTCGTTCGTTCTAACCGATGTGCCTGCTTCCGTTAAAGCATTGGTTTCTTCAAGTGGAGCAAAGGTCATCGAGCGCAATGGACTCACTTCCGCGGATTATGCAGCACTTAGCAAGGAATTAACAAATGGCCTTGGTTTCGACGACATTGTCGTGATGAATCCGGCGTCCGCAAGGGATGTGAGTCAGATTGCAAAATTGATTGCCCGCCGCGGCACATGCAATCTTGTTGGCACCAAATCGCTTGACGGACTTGTCCAGGTTGATCTTGGTCGCCTCCACTATGATTACATTGCGTTCCTTGGAACCAATGGCACCGATATCGCTGCATCCTATGGTGAAGCACGCAATCGTTGCGAACTCCGTGCAGGCGGCGCGACTGTCTTCATCGGCGCAGGTGGACCGATGGGACAAATGCACGTTCAGCGCGCGCTGGAATTACCGAATGGTCCGAAACTTGTCATCGCAACAGAGATCAGCGATGAGCGATTGGAAACCTTGAGCAACATGTTCACACCCCTGGCTGAGAAGCACGGGCGCAAACTCCTGTTCTTCAATCCCAACTCATCGAAGCAAACCTTCCACGATTTCGTGATGCAGGCAACTCAAAATCAAGGCGTGGACGATGTCGTGGTCAGCGTGCCGGTTGCTGCGTTGATGGAAGAAGGCGACACGGTCATGAAGCCGGATGGAATGATGGTGCTCTTTGCAGGTGTTCCCAATGGCACGATGGGCAATGTCAATCTTAGCAACGTCTATCTCTCCAACGCGCAATACACTGGCACATCAGGACTCACGATTGACGATCAGGCATCTGTGATGGCGCGCAGAGTCTCAGGGACGTTGTCTCCCGGTCGTTCCGTAGCAGCCATCGGCGGGTTGGAAACGGCGGCAGAAGCGATCGAATCCGTCATCGAAGGGAAGTATCCCGGCAAGGTCGTCATCTTCCCGCAGATCCGCAATCTCCCATTGACGGGACTCAAAGAGTTGAAAGAACGCCTGCCTGAGGTCGCGGCCAAATTAGGCGAAGACAACATGTGGACGAACGAAGCAGAAGAAATGCTCATCGAAAAACTCTGGGAAAAACCCTAACGATCCGCCCCGCATATTATTGATATGCAGGGCGATTTGGAATACCTATGATCTACACACTGACCCTCAACCCTGCTGTTGACCGTGAACTGACTGTGCCCGCCATGGAATTTAATTCCGTGCTGCGTGCCAGCGAGTCACGCATCGATTTTGGCGGCAAGGGCTTCAACGTTTCCCGTTTGCTTAAAGAGATGAACGAGCCCAGCACCGCCGTCGGTTACCTCGGTGGGAGTGCGGGCGACCTTTTACAGAAGGGTTTGCAGTGTCTTGGCATCGGCACAGACTTCGTTTGGGTTTCCGACGAGACGCGCACGAATGTCAGCATTGTGACTCAGTCGCACGATCACTATATCAAGGTTAACGAAAAAGGTCCGCTGGTGGATGAATCCAAGCAGAAAGAACTATTGGACAAGATCGACACATTGGCAATGGGCGGGGATTGGTGGGTATTGGCAGGAAGTATGCCACCGGGCGTTTCCAAAGGTATCTATGCGCGAATCGTGAATGTACTAAATAAGCATGGAGCCAATGCTATTCTCGATACATCCGGTGAATCGCTAAAACTGGGTTGTGCGGAGAAGCCGTATCTTGTAAAACCCAACGCCGAGGAAGCCCACGAACTAACTGGACTACCAATGGACACGCCTGCTGAAATTGCCACCGGCGCTGGAGAGATCCGCCGAATGGGCGCGCAAAACGTGGTCATTTCCATGGGCAAGGCAGGCGCGTTACTCCACACTGCCGAAGGAACATGGCTGCTTCATACTCCCAAGATCAAAGAGAAAAATCCGATCGGCGCAGGAGACTCAATGGTCGGCGGCCTGGTCTGGGCGCTGACGCAGGGAATCGTTTTGAAAGAAGCTCTGGGATGGGGCGTTGCCAGCGGCGCCGCCACTGCCAGCCTGCCTGGAACGGAAGTGGGGACCCGTCCGCTGATCGAGGAGCTTTTCGCGCAGGTCAGGTTCGAAAAACTCGAAACCGCATAAACGCTATTTGTGCGAAATGAGGCGAGAATGAAATTCATCATCAATCCGAATGTCGCCTATTTGTTGATCTTCACAGGGGTAGTGCTGTTGTTGATCATGTTTAATGATACGAAATATTCATTGCCCAAAGTCTCTGCGATGGCATTTTGTATCCTGGCAGGCGTAGCTGAATTTATTGCCCTTGATGGAAATCCTTGGGCGTTCCTGATCGTGGTACTCAGCCCGCTGCCGTACTTTGTCGCAATGCGTCAGGAGCGTCTGCACAATCCATTATTCCTGTTCACGATCTTCATGCTGACTATAGGATCGGTCTATCTTTTTATGGATGATGATCGTCGTCCGCTCATCAATCTGGGACTCGCTGGATCTGTTTCCATATTCGGCGGTATGTTTATCTGGCTCACTGTTCAACGTAGGCGGGCCGCCGACAAAGCACCGTTGATCGGTGATACATTAGTTGGAATGACCGGAGAAGTTTGGATCGCGATCGAACCATTCTCAAGCGGTTCCGTAAAGGTCGAAGGAGAGCTCTGGCGAGCACGCAGCAAAGAGACG
>JBGPNQ010000433.1:0-4142 GCA_041487615.1 Anaerolineae bacterium
GTCCAATACCATTTGGGCAAAGGACCCCATCACACCCGCCTCCATCTCTCCAATGCCAGAGAGTTCGTCAGCGCCCGCCAGTGCCGGGATGGTGGCATTGAGTCCACGTTCGAAGGCATTCTGCGCGTCGAGCGTGTGCGCGTTTGTGGAGAATCCATACACGTTGACCGAGAACCCGTAGTAATGTCCGAGTTGGACCGTGGCGGCGGAGGAGAGTCCCAATTCCACGCCACCCCAGATCAATCCCGTGCGCGGCTCCAGCATCCCAAGGCGTCCGCAATAGACGACTCCACATCCCGGGTTGATGATCTGTGCCAGCACGAGCGGAGCCAATGACTCGGCGCTCTGCTGGACGATGCTGCCTGTGATGGTCATCGGGGAGGTCGCGCCGCCGGTGGGGCAGGGAAGGTTGGCATGGATGATACCGGCCTTCGCCATTTCCACGATCGCTTGCGCGGCGATATCGTGCATGGTCAGCGGGCTGACAGGAGAGAGGGACAGAGTCAGTTCGCTCGGAGGCGTGCCAACCACGGCCGCCATTTCCACCGCATACTTGACCTCATGCCCGAACTGAATGCCAGGTCCCTGTACAGGCTTGGTGGTGTTCGAAAGCGCATGACGATACATATGCATCGCCATGAGTTCGTTGGAAATATCGGGAGGAGTGAAAAAAGGTGTCACCGTATTGCAGTTTGGCAATGCATCCAGCAGGCGGATGGCATTACAGGCATCTTCATTTGTGGCAACATGACGTGTGCCCTTGCGCGCATCGAAGACATCCCGCGCGCCGCCCAGGTTATGGAAGTAGAGGTTTCCGCCGCCGAGCTCGTTAACCTGTCCATTGCGCCCGCGAATGCAAGGACGCTTATTCGCTTTCGCGATGCTGTCCATGACGAGGTCAGGAGCGAAACAGACGCGGTTGCCGTTCATCGTGCAACCCGCATCGAGCAAAATATCCAGACTGGGCTTGTGCGTCCAGATGACCCCCACTTCGTACAGAATCTTGAGAGTGGCTTCGTGCATGGCTTTTACATCTTCATCCGATAAGAACTTCAACCTCTCCATATATTCTCCTCTGTTGTTCTTCGGTGGTCGAGTAGTCCCGCATGGTTTTCGCGGGACGTATCGAGACCACCCATTTCATGTTTGCTGGTTATTTGTTGGTCTCGATATGGTCGAGAAAACCACTCGACCTACTCGACCAACGATTGTTCATGAAACACCTTCGCTAAAAATTCCACGCACCTCAATTCAGAATCAATCACATTTTCGATCTTCAAAAATGAATGACCTTCATCTTTATACAATAACAACTCCACATCCTTCCCAAGTTCGACAAGTTTATCATGAGCATCGATTGAATCGCTGACGGGGCAGCGCGGGTCGTTGCCTCCGCAAATCAATTGGACAGGCGCGCTGATCCGGTCCAAAAAGAAATATGGGGAGGCGTTATACCAGCGCTCATGATTTTCCTTCGGGTCGCCCATGTTCTCGATATTCCAATGTTGCAGGTCTTCGCGTGACTCTTCATGAGACTTGAACCAGTTCATAAACGGGACAACTGCCGAACCGCCGCACCACAATTCGGGATACTGCGTGAGGCAGGTCATCGTTAAATACCCGCCGTGACTTCTACCTGTCACTGCAAATTTCGTAGCCAGCTTTTCCCGCAAAAGATAAGCGACGCCGGATGCACAATCACGCGTGTCCAGGCCGCCCATATCGAAGCGACTTGCGATCTGCCATGCGCGTCCATATCCGGTGGAGCCGCGATAATTAGGCAGGAGCACGGTCCAGCCGCGCCAGGCCATCTGAGCCGAAATTGGATCCCATAAAAATTGTGCATGCCAGTTCGGCCCACCGTGGATGTTGATGATTGCTGCATCTCCATTGCCGCGATATAGCAAGGCAGGCACAGATGCACCGTCACTATCATACGTAACTTCTTCAGGAAAGATAAACTCTGCAGTGCGCAATCCATCAGGCAATGAATTTGTCAATTGCTCGAATGAATCATCCAAATTCAACTTGCATAGGTCTGGCGGCTGACTAGGGCTTTCAAACAGGAAGAGAATTTCGCCCTGAGAAGCAAACTGTGGGTGATGATGAATCCCGATTGAAACTTGATGCCGTTTAACAGGCACGCCTCTTTCCCACACCATTAAATTGTTCGCCGCACCCTCAGCATGAACCCAACTAATTCGTTTCCCGTCTCGCGACCAGCACGGTGACATATCATCACCGGTGCTTTGAGTCAGCCATTCAACACTCTCGGTTTCAATTTCATACAATCCAATATCAAACCATTCGCCGGACTCAGCACAAAAAGCAACAAGCTTTGAATCAGGTGACCATACAGGCTGCTCGGCATTAAGTCCCCTCTCCCGCCGGGAGAGGGCGGAGGGTGAGGGTGAGACTCCAATCTGTTCCCACTTTCCGTGCTTGCCCTGAGCAGCATCCAGGGGTTCTATCTCGACTATAAAGATTCCTCTGTCACTCGCCTCCATCTCGGCTTCGGCTGCAATCCATTTCCCATCCGGCGACCACTTTACATCCCAAATGGGACGATGAATATCCAGCAATAACTTCTTTTCTCCTGTTTCAATCGAAAGCAAATATAACGCGAACTGTCCCTGTTCATCGGAAAGAATCGCCAGAGTTTTTCCGTCCGGGGAAAAAGCAAAATTCGGTTGGTGCGCGTAAGCAGAATCTGGAGTTAGATCAATTCGCAAGCCTGTTTGTAGATTGTGGAGAATAATATGATACGACTCGCTTCCATCGGGATCCAACGCGTAAGCAAGATATTTTCCATCGGGGGAGTAGCGCGGGTTGAGTTTTCCGCCGGGGATTGAAGTAAGAGGATTAGCCACAGAGCCCAGAGAGAACTTTGAGTTTTCTGTCAGAGAACTCTGTGATCTCTGTGGCAAAGTTTGGGCGCTAGCGAGCTCCACCTCATAAATATGCCATTCGCCTGTTTTATTCCAGGCGAATGCAAGATGAGTCCCATCGGGAGATATATCGAATCCCGCGTCGACGTGCGGGATTCGAAGAAGTTGGGTGAGATTCAACATATTTTTAATACGTGACAGACCTGACAGGTTTGCAGAAACTGTCAGGTCTTCTTACGCGGGTTGAAAATCCTCTATAAATGGTAATTGTTCGAGTCCAGCCTGTCTGGCGAGATCCAGCACGTAGGCGTGTAGTTGATCTACTTTGGCGGGATCAAGCTCGGGTCGCTTGTACGAGGCGAGAATCTCCTGCACGCGGATTCTTGCCCGGGTGAAGGTATCCATCGAACCGGATTCCTTCCAGCCGCGCATCGAATCCCGATCGATGACTTTGCCGGGCATATGCTGCTCTTTTTGGAAGAGTTGCATGGTAATGCGCTGTTTGAGGAAGTCACCGCCTTTGAAGTTGATTCCTTCATAAAAACCTGTCGCAAGTGTTTCGGTGTGGATTTTCATGCCTTGCAGCATACGCTGCGCCATGGCGATGCCTTCCGCGTCGATGACAAGTTTTTCCGGGCTCTGGCACAGGAGCGAATCCAACATGCCTGCGCCGGAAATCATGTTGATGCCGCTCAACGCGCCGATCAACGCGCCCATGCCGCTTTCGAGACCGGCCTGCATATCCAAAACTTTTGATTCGGTCGCGCCGAGATAGGCATGGGTCGCAAGACCGAGAGATTTACCAACTTGTGCGTACGATGAATCGATCATACCTGTTTCGACGGAACCAAACGGTGTGCCGCCTTTGCGCATGTCGAACGTGGATGGCGCGCCGCCCCAAACGATGGGGGAGCCCGCCTGTGCAAGCTGGTGAATGGTGATACCCGATAAACATTCCGCGGCGTGTTGCGTGACCGCACCGAGTAATGTGACCGGAGCCGCAGCGCCCGCGAGCGGCATGGAAACGATCTCAGCCGGAACACCTGCGCGCGCCAATGCGATCAGTTGCCCCGCACCGAAGTTCGACCAGATCAACGGCGGTGATGGACATACATCGAAGATCGCGCGTGGATGCTCGCGCAATTTGTCACGTCCGCCCGCGAAGATGGCGAGCATGTCGATCATGTGATGCACGGTGGTGTTGGTGAAAGCACCCGTGACGATCGGTTTCTTCGAATACAACATGACCAGATA
>JBGPNQ010000434.1:0-4123 GCA_041487615.1 Anaerolineae bacterium
ATATAAATGCGGTGCATGTGTCAAACTCCTCGAATCGACGCTAAGTTTTATGTGTTGGATGCCGCGTTGATGGAACTGTCCAAATGTGTGCAAAAGCAATGCCTTGCCAATTCCTTTTTTTCGCCAGGGGCGACGTACGCTGAGGTGATCCACCCAGCCCGTCTGCGTTCTTTGATCGTAGAAATTAAGCGCGACGCCTGCGATCTCTTCTCCGGCACACGCCAGAAACCACAGGCTCGGGTCAAATCGTTCGAGAGCCAGTCCCATTCGCTTCGACCACGCTTCAAAATCCAGAGGCTGGTGATAGCCCTTATCCTCCGCTGCTTCTTCGTCTGCCCGGAAGGTCGCCTGTTCATCCGGACCGGGAACAAAGGCTCGAACCAGTATCCCTTCCGTCCATTGAGGTGGGGCGGGAGTTGTGTCCATGACCAATTCCATGATGAGAAATGAGATGCTGGAATGATATCCATTTAGCAGGAAAAGTTCCAATAGGGATTGGTTCTTTGCGCTGATCTGAGTGCTCAGTTCGAGGGTCTTGTGATCTTTTGCGATCTCTTCCAAAATAGTCAACAGTTGAAAACCTAGGTCAATATTATTTCGCTCTGCCAGATAGATGAAAGGTGAATCGCCATCCCGCAGCTCGGCGTATCCGGCCAGTTGACCATCTGCATATGCCATGCAGGTATCGGTTTCAAAGTAGGGGCTTTGCCAGCGGCTACGCAAACCATCCATGGTCAACAGAGCATCGCCAAAATCATCCCTATTTTGCGCGGCGATCAACGCATAGACTGCTTCAATATCCCTGGGTGTGGCGGGTCGTACCGAATATTTTTTCATCGAGCAAGTCGCTGGACTAATCACCTACGATTGGCAGTTTGAAAATCGATTGAGCAGATGGATTGAGGGAAACGGGCGATTTTACATCCGGACATTTCCACACATCACCGGGATTTTCACGGCGCATATTCGCGAAGGTTGGCAGGATGCCACAGGCGAAACAATTCAGACGGCAGTCCACGCGGATCTGTCCCTCGAGAGATTGCCTGAAATCCTGGAAGAGGAAGTTCTTGCGGACGGCAGCCGTAATGTGCTCCCACGGGAAGACTTCATCTGTGCGGCGCTGACGGTGGGTATAAAAGAGTGGGTCGAGCCCGTGCTGTTCAAAGGCTCGCAACCACGCATCATATTTCTTGCCCTCGTCCCAGGCATCGAACTTGGAGCCATTCTGCCACGCCGAATAAACCACTTCCGCCATGCGACGGTCACCGCGCGAGAGCCAGGCTTCCAGGAACGAATCTTCCGCGCCGGTCAGGCTCAGTTTGATATTTCTATCGCGCATGAGTTCACGGCGCAGCAATGATTGTTTAGCTTTGATCTGTTCAGGCGTATCGCACGAAACCCATTGGAACGGGGTCTGTGATTTTGGCACGAACGTGCTTACGCCCGCGTGCAGTTTGGCTTTCATGCCGATCACTTTGCGACCTTCCGCCAGCACGCGTTTGCACAGGTCCGCAATGGCCTGCACATCTTCGAGCGTTTCACTGGGATGCCCGATCATGAAATATAACTTGATCGTCGTCCAGCCGCGACGATAGATCTCGCGCGTGGTGTTGATGATCTCTTCATCGGGAATGAATTTATTGATGATGCGACGCATCCGTTCGGTGGCAGCTTCGGGGGCAAGAGTAAATCCGCCCGAGCGGCTGTCCTTGAGTTTTTCCATGAGGTCAATCGAAACGGATTCGATCCGCAAGGATGGCAATCCTATTTTGAGATGCGTGCCGCCGAATTTTTCGCCAACTTTTGTCACCAGTTCGAGCACATTCGAATAATCGGAGGATGATAGGGAGAGCAAAGCCAACTCTTCGAAACCGGTGCTCTTAATCGCATTTTCCGCCGCCTGCAGGACCTCATCCACGCTTCGTTCGCGGACAGGTCGTGTGATCATCCCAGCATGACAGAAGCGACAGCCGCGCGTGCATCCACGCATGATCTCCACGGAGATGCGGTTGTGGACAATGTCAATGTTCGGGACGATGAACTTCGTCGGTGGGGGAGGCAGGACCGGGACGATCCGCTTGGTGATAATCTTTGGAACATCGGGAATCACAGGTTCGGTATGCGAGACTGTGCCATCCTCCAGATAATGGCTTTCATAAAACTGCGGAACGTAGACGCCCTGGACTTTGGCAAGCTCTTTCAATATGTCATTGCGAGACACCGAAGGTGGCGAAGCAATCCCCTGATTAATGAGGAGATTGCCTCGTCGCTGCGCTCCTCGCGATGACATAATCACATTGATAATGTCATGAATGACTTCTTCGCCCTCTCCGATGACGAACGCATCAATGAATGCGTGCATGGGCTCGGGGTTCATCGTGGAATGTCCGCCTGCGATGACGATGGGATGAGTCTCATCGCGGTCCACAGAGCGGACGGGAATCCCGGCCAGGTCGAGAACGTTGAGCGCGTTGGTATAGAGAGTCTCGTAGGGCAGGGAAAAGCCGATGAGGTCGAAATCGGCCAGGGGTCGTTTTGATTCGAGCGTATACAACGGGATCCCGTGTTCACGCATGAGCGCTTCCATATCCAGCCAGGGAGCGTAGGCGCGTTCCGCCAGCGCATCCTCCCGCTGATTGACCTGATCGTACAGGATCTTGAGTCCAACGTTCGAGACGCCGATATCATAAATATCCGGAAAGACAAAGGCAACCTTCGTTGAAATGGAATCCCAGTCTTTGACTACGCTGTTGAGTTCGCCGCCCACATAACGACCGGGTTTCTGTACTTTTAAGAGGATGCGGTCGAGTTCCTTTTCGATCTGCGCAGGCGTAAGCCTAAGTGGAGTAAGCATGGGGGCGATTATAACAAGATTTGTCCAATTCAAGAGCTTAGGCGCGTTTGCGCTGTGCGGAAATGAAGAACCCTTGTAAACTGCGGAGATTGCTTCGTCGGGCTACGCCCTCCTCGCAATGACAGCATGTGGCATAGTATAAATGTCCTCTTTTCAGGGATGAAAGGGGAATTGAGCCTCATCTGTCTTAGAATTTCAGAAATTACAAAGGAGACTCCTATGAGAAAACTTATCATTCTTTTACTTGCATTTGCTCTCGCCGCATGTGGAACTGCGCCCGCCACACCCACCGCAGCGCCAACGCAGGAAATTATTCAGCCCACTCAAACAGCCGCGGTTGTACTTCAGACCGTTGTCGTGACTGTTGTCCCAACCAACGTGCCTACCGAAGTGCCCTCGGCAACTCCGCTCCCCGCGCCGACCGAAGTGCCGCCTACGCAGCCACCGGCGCCAACCGTCGCCGTTGCGGTACCTACAGAGGTAAGCAACGGATTGATCACCGTGGATAATCAGCTGGGAGCAGGCTGGTTCGTCGATTTGACGCGCTCACGAAGCGATCTTTCCCTGCGCTGCCAACTCAACAAGGAAATCACATTCAACGTTAAAGCTACGGATAAAAGCATTACCCAGGTGGACTTCTTCTACCGCATCGTGGACAAGACCACGGGTGTCGCGTTTGACTGGCAAAGTGGTGGAAGATTGATCCCCGATGGAAGCGGTGGTTTTTCGATCGCATTCTCAGGAGATCAGGTGAGCGCCAATTTCCGAAAACCGAATGCCTGGCTTGACTATCAATTTGCCGGGAGCAACAATACGGGTGTAGTAGGACGCAGTGAGAAGATCGAGAAGCAGGTGACATATACGTTTGATTGCCCGTAGTGGTGATCGAGAATATGAAGCAAGGACAGGCGAAGGCCTGTCCTTTTTGATTCTTCTATCTCCTGTCTGACAATGGTCATCGCTTAGGATGAAAGTAATACGTGATTACAGACATATTGCCTTTTTTTCAAGGTGTTCGTTCCGTATGATTAAATCTCTTGCTGGTCGAGGGTTTTCGCGCAGCGCCCCGACCAGCATTCTGACCGCAAGGTCTCCCATTGCGTTGGCGCAGTTTTGGTTGACTGGGGAAGCAAGTGAAGTACAGTTATCGGATGTAGGTTGGAAATAATTGGAGACCTACGGTCATGTCTCGGCGGGGTCGAAGACCCACGCCCAGCAGGATTTGAGTATCAATTAGTCGATGAGTTGGAGGCGATCATGTTGAATAAA
>JBGPNQ010000435.1:0-4121 GCA_041487615.1 Anaerolineae bacterium
AGGCAGGATTATACTGCTGATTTTTTGAATTCGTGAATTTTTCTAATGCTGATGTCATGAAAGCTATACGGGAGACTGGATGAAAGTACTTATAGCCGGTGGTTCGGGTTTTCTGGGAACCGCTCTCAAAAATTTACTCAATCACAATTCGCACGAAGTCTTTACCCTGACTCGTGGAAGTTCCCGGGGCCGGAACCAGATTCATTGGGATGGAAAAACGACAGATGGCTGGGGACATCTCGTCAATGAAATGGATGCTGTCGCCAACATAACAGGATTTGGACTCGAACATTGGCCGTGGACTCGTAAACAGAAGCAGAAATTTGTTGACTCACGCGTCCTTCCGGGACTTGCGCTTGTTTCCGCCATACAGAGCGCCTCGCGCCGCCCAAAGGTTTTCCTTCAAATCTCCGGCATCAATCGTTACGGCTTGCGCGGCGAAGCCATCGCGGATGAATCAACGCCTGCAGCTGAAGACTTTCTCGCGCAGTTGACAGTCAAATGGGAAGCTGCCACCCAACCTGTGGAAGAACTTGGCCTGCGGCGCGTCGTTGCGCGAACTGCGGTTGTCCTTGCCGGGAGCGGCGGCCTATTTCCACTGATGGTTCTTCCCGTACGCTTATTTTTTGGTGGTAAGCTTGGAGATGGCTCTCAAGCCATGCCCTGGATTCACCTCGCTGACGAGGTTCGCGCAATGAAATTCCTGCTCGAAAATGAAGAGGCGCGCGGTGCATACAATTTGATCGCCCCAACTCCCACATCCAATGCTGAATTCATGCGCGCCGTTGCCGGCACATTACATCGCCCATTTTGGTTCCATCTGCCGGAATTTTTACTGAAACTGGCACTTGGCGAGATGAGCGTTCTCATTGCCAAAGGACGCTACTCACAGCCCAGGCGCCTCCTTGACCAAGGCTTTGAATTCAAATACCCGAACATAGAAGATGCGCTTGCAAATATATTCTCAAAGTAACCCTGGAGAAAAATGAAACGAACCATTTTATTGCTGACGCTACTGCTTGTGGCCTGTTCCTCCTCTGTGCCACAACAAGCTGAATTTGCCGGCCCAACTGCATACATCGATCCGTCATATCCCACGATGCAGGCTGCGCCCGCAGTGGTAAGTCAACTCTCAAGCGGGATCGAAGTCCGCGCAGACCGCGCCTGGCGTGATGGCAAACAGGTCAATGTGGATGTATGTTTCACTCTGCTCGACGGCTCTGATTGGTCCATTTGGGGCGCAAGCCTGCAATATACCGGTGTGTCTGTATTGGACTTTGGCTCCACGATGACCAGCTTGCAGGAGCCAGTTGAAGGTCAATCTGGGAATCGCTGCGACACCCTTTCCTTCCAGAATGTCCCACCTGATGCCGACCTCTCCAATGTAACCGTCACGATTGATGCAATTGCTGCTCCGCCGCGCTCCGAAGATTACTGCTCGATCTATATGCCCAAGATCCAACAGGCCCTCAACGACCGCGGTATCGCCATCACGCTCGATTGCACGGATGTCAATGGCGTGCAGACCATGCAGATCACAAGCAGACCTGACTCCATGTCCCAGGAGGAAGCGGAGCAAATCGTCTACAGCGATGAGTTTTATACGGTCAAAGGTCCGTGGTCGTTCACCTTCAATCTTGGGCAGTGATGTTGCCCACACGGCCGCTTCGCGTGTATAATCGGCGCATGTTTGGTTTGAAGTCTGCCAGCAACTATTATTACACCCACACGTAAAATTTTGCGGTGGTGTGTTCAGAACGCGCCCTCACCATCGCGGGCGCGTTTTTGTTTGTCTACATCTCAGGAGGTTGATATGAACATCGAAGAACAGGTCGAACTGCTCATGCTCGGCACGGAATATGGCGATGAGGAGTTGAAAAAGGCGATGACCAATGAGTTACGCCAACGCCTCATGGAAGCTCAAAAAGAGGGCAGACCGCTGCGCGTCTATTGTGGATATGATCCTACCTCAACCGACCTGCATTTGGGACACACGATCACGATGCGCAAGCTGCGCCAGTTCCAGGATTTGGGACATGATGTGACTTTTCTCATTGGAAGCTATACGGCGCTGGTAGGTGACCCTTCAGATAAGAACAAAGCCCGTCCCATCCTGACCGAAGACCAGGTCGCCCACAACGCACAGACCTATGCGGAGCAGGCATTTCGCGTCCTCGATCCAAAGAAGACGAAGGTGCGCTATAACGGCGAATGGCTGAGTGAATTATCGCTCCTTGATCTCATCCGCCTCGGACAGAATTTCACCGTGCAGCAATTTATGGCGCGCGAGAATTTCGCAAATCGCCTTGAAAAGGGTGAAGCGATCTACCTCCACGAAACATTCTATGCATTGATGCAGGGCTATGACGCAGTCGCTCAACAGACGGATGTTCAAGTCGGTGGTACGGACCAACTGTTCAACATCATTGTGGCAGGACGAAAGTTGCAGGAAGCGCTCGGACAGAAACCATTGGTTGGGATCATCACCGGCATCCTGCCAGGCACCGATGGTACGCAACGCATGTCCAAATCAACTGGCAATATCGTGCCTATTAACACCGGGGCGGAAGATATGTATGGAAAACTCATGTCCATCCCTGATTTTGCAATGGGCAAGTACATGCGCCTGGCGACGCGCTGGTCACCGCACGAGATCGAACTATTCGAAAAGGATGTTGCATCGGGAAGCATTCATCCACGGGATGCGAAGATGAAGATCGCTCGTGAGATCACGGGTGTTTTCTACGGGGATGAGGATGCTCAAAAAGCTGAAGACGCATTTGTCAAAACCTTCCAGCACAAGGAAGCACCAGATGAGATGCCGGAATATGATTTAGAGAATGGCCAAACCGTAATGGATGTTATTCTTGATGGAAAAATGGCGGCAAGCAGGAGCGAGGCACGTCGTTTATTTGATCAAAAGGGTGTGAGACTTGACGGTGAAACGATTGAACGCGGCGATGTGACATTTCCGCATCCAGGCGTGTTGCAGGTTGGTAAGAGAAAGTTCTTGCGGGTGAAATAAATTCAAACCGGTTGGCGCCTCTAGCCCATCTGAATATTCTCGCTTACGGCCATATTGAGGAATATTTCGACGATCTTCGGGTCAAGGATGGACCCTGCAACTTCCTTGAGATATTCAACAACTTCTTCCCGAGGCCAGGCCTTACGATAGGGGCGGTTAGACAGGAGCGCGTCCCAAATATCTACAACAGAGAAGATGCGCGCGGACAATGGAATTTGCTCGCCCTTGAGTCCACGCGGATAGCCACTGCCGTCCCAATGTTCATGGTGGCAGTAGGGAATATCCAGGGCACTGCGCAGGTAGGAAATGGGAGAAAGAAGATTGTATGCATACACCGGGTGTTTCTGCATCTCAACCCATTCCTCATCATCCAATTTGCCGGTCTTCTTGAGAATATGGTCGGGTACTCCCATCTTGCCAATATCATGAAGCAATACGCCACGATGAATGTTCACCATTTCAAATTCACTGATGCCCATATATCGTGCAAGACGCAGGGTTAATTCAGTGACGCGGCGGGTATGGCCTTCCGTCTCGCGGTCGCGAAGCTCGAGAGCGCGTGCCCAGCCTTCCAGCGTTGTATCATATGCCTGCATTAGTTCCTGGTTGGAGCGCTGCAGGTTTTCAAATAACTGTGAACTGTCGATTGCGATTGCCGCCTGACCGGCCAGCGTATGCAAAAATTCCATCCAGTCCAATGTAGGGGAAAGAGGCGAACGGTGAAAGATCTCGAAAACGCCTTTAATCTGTCCCTTCACGATCAAAGGAATCCCAATGTAGGTGACAAATCCTTCGCGGCGGATGAGAAGTTCATTTTGGGTTTCTGGCGCATTTTGCAGATCTGTAACATGCAGGATGGATTGCCTCACGATCACCTGGCCCGCCAACCCCTCGCCTGCTCGAATCTGTGGTCGGGTGGGTGTTGGAGTCTGAAATCCTGCGCTGGCCAAATAGGTAAGGCTTTGAATATCGGGATAATAGAGCCCAATATCCACTGCATCCACATTGAGATGGTTGATGGTTTGATCCATCAAAATATTCAGAGTCAGCCTCAAGTCGAAGGATGAAGCGATGGCGGCATCAATGTCGCGGAGTG
>JBGPNQ010000436.1:0-4103 GCA_041487615.1 Anaerolineae bacterium
AACGAAGTGCCTTTCGATTCTGAACGCAAACGGATGATCACCATCCACAATGTGAGTGAGCCGGATCCGGATGACCTATCCCCGTTTCGCGGCAACAAGATGAAGGATTGGAATGTGATCGCTGTGAAGGGCGCCCCGGATGTTGTGCTCGATCTGTGCCGGCATTACCAAACGATGGACGATCATTCCAAACCACTGGACAAGGCTGCCCGCGAACGGATTGTCGCTGCCAACGATGCCATGACGAAAGATGCTTTGCGCGTGCTGGGCCTGGCATATCGGGTCGAGGAGGATGTCCCGGATAATCCCGAACATATCAAAGCGGATGAACTGGAAAAGGATCTGGTGTTCGTAGGTCTGGCAGGCATGATCGATCCTGCGCGTACGGAAGTCAAGCCCGCCCTTCATCACGCGCGCGAGGCGGGAATCCGCACGGTGATGATCACAGGTGATTATCCCAACACAGCCCGCGCCATCGCAGAGACGATCAACCTGTTGCGCCCCGGCAAGAACGTGATGACCGGAGCCCAGTTGGATGCGATCGATGACAGGGAGCTTCGCAGGGTCATTGAGGATACGGATGTTTTCGCACGCGTCTCACCCGAGCACAAAATGCGCATCGTGGACGCGCTCCAGGCAAATGATGAGGTCGTCGCGATGACCGGGGACGGTGTCAATGACGCGCCCGCCATCAAACGCGCAGATATCGGCGTAGCGATGGGAATTACCGGCACCGATGTGGCGAAGGAAACTGCTGACATGGTGCTTACGGATGATAACTATGCCAGCATTGTCTCCGCCGTGGAACAGGGGCGTATCATCTATTCGAACATCCGCAAGTTTGTGTTCTTTCTGCTTTCCTCCAACGTGGCAGAGATCATGATCATCTTCCTGGCCACACTGGCAGGGCTCCCTACTCCGCTCACAGCAATTCAGTTGTTGTGGCTCAACCTGATCACCGATGGTGCGCCTGCTCTGGCGCTTGCCGTTGAAAAAGGTGATCCTGATATCATGCAACAAAAGCCGCGCGCCAAATCGGAACCCATTGTCAACCGCAGCATGATGCTTGGCCTGGGCATCCAAACCGTCGCGCAGACAGGTGCCGTATTACTGGCATTTGCCCTTGGATTGATCTGGCATCTCGAGGCAGGAGCAAATGTAGTTGGAAATCCAATCACATATTTGTTGCAGCACGATTGGCGTGGTGTGGATGTACAAACCGCGGAGACCATGGCGTTCGTCACACTCTCGCTGTGTGAACTCTTCCGTGCATACACCGTTCGTTCGGAACGTGCCTCATTGTTCAAGATTGGCATATTCTCAAACCGTTACATGCAGTATGCAGTGGGTCTTTCGATTGCTTTACTTATTTTGGTCTGCGCTGTGCCGTTCCTTCAAACGATCTTCAATACTCATTTTCTCAGTTTGACGGAATGGTCGATCGTTGTCGGGTTGGCTCTGATCCCCGCCACAGCAGAAGAGATCACGAAATTCTTTTTGCGGATGAGCAAGCCAAATTAATTACACATTCCGTCATTGCGAGGAGGGCTTAGCCCGACGAAGCAATCTCATTTACGATTGCAAACAATGAATTTCATAGGAGATTGCTTCGCTCCCGCTGGTCGCTCGCAATGACGAGGTATAGTGTGTTTGAGTTGAGTTTAACCCCGGTTAACGCCCTTATCCCATACTCCGTAATTCTTTAACCTGGAAGGTTTTGCGATGGATCGGCGAGACGCCCATGCGCTTCATCGCGAGACGGTGCGCGTGCGTGCCGTAGCCTTTATGTCTCCCCAGCCCATAACCTTGATACTGCGAATCCAGTTCGCGCATCAGTTCGTCGCGCGCCGTTTTTGCCAAGACAGATGCAGATGCAATGCTCAAACAAAGCGCATCGCCTTTGACGAGCGCGGTCTGTGAGATATCGAGTTGCGGAAGTTCCAGTCGGAAATCGGTGAGCAGATAGTGCGGAAACAATGAGAGTCCCTGCAGGGCGCGCAGTGCAGCCAATCGCGTGGCCAGGACGATTCCAAGCGTGTCAATTTCCTCGGGGGAACCGAAGGCAACGCACCATGTCAGTGCGGTCTCCTGGATGCGCGGCGCCAGCGTCTCACGCGCCAGAGGAGTCATCTGCTTGGAATCGCGGACTCCGGTCAACGTCGAGGAAAGACGCGTTGAGTCGTGGGGCAGGATCACCGCTCCCACGGCAACAGGACCGGCGAGCGCGCCGCGTCCCGCTTCATCCAATCCGGCGATGTATTTGTAACAGGGCCAGAGATTTGTTTCGTACTTAAGGTCAGGGTTTTGGATCATACAATCCGCGGCGGGCATTGCGCCGGATCAGGAGCAGGTCGAGGAACATGCGCAGGGAGTCGCGAAAGACGCTGATCTTGCTGTCGGCATTGAAATACCAATGAATGGGAATCTCGACAACTTTATATCCGTGATGCCGGGCGATGTATAACAATTCGACATCGAAGGCCCATCCGGTCAGCGTTTGGTAACGAAAAATATCGTTGGCGACATTTGCACGAATGCATTTGAATCCGCACTGTGTATCCTGCAAGTGTGGCAGCACCAGCAAACGGATCAACGTGTTAAAGACCCGTCCTGTGAGATGGCGGTAATAGGGCTCGTCATAGCGGATCGCGCCGGGCGCCTCTCGTGAAGCAATGGCAATGTCGACATCCTGCAATTGTGGAGGGATGAATTTACTGATCTCCTCGACAGGCATGGAGAGATCGGCGTCACACATGAAAACGTATGTGCCGGTTGCCTCCCTGACTCCACGCTGGATGGCAAGCCCTTTTCCACGCCAATCATTTTGGATGACGCGCAAATTACCATGCTGCTTTGCAAATTCCCGGGCAATGTCATAGGTGCGGTCACTGCTTCCATTTTCAACAACAACCACTTCTGAAGTGAAGGACTGTTTCTTGAGAAAATCAAAAATCTGCTCCAGAGTACCGGGCAGGCGGTTCTGCTCGTTATGGGCAGGGATAACGATGGAGAGGAATGGATTCAAGTGATGGTCAGGGTCTGATAAAGAAAAAGTAATAAGCTGCAGAGCCCCCCACAAGACACAGGAGAGCAAGCCCAAGTGCGGCAACGATTCCCAGTTGGAGCGGTGTCATACCCAGCACTCTTTTTGCGCGTGGCTTTGGTCCAGGCAGTGGTTGGGCAGGACTCGATTCGCCTACATTGGATGCAGGAGGAGTTATTTCGATGTCTGGCTCCTCGTTTTCCGTCATGGCGAAATCGAAATCAGCCGGATTGAATGGTTTGGCTTCCTGAGATGCATCGAAGATGGCCTTCGCCCGCGAGACCTCCTGTCCAGGCGGCGCATTATCCGATGCTGCTCCCGACGCGGGCAGGACCGGAGCAGGCGTTACCTTCTTTTTTGGCGGGCGCGGATTGAGGATCCGTTCTGTAAGCTCGAAAATGGTTTCGGTGCTGATCACCGGGTTTCCCGTTGCAAGACCCGATACGAATGACTTGATCCCATCGATCATCATGACTTTGATGGCCGGTCGCGCAGATTCGATGTGCAACCCCGGATCTGCCGCGATCAACACTGACTCAATATTTACCGGAAGCTTAACACTCTGGCGTTCGATAAAAACCTTTAATGCATTCGACATTCGCATGGTGCGTTGGATCACGTTCACGGGCGCAGGTTTGTATCCCTCACCGTCTGCCACATTCCATGCGTCGCCCTTCACTTCATATCGCCCGCGCAAATGTGTGATGTGGATCACGTAGATGCCCGCAGGTCCCAGCAAAATGATCGGGACCATGATGCCGCTTTGTCCCAAAGTGTAATTGCGAATGAGCGTATACCCCTTCTCGAGCTGGCGGTCGAAAAACGTAATGATCGCCTTCTGTGCCTCCAACTCATTCGGCCAATTAAAACCAAACTGCAGCATGCCCTGAATGCGCTGGAGTATGCCGAGATTGCCCTTTTCGTCCAGGAGAGGTGTTTTATCGATGATTTTCATGGGAGGTTAAAAAATCGGAGCCTGTTCCAACTCGTCTCGATCTGCATCGGCGCGCGTGGAGATGAATTCCTTCCCATCCCGGCTGACCACCTGCAGGGGTTTGCC
>JBGPNQ010000437.1:0-4095 GCA_041487615.1 Anaerolineae bacterium
CATAGATATTCTGCAGCAGACCCCATCGATCCCGCCAAATTCGCAGTGGGCCTTATTTCTGCGAAACCACGATGAACTGACTTTGGAAATGGTCACACCCCAGGAACGTGACTGGATGTGGCAGCAGTACGCACCAGACCCGCGCATGAAGCTCAATCTGGGCATTCGTCGTCGTCTCGCTCCATTGCTCGATAACGACCGTCGCAAAATCGAACTTGCCTATTCCCTGCTTTTCACGTTGCCGGGTTCACCGATCCTGTATTATGGAGATGAGATCGGCATGGGGGATAATATCTGGCTCGAGGACAGGAATGGCGTTCGCACCGTGATGCAATGGGAGGCTGGACCCACGGCCGGTTTTTCCGAAGCGGATCCAAAGTCCCTCTTTGCGCCGGTGATTGACGATGACATCTTTGGCAAGGAGCGCGTCAACATTGAGTCACAGCGAAATGATCCACATTCCCTTTGGACTTCGGTGTACCACTTGATTACCACAAGAAAAAACCACCAGGAATTCAGTCGCGGCGATTTTGAATGGATGGATTTTCAAAATGAGCATATTGCCGCGTTCAAGAGAACGTATCAAGGCAGTTTCGTCATCGCGCTGCACAATCTCAGTGATTCCACGCAGACCATCTCATATGAAACAAAAAAGTCAGCCAACTCGTTGACCGACCTTCTTACACAAAAAAGTTTTGAACTTCAGAATGGAAAAATCGAACTCAAGCCATATCAATTCCTCTGGCTACAATAACGAACATCCATTAACTAACGCTCTCCAACTGTATGCAGCAAGGCCATATTCGGCGGGCGCACTGCGCCTACCGGGAAACCACAGACCAACACCACCTGATCGCCGGATTGCACGACCTGTGATCTCATCAGCGCGGCATCCACGTGATCGATCATTTCATCGAGTGAGTTCGAAAATGGGACGAGGTATGGACGCACACCCCACATAAATGCGAGTTGGCGGAATGTCTCACGGTCCGGAGTAAACGCCATAATGGGCACACGCGGCCGGATCTTGGACATCAGCCACGCAGTCTGCCCTCGAGTCGTGAAACAAGCCACGGCCGTGACGTTCTTGTCATTGGCAAGCGATTGCGCTGCCCGCGCCATCGACGCCGCGTCGCTATGTTCGAATCCAATTACGGTTTGCTCGGCCCCCCATTCCATATAGTGTATTTCGGCTTCGCGTACGATGCGATCCATCATTTGCACCGATTCAACGGGATATTTTCCCGATGCCGATTCGGCGGAAAGCATGACCGCGTCCGTTCCATCGAAGACCGCGTTCGCCACATCTGAAGCTTCAGCGCGTGTGGGCAGCGGATTCGAGATCATCGACTCGAGCATCTGGGTTGCCGTAATCACAAGCTTGGCCTGGCGATTGGCTGTACGGATGATATGCTTTTGCTGGACAGGCACGCGCTCAGGGGGAAGTTCCACGCCAAGGTCGCCGCGTGCAACCATGACACCATCCACAGCTTCGAGGATCGAGTCCAGATTCTCGAGAGCTTCAGGTTTCTCGAGTTTGGCGATCAGCAACGGCAGGCGTTTCCCACTTGAGAAGCGTTCCATCGCGTAGCGGACTTTCTTCACATCGTCCACAGTACGCACAAAGGAGATGGCAACCGCGTCCACACCCTGCGCTATGCCGAAGGCCAGATCCGCTTCATCTTTTTCGGTGAACCCGGCGATGCGCAGGCGGACCCCCGGCAAATTGATTCCCTTATGGGAGGAAAGCGGACCACCGATCACGACCTGCGCCGTCAATGCGTTGCGATCCTTGACCGAGACCACTTCCAGCGTAAGGCGACCGTCATCGAGCAGGAGCCGGTCTGAGGTCCGAACTGAATCGAAGAGTTGTCGGAAATCCACAGGAATCTTTTTCTCGCCATTTCCAGGAGGAGGCGTTCCAGTCGCATAGAGCGTGACCGTTTCGCCTTCCGAAAGCTGGATGATCGCGGGCAATTCGCCCACGCGAATCTTCGGTCCTTGAAGATCCTGCAATATTCCAATGGAGATTCCCAGCCGTTCAGAGACGCTGCGAAGGAGGGCAATTCGGTCGGCATGTTCTTCATGGGTACCATGCGAAAAATTCATACGCGCCACATTCATGCCGGCGAGGATCAGCTTCTCCAGCACTTCCTCGCTTTGGCTGGCAGGCCCAATGGTTGCTACGATTTTTGCGTTACGAGTCATACTTACAATCCTAATAATAATTACTCTCACCACACTGAAGAAACTCAGTCTTCCGCAATGAGTGAATCCATGTCTATCTGCGTGAGTTCATGCTTACAAATAATGTAATTCCCTGGCTTGTTTTTCCAGGTCGACACGGAAATCGGGGTGTGCAATGTTGATCAACTGCTGGGCGCGCTGGCGGATAGTCTTGCCATACAGGTCGGCCACGCCGTACTCCGTTACCACAAAGCGGACATGGTTGCGACTGGTCACTACACCGGCGCCCATTTTGAGCATACAGGCGATGCGAGTGACCGGCGTTCCGTCCCTGAGAGTCGTGGTGCTTGGAAGTGCGATGATCGGAACGCCACCTTTGGAGCGTGATGCGCCATAGATGAAATCAAGCTGGCCGCCGACACCGCTATAGAGCTTGGGCCCGATGCTATCCGCACAGACCTGACCCGTGAGGTCTACCTCGATGGCGGAGTTGATGGCGACCATGCGTTCATTCTGCGCGATCACGAATGGATCGTTGACATATTCTGTGCGATGGAATTCGATCAACGGGTTATCGTCTGCCCAATCATATAGGGTATGCGTACCAAGCATGAATCCTGCGATGATCTTACCAGGGTGCAGGGTCTTGCGCGCATTGGTCAGCACACCTTCATTTACGAGGTCGATGACGCCATCCGAGAACAATTCACTGTGAACACCGAGGTCTTTTTTATGATGCAAATATTTCAGCACTGCATCAGGGATCGCCCCGATGCCCAACTGCATGGTCGCACCGTCGGGGATCAACTCGGCGATAAAGCCGGCTATTTTTTCGACCACATCCGAATTGCCTTCTTCAGACATGGGCATTTCCGGGATCGGATAGTTGACAGGCACAATGTAGTTCAGCCGGCTGACATGGATGAATGAATCGCCCAGCGTGCGCGGCATTTGCTGGTTCACTTCAGCAATGAGGATTTTGGCCGATTCGGCCGGAGATTTCGTGAGTCCAACTTCCACGCCGAGGCTGCAGAAGCCATGCTCGTCGGGCCGTGAGACCTGGATGATCGCGGCATCGAGTGGGAGGATTCCGCGTTTGAAGAGCAGTGGAAATTCGGAGAGCAGGACCGGTGTAAAGTCGGCGCGTCCTTCCTGCACCGCCTTGCGCACGTTTTGACTGATGAACAACGTATTGACGCGCAAGTGTCCTTCCATCTCAGGCTTGACATAATCGGCCGGGCCGATCGTCAGGGCCTGACAGATCTCCACGTTCTCGAGATTCGGAGCGTAATCGACCAGGGCGGCGAGACACTTCTGCGGCACGGATACATTACCGGTCAGAAAGATGCGCTGATTCGATTTGATGCAGCGGACCGCGTCGGCTGCGCTCACGATCCGCGATTGGTAAATACTAGTCCAGTCCATCGTCGCCTCCGTTCGAAAGCATCGACAGATGGACGAGTTCGCCATTGTGCGTATTCACACCTTTGGATATGGCCTCGTTCTCAAGAATTGCATTGGCAACTCCCTTGTTGGCGATCTCCTCAATGTAGGGCATGGCCGCGTTGACAAAGGCGTGTGTGGCTGTGCGCGCCACAACGCCGGGCATGTTCGGAACACAATAATGGATCACGCCTTCTTCGATATATGTCGGCTGATCGTGCATGGTCGGACGCGATGTCTCCGCACAACCGCCCTGATCGATGCTGACATCAATGAAGACCGAACGTGGTTTCATGGCCCGCATCATCTCACGTGTGATCAGAATAGGTGTGCGCTCACCGATGACGAGCACTGCACCTACAACGACATCTGCATAAGCAGTCGCTTTTTCGAGATTGCGCTTTGTAGAAAGCATGGTGGTCACGCACGAAAAGCGGCTGTAGACCTGCTGTAGTGCATCCATGC
>JBGPNQ010000438.1:0-4091 GCA_041487615.1 Anaerolineae bacterium
GTTATTCACCAGAACATCGATCTTCCTGGCTTGCTTCGCGATTTGCTCAAAGGCCGCCTCTACCTGTTCATCCTGGCGGTGGTCGCAGGGAATGGCAATTCCTTTTCCGCCGATTGCCGTCACTGCCTCGGCTGTCTGAAAAACTGTGCCGCCTAACTTTTCCACATCGCTTTTATTTTTGATTGTTCTTCCTGTGATGTACACGGTCGCGCCGGCCTCACCCAATCCCAGCGCGATGCCTTTGCCGACACCCCGACTGGCTCCTGTCACAACTGCCACCTTTTTTGACAATGCATTCATACGTCTCCTTTAGAAAAAAACGACGTCCGAAGTGGGACGCCGACTAAAACAGCTAATCATTCGGACGGCAAGGGAAAATCTATTCTTCGATTTCTCCAAGAATGCCGAACTCTGTTAAAGCCTCCATCACTTTTTGGATGGCTCCGCTTTTGATGATCACGGTTGTTGGACTTAATGCCTCGCCCAGAAATTTCGCCGCTTTCGATTTGCGCATCTCTTCCAGGATTTCGGGTTTGCTGACCTTTAAAATGACCTGGGTCTGTACCCGAGCTTCGGTCCCGTTAACTTCCCAGCGTTTGAGGGCTTTAACCAGCGAAGGTGGAATCCCGGCATCGGTATGTTTGGAAAGCAAGGCAAGCAGGTGCTCAGCTTTTAGTCCCTGTTCTTTGGCTTTCATCAATGAGTTTGTTGTGATGTGATATTTGTGTTCACTATTCCTGGTCTCGATACGCTTTGCTACTCGACCAGCATCTTCATCCCATTCACAGAATCGCGAAACCTGATAACGTATGACGCGCGGCGCAGTTCCGGGAATGGAGATTCTTCCATTTGAGGAAACCGCGATCTTTCCATTTTCTTCCTTTTCGCTCGCAAAAGTTGAAATGCGAAAAGAAGCCGGTTCTGTCGCCCCTTCCGCAATGGATAAGTCCACCTGCCCAAGCGAATGGAGAATATCGGTAATAAAATACTTGATCAGCGCGCCGTCCACCTGCTCCCAGTAGGAAAAGCCGCGCAAGTATTGACCGTCGGAGGTGCGCTTGATGAACCAGGAATCATAATCGCCAGCGGGACGTTGAAAGTCTGCATATTTCTGTTTGATGTCGCGGATGAATGCGCCGAGACTCCACCATCTGCCTTCGGGGATGGCATCGAGCAGGTTCAACAAAAATTCGCGCGTTTCATGCGGTTCATTTCTCCATTCACCTTCGCAGATAATTGTGGGCATCAAGCGAAGCTCATTGAACGAAGCGCTTTCGATCCACGCGCTCTGGAGCATTTTCAACGCTTCAGTGCGTGGACATTCGAGAAATGTTTTGACAGCTTCGGCTTGAGGAACATCATTCCTGATCAAATTTGCCGTTGTGAGCAAGGCCTGCAGTCGCGGGTCTGATTCGTACTCTGACCGGCCCATGCGCAACGCGGCCAGAAACGTGGTGGCGTCATCGAGAATGGAATCATTTGCGAGAAGATCACGTCCGCGTTCACCAGGGGATGCAGGACGGCCCAGCGCTTCACTTTGCGCTGTGATTTCACTTGAGTTGTTTTTCGGGGGCTCCTTCTGCTCATCTGTTTCCTCGTAAAAAATACTGTTGAGCAGTTCAAGCAGGTCATCGGGGATATAGGCAAATTCCTGTGGTCCTTTTTCATCGTCGAAGAAGGCACGCGCTAATAGGCCGCGGTAGAACAGAGTCTCGGCTGTGGAGGACGGCTTGAGATGTGGACGTTCCCTGTCCCGTTTGCCTGCGCCCATCTCGCGGATGTCTCCATATTTGCGTGCGAAGACCGCCCAGGGGATGCGGCCGCCCTCATCCACGAGCACATGGATGGCCGAATCCGCTTGAGGAGAGAGAGAGTCAATTAACTCGGCCGCCAACCCGACATCCAGAAGGGAAGCGGACAATTCCTCCCGGGCTTCATCTGCCGTGTTGGAATCCAATTCAAGTCCCCACAGCTCCGCGATGATGCGCAGGTGTCCGATATCTTGTTTGAGGAGGGAGTGAAGAAGATCAGGCATGGGACAGGTAGACAAAGTAAACAGGTAAACAAGTACGTACGTTTTGTATTGTACCTGCCTACCCGTCTACCTGTCCACTTGTGTGCCTGTTTACCCGCGTACCACCATCAATGCATTTGGCAGAATTTCAAAACTTACCTTGCGAAGATCAGTTCCGGGACCCGTGAAGATCTCACCGTCGGCATGAATATAGAGTGGGCGATTTGACGTGAGCGAGAATTTTTGACAAACTCCCATCCTGACCTGTTTGAATCGCCCATGTGTGCCTTTCATCACTTCAGGCAGGATGCGGAACATCATTGCGCGGCTGACATCGGTGATCATCGTGTAGTGCAGGAGTCCATCATCAATTTTCGCCTCAGGAGCGATTAAGAACCCGCCGCCTTCGCGGGATCCGTTGCACAGGATGAGGTAGATCACATCTTTTTCCCAGGTTTCGTTGTCGCTCTCGATCTGCATATGCATGGGGTGGTGATCGAGGATGATGGTTTGGATCACGGCGGTGAGATACATCAGAAAACCGCGCAGAACCGGGAGACGGTGTGAGCGGATCGTTACAATTGCACCGAAGCCGAGGCCGAGCGTGTTATCAAAATATTCCCTGTGCCCGTGTTCATCGGTCATGACTGCAAGGTCAACTGTGGATGCTTCACCATCGAGCGCGCGCGTAAGAGCCTGGTTGGGAGTGGTCGAAGCGTTGATGCCATGAGCAAAGTCGTTGCCTGAACCGGCCGGGACGACGCCCAAAACGGGGCGCCTTTCTTCGGCGACCTGCATGAGTCCATTGACAACTTCATGAACGGTCCCGTCCCCACCCATTGCGATGACCATATCGTAACCCTGTTCGCCGGCTTGTCTGGCAAGTTCTATTGCATGACCCGGATAGACGGTTCCACTCCAATCCACGCCTCCATGTTGTTCTGTGATGGATCTCAGGTCACGTGCAATACGCCAGGCATTTCCCATGTCTGCCATTGGATTCAGGATGATTTTGACTTTGCGGTGCATGATGAATTCTCCAAGAAAATGTCACCCTGAGCAAAGCGAAGGGTCTCCAAATTGTTTTAGAGACTCTTCGGGCAAGGAACGCCCTCAGAGTGACAAACTACTAAGGATTATAACCCCCGCAAAATCAATCGGAGGCTATTCGCCTCCGATTCTGTGTGATGCCAGGGGACCTGTAACGCCGCGTGCAATTTGAAACGTGCCGCGGTTATATTTTTTGGCCTGATAGAGCGCGTTGTCGGCAGCGCGCAGGAGATCGGGGCCATTGCGGGCATGGACGGGGAAAATGGCAATTCCACCTGAAATTCCCAGTTTGAGTCTGCGCCCATCGGGCAACTTAAATTTGATACCTTTCATTCCCTCGGTGATTTTTTCCGAAACAATTTGTGCTGATGACATCTCGGTCTGGCTCAGGATGAGGGTCAATTCATCGCCGCCGTAACGAGCGAGAAAGTCTGTGTTACGGACGCCGCGTGCCATCTGATTAAAGACCACGCGCAGGACGTCGTCACCCGTGGCATGGCCGTAGGTGTCGTTGACATTTTTGAATCCATCAAGATCCATCATGATCACGGCGAAGGAATAATTATTTCTGCGGGCAGCAACAACCTCTTCTTCGAGTCTTTCATCCAACGCGCGGCGATTCGGGAGACCGGTCAACGTGTCACTATAGGCCTGGGTGCTGATCATTTGATGCAAGCTGGCATTTGAAATGGCAACCGCGGCCTGATCCGACAGCAAACTGAGCAAACGCAATTCAGAGGCTGTGAAACCACCGGAATTCATGCGCGAAAGATTCATCACGCCCACCACAATATCCCCGACCTTGAGTGGGATGCCGATGATCGAGCCAATCCAGTTTTTGGGCGCTGTTTGGAAAAGTGGATGGTTGCGCATATCCTCGACAATGATCGTTTGACCGTTGGTCGCCACCGTATACGTGAGCCCATTCGAGCGCGGCTTGGACCAGGGCTTGTTGCGCGTACCGTCCGAATCAAGTGCCGCGCCGAACGAAAGCTTGTGATTCTTGTAAAGGAAAATATTTACATCA
>JBGPNQ010000439.1:0-4037 GCA_041487615.1 Anaerolineae bacterium
ACCGGAGGGGTTTGCGATCTCATACGCGGCAGCAGTTGGGAGAGGAGCAACCGGCACTGATTCGACTGAAGCTTGATTCTGGATCAAAGCTTTCTCAGCAGGAGCACCAGCCTGAGCAAATTGATCATTGCCTGTAAGTGGCTCTTCGATGAAAGGCGCTTCGGTTGCAGCAGGAGCCTGGGTGGCAGCAGCCGCACCTCCACAGGCGGCGAGGGCAAGCATGGCTGCAAGGATAAACAACATAAACAGACCGGATCGAGATTTCATTTCATCCTCCGTGGTTACAAATGATTTTTTATTCAGCGTTAATCGAATGACGATAAGAGAAAATTAAAGTTCCCCAACGGACGGTGGACCAAAGACAGTTGACGGTGAATAACAAAAGACCGTGGAAGATTCCTATCATCCACGGTCTATGGTCCATCGTCCACGGTCTTTATTTCAACACCACCTCCGCCCTCACCACTCCTGCACGGTCGTGTTTAGCAAGCAGTTTTACTTTCGTCCCTTTCTTTGCTTTGACCACCCATTCCACTTTGACACGTTCGTTGGTGCTTTCCTCTGTTTCATCAGGGATGACGGTCTTATAGGCGCGACCTTCCAATTCACCGAGTTCTTCACGCTGCTTGCCCGATTCCAGCGAGGCACCCTTTGGCAGTTTGATCTCAGCGATAATGCCGCGCGTCGCTTTACGTTCGAGCGCTTTCTTCGTCACGTAGGTGGGAAGCCAGCCTTCATTCTGGACCACGAACCGGATGCGATACGAGTCCGCTCCGAGGGCGGTAACTTTCGTCTCCCGTTGAACAAGCAGCGGTGAGATGAGAGCGTGCCAGACAATCCAATCGGGAAACGGACTGATCTCCTTCTCCAAAAATTCGAGCGGCGGATTCGTCCACATGTTCATGGAATCCCAGCCGCCCAACTCCACCTGCTCAAGTTGCGGATGTTTGTAGGCGTACCAGTCCACATATCCCCTGCCCTTGAGGACTTCATCGTTCCATTTGAGTAATTTCAAATCATCGTCAACCGGATGCTCACGGTACCAATCGATGACTTTGAATTTTTCGATGCCCGCCTGTTTCATAGGACTCCAAAATTCGACCGTCCATGAGAAGACGCCGACGTGATCGTAGCTCCACGTGTCAAAACCGCCCGTGATCACGTGCTTCGGATGATATTTGAAATCATGAAAGACGGAGATATTCGGATAGCTTGTGATTTCGGTCCCCTTTTCGCCGATCTTTTGATACGTCCACAGATCATCGGTGGGAAATTCTTCATCGGCGCGGTCATCATACGGACGCAGCAGCACACCGCTCATCGTGTGAAATGAAATCGTACCCGTTATATTTGGATGCTTGGCGATGAAGTCGACAAGGTTGCGCGCCTCTGGCTCGGAGGTTGGATAGGGACCTGCGCCACGCTGATCGCTCTCAGTTCGCCAGCCCGCAGGGAAATTGCGATTCAAATCCAACCCTTGTTTGGGTCCGAGCACTTTGATCCTGCTGCCATCGTAATTTTTCAGCAGCCCCTCGGGCAGGATGCGATAATATTTTCCACCTGTTTCAATTGGGTCACGGCGGATCATCAAACGCGGCTCATCAGGATGCATCTTCCATGCACCGTTCGGATCTTCGATGCGCATCTGCAAAATGCGGCCGTCGCCATCAATGTCTTCACCACTTATTAATCCATCCAGTGGATCATCGGAATAAGGATATTCGCGCGTGCTCGAGCGGATGATCTTCGGCTTGTCGGCCAGCGCCCATTCCGCGCCATCAGGATTCACGCGCGGGACAATATAGAAAACGCGTGTGTCCAGGGCGCGAGTGACATTCTTCTCCTTCTTATATTTTGTGACCAATGAGTGGATGAGATACAGCGCGGCTGCAGATGCCGTGACTTCAGAAGCATGAATATTGCCGTCCACCCAGAAGGCGGGTTTCTCCGCGTCCTCCCCTGACTTGAAATTGGTCGCCGTGATCAACCAGACATCCCGCCCCTCATGGCTTTTGCCGATCGATTCCAATCGAATGAGATTCGGATTTTCCTTTGCATATTCTTTTAGAAGACGAGTGAGTTCGTTATAACGATAGAACTTATTGAAACGAACATTGGGCATGGCAATTCTCCTTACGGGAATCAAAACGGCACAAAGAGGAGTGCAAAATTCCATCTCTGCGCCGCATGGCAGGTTTCATGGTTCTATTGTACCGCTATGCTCGGCCTCCAAAGCAGAGTTATTTCGTGTCTTCAAAGATAACCGCTGTGTTTTCCATCCAGCCATCTTTCGAAGACCTGACGACCAATTCAGTCACTTTGGCAGGGTAAATATTTCGATGAAGAGGAAGTTCATGGATGGGCATCCAGATCGGGATATAGATTCCCTCCTCTGGATCATCCGGATTTGAATCCGTATACTCTTCGCCAACTCCCGTGCCAAACTCGCCGCCTGCTTGCTCCACCAGGAAGTAGACCTGTCTGCTTTTTTGACCAAACTGAATCTCGACGATTTTCCGTTTGATGGCAACTTCGACCCCTAACTCCTCCATTGCCTCACGAACGGCAGCCTGCTCGGGCGTTTCACCTTCGTCCAAGCCACCGCCGGGGAAGACGAAATAATCCAACCCCGCGCGATGCCGCTCGATCAGAGCGACCTTACCATCTTGAATCAATACGATCCCGGCACGAATTCTCACAGCATTCCCTCCGATTCAGAATTTAGTGGATACGGTCCATATAGGACAGCGCAGAAAATAAGACAGCGGTCATCAAGGCATGAGGAAATTCACCGCGCTTTGCCATCTCGACTAATTCTTCCAGGGGCACGAGATGGACTTCAATATCCTCGCCAGCATCGAGGTTTTGTCCGCTCACTTTTTCAACATCCAGAGCAAGATAACAATACAAGGTATTGGTCTGAAGAGCCGGGTTTGGATAGATCTGTCCTATTTGAATCCAATTGGAGGCCGCATAACCTGTTTCCTCAAGCAGTTCGCGCTTTGCGCCGTCCATGGGGACTTCGCCATCTTCCACTACACCACCAGGAAATTCCCATAACACATCACAAATTCCGTGGCGGTATTGCCTTACGAGGACAACTTCGCCGGTCTTTGTGAGTGCCACAATATTCGCCCAGGAACGAAACTCAAAGATCGTGGCATCCAACATATTTCCATTTGCGAGCTCAACCTTATCGATCCGAAACCTGGGGCGAAAATAACTGGTTTCCAGGACTCTCCACGGCTTGATCGGCATAAACTACGCATCCTTGAATGTGTTTGATTTTGAAAATGACATCTTAAATTGCTCAAGGATTGGTTTAATGGGAGGGCTGCTACCTTCCGGAATTTCACTCGCAGAAAACCAACCCCATTCTGTATGTTCATCATTAAGTTTTATTTCACCGCGCCAATCACGTGACAGATACATGATGGTGATATTATAAACTTCATCCCCGTTCGGATATTTGTAATAGAACTCGGGGCCCGAGAACACTCCGAACAGCTCCATCTCTCCGATGAAGCGATGAAAGAGGAGGCCATCCTGCATTGGGAAGAGGTTGGCGACGGCTCCCAGCGTTGGGCGGCCGAAGTAGAGCACCAGCCAGGCGACAAACCCGACGAGAGCGAGCACATTCAGCGTGGTCCTGCGCAGGACGGCCGCCACGATGCCGAGGCCCAGCAGCCCGGTCAGCACGGGCAGGCGGCCGTGGTCGAGCAGGTCCCCGGAGGTGAGCCAGCCCATGATGGTCGGGGCCCCGAACGAGTCATATTTCCAGGGCTGCAGGTACGGGCTGGCGCTCAAGTACTGGCGGTTGGAGAGGAACGGCAGCCACATGTAGGCGGAGACGGCCAGCGAGGTCACCCCGACGATGGCCAGGCGCACCACGGCGGGCAGCAGCGTCCGCCGCCGACCGCTCATGGCCACTCCCACGATCAGCGCAATCACGAGCGTGATCGCCATCATGTAGGCGTAGATCAGGTGCGAGAGTGCCAGTGCCGCAAGCGCCAAGATCGCTGGCAGATATCCGGTAC
>JBGPNQ010000440.1:0-4030 GCA_041487615.1 Anaerolineae bacterium
ATTGATGCTGGCACTGATGAAGAAAAAATCGATTTAGCCATTCAAAAAACAAGGGAGTTTTTTGAAAGCCTTGGAGTAAAAACCCGTCTTTCAGAATATGGAGTTACAGCAGACAAAATACCAGTTGTGATTGAACAGCTAAGATCTCATGGGATGACAGCTCTTTCCGAAACTCAGGATTTAACTTTAGATATCAGCCAAGAGATTCTTGGAAGAGCTATGTAATTCAAATCGAGATAGCTTTTGTTGTGAATTCAAACTCGTCGAACGCCGGTCTTGAGTTCTCTTCCGCCTACCAACAAGAACATAACGTTTATCCAGTTGGATAATGTAAACCATAAGGTGAGTAGCAAAACAGGCTTGAGCCACATGACTCAAGCCTGTTTCTGCTTTGGTGTTTATTGCTTATTTCATTTGGTGACGCACGTACCGAATAACTCTATCGAAGTGAGTGGTGGGGCTGGTCTGATCAATAGTTACTGCCTTACCATCTGCCCACACATGATCAACTGAACCGGACAACCGGGGATTATCCTCTGCTTCTATGTGATAGCACTTGTTATATCACCTACTCACCGAACGAATCATCCCGTATCGGACTAAGTAGGCTTCTAATTCCTGCCGACTCATCACCTTTTTGGAGTTCTCAAATTTCCAGTCTTCTTCGCCGTACGGGACGCAGGCTATCTGCTGGCCTTGATCGAAGACGCCGGGCCAAAAGGTCAACCGCAAATCGATGCACATTCGGCGAATTTCTTGCAAAGTCCTGCCTGGAGGCATCGAACCGTCCGGCTTTTTCTTCTTCGAGTAATTTTTGACGTGCCAGGCAATCTCGCCCGGGGCAGGGGCAGACAAAACCAGGTCCACGAGATCAGTCGGGAAGTGCATCAGCATCTTCGCAAATCCTCTCCTGCCAATAGATACTTCCTCGGCCACCAGTTGTTCCTCCGCCTGCTCATCTTCAGCAACCAAAGTGAATAGCGTCGGAATGCTCGCGCTGCCATGGCCGATTGTCCCATAATAGGAACTGCCATGCAAGCGCACACCGGAACGGTATCTTATCCGGTGGTCACCGTGGACGCCGGCACATTCAGGACCCATACCGCGAGCGATACTGTCAGGGTCACGAAGGGGTCTACCGCATTTAATACATCGTACCTGTTCCATGTGACGTCCTTTCAGTAAGTCAGTCCATATCGCGCTTAATAGGATTGAGCCATGTTTTGATTTCTTCATTGTTCATGCGACCTCCGTCTGTCGTTTTCTAAGTTTGCGCAGCAAATAGGGTTTGATTCCGGCCTTACGCATGCGCGCGACTAGATCATCTATCGTCCCGTGTGAAACCTTGCCGAGCGCGTTGACGTTAACCTTGATTCCATTTGCTGCCATTTGGTTTTTCAGAATGCGGACGATAAGGTAGCAATCATCCATTGTGCATTTACCGTCGCCGTATCGTTCGAATGCGCCGCGTACTTGTGGGAAGCGGTGAGCGAATTTACGCCAATCCGCATGAGCGCCAACCTTGCGCCGGTATTCAATCCCCGCGAGACCGTACTTCTTGATCATCTTTTTGACGTGCCTGGCATTGTTCATCATCTGAAAGCGGTCTGATGCTGTTGAGTGAGATACTCCCGTCAGCTTGGCTATCTTTATGCCACTGAGTCCGATTGCACCTGACAACAAGATGAAGGCGTGCATACGGTCCGTGAGGTCAAAGGCTGGAGGCTTGAATTGCCACGCCTCTGCATCAGATCGCTTGACTGCCCAGAAGGACCAAGCCGCATTTTCGTGGCGGCCGTCTTTGCCTACGATATGAATGGCCGGGATCGCGCCGCGGAAGATCGATTGACCAATCTGCCGAGTAGTGGTTCCCTTCAAGTCTGCGACTTGTCGGGTGGTAAGCCACTCATCGCCCCAGCGTTCCTGAGCGAGTTCGACCAGGCGAGCGAGATGTGGATCCTGAACACGGGTCGTATCGAAGTAGACCCAGGATCGAGGGGAAACAATCCAGCGGCGCAGAGAGATTTCATGCACCATCCACGTATCATCACCGGCGATTCGATGTCCAAGCACCAAACCCTTTTTGACCCATGCCATCGCTGGACGGGCATCCGGCATACCCAGAAGCCGCATCACTCGGTTTGCGGTAAGCCATCCTTCTGATTTCGAGCCTGCCTTGATGTGCTGGCGCTGGCGCATGATCTTGATTGCATCTTCGCTTCTGCCGAGCATCTGCCCGACAATCTTTGGGGAGTAGTACGGCAGTAGTTCCTTAACTTGGGCGAGATCCTTTTCGCTCCAGCGCGGCGCTTTTCGAGCTGGTGCCTGAGCCATTCCCACTTTCAGGGAGTTTGTGATCAGCGCGGTAAAGTCGAAATTCAATGAGATGTCTGCAAGAGCCATGTCCACCTATCCTTTCTGTTCTTCAGCTTTCTTTGCAAGTTGAGCCAGCATCCGAGCCGCTGTACAGGCGGAGCAAATCGGGTGACTTGCAAACCCGTACAGATCGCAGCCCGCGCAGATCATCAGCGCCGCTTCGGTGACCATATTCCACGAGGGCAACTGGCCTGCCTCTTTCAGCACATCCCATTTGCTGTGTAAAGGCGGCTGACCCTCGTCGATATCCAGTTCGCCGAGCTTGGATGCCGCATCAAAGATGTTCTTTTTCCACTTGGCAGGTTTCTTCGCCTGCTTCAGAGAAGCCAGTTGATTCAGGACAGTGGTAGCGGTCTTATTGGCAACCTTGAGGGCTGGCTGGGTATCGGCAATCTGCTGCGCAAGCTCGTCACATGCCTTCTGGCTGATCTCCGCGATATCGTGCAGGCGGGAGATAAACTGATTGGAGATGAACAATTGACCGTTATTGATCAGTGCGCGGGTCTTTTCGGGAAGGGATGCACAGTTGATGCAGTTTCCAACGCGCGCATCATTCACACCGACTCTTCGAGCGATTTCAGCGTTTGAGAGTCCCTGTGCCCGGAGCGCGAGGTATCCGTCGCCTTCTTCAACCGGGGTCATTTCCGAGCGGTCCACGTTCTCGACCAGAGCGAGGATCAGGTAGTCTTGTTCACAGGTGACTTCGCGGATAATTGCCGGAACCGTCTCGAGCTCGGCGCGCCCAGCGGCGATCAATCTTCGTTCACCGGCAATCAGGGTGTGGATCCCGTTCGCATTGGCGTGGGTGACGATCAGCGGCTGAATAATGCCGTGTTCCCGGATGGAAGCAGCCAGGTTATTGAGTTCGTCGTTGTTGAACCACTGGCGGGGCTGCTTGGGGTTCCGTTCAATGTTGGATGCGTAAACTTCAATTACTGATGTTGCTGTTGTTGTTTGAGTCATAACGACCTCCGTAAAGTTGTTGGAATAGAAAACTGGGCGTGTCTACAGACACGCCCAGTTTGAATAAGGTGTTTGTTTCTGAAACTATTTATAGATCTAGCCCGCAAAACCAGGGTGCATCGCTGTGGCGACACTTTCGCTCTTGGATACACCGCAGCTGCGGTTCGGTGCAGGTGTATGAGCCTCAATCGGCTTAACATTTTAGAACGTTTGTACTACAATTGGTATTGTTGATCCTTTCATCGCCGTACATAAAATGGGTTATCGATCCACTCACACCAACTGCATGGTTCGTATCATCCCCTTACGAGGACTTTCTGCTCAACAGGAAGCCCTTTGTTTGTTCCTGCGTGACGAAGCAGGGCGTTGCTGGATAGACATGCTCACTACTCACATCGAAAGTCGAGGCGGGAATTGGCTATCATCCAGCGATCTCAAAAAACTGTTCAAAGGTCGGTATGCTCTGCATTCCCAAACCACCCAGCGATATGTTGACGCACCAAAGGGTCGCTAATGATCAGAACGGTCTCCTTTGCCTGCAACTTACCAAGCAAAACTGCTGATGCGCTCAACCAAGAGAGCGGAAGGATTTATACGGAGGTAATGGTTGAACATTACCGGGTATATCGAAACCATCGTCTATGGTTGAGCAACCCGAAAATGCAGAAGTATCACGACAGAATTGCGCAAT
>JBGPNQ010000441.1:0-4026 GCA_041487615.1 Anaerolineae bacterium
ACTCATAGTTGGTTGAACCGTTTTCGTCGCATTCTGATCCGTTGGGACAAGAAACCAGAAGCCTATCTGGCCTTCCTGCATTTTGCCTGCGCCCTCATTGCTTTTCGCACAGCAGGGTCTTTCGGATAGGCTCTAAGCGGCGTCCCCGTCGCCGAGGACGGCGGCTCGAGCTTCGCTACGGATAAAGGCTACTTTTCATCTTCATCATCTTCTTCGAGTTCAAGAAGTTCAGCTTCGGGATCAATGGCCAATAAATCAAAGCGGTCGAGATCTTCGGTGAAGGCCAGGTTATCGAGAGCTTCTTCGAGGAAAGCAACCTGCTCATCGTCTTCCTCAATTTGATCGAGCAGGCTCTCCAGATAGGTGCGGACATCCTCGCCGCCGATCTGCGAAAGGGACCCGATGACGGCGTTTAGGACAAGTTCATCTTCCTCTTCGCCGAGCATTTTCAACAATAACGGGCGTGCCGATTTCAGCGACAGTTCGCCCGCTGTCTGCACCGCGGCCTTGCGGATACGGTCATCCTCGTTCACCAGCGAACGCATCACCTCGTCGGCCCAACGGTCATCGGCCGAGCGTCCCATCGCGATGAGGGCACTGGTCTGCCAGTGCGGGTCTTCACGATGAAACGATGACTCGATCAATGTGGCAATCTCGGCGCGTGACGAATAACCAAGTGATTCCAACGCGGCGCGGCGTATACGCACGTTATCTTCACCGGCTGCAGCGGCGAGCAATGCATCTTCAATTTGGTGATAAATACTTTCAGGAATCTCCTCCAATTCACCGAGATCCACAAATAGGTTGAGTACCCGCGCCGCTTCCACGCGGACATTTATATCGGGATCGTTCCTGAGCATATCCAGATACGAAGGGATCAGATCGGTGGACTCACATTCATCGAGCAGGCGGATGGCCCGCGTCCGCACCTGGGGATCGGGATCGGTGAGGAAGGCACGCGCGAAGTCGTCGAAAGAGACGAGGGTGTCGTTATCGGCCAGGACGGAAAGCTCCTCGAGCAGAGTCAACTTTCGGCTGAGAGGGACGCGGGGCCAGACATCCAGAAGAGTCTTCAACTCGCGAGTCCCGATATCCGAAAACTCCTGAAGGTAGCGGCGCGGAAAATCCTTGCGTTCCTCCAGCAATGAATCCAATGCTTTTTGGAATGAAATAGGTTCGATGTTCATTTAAGGAATTGTGACGTTAATCGGGTTGATGAAGTCCATGACGTTCACGTAGAGCATAAAAAGAAGCAGGACGGCCATGCCCATACCATGGACCAGATTCTCAATTTGAGGCGATACACGGCGGCGGAAGATCAGCTCGGGCAGCACGAAGATGATGCGCCCACCATCCAGCGCGGGAAACGGAAAGAGGTTGAACACACCCAGACTGATCGTAAGTGATGCAAGCAATTCGAGTGTGCGATAAGGTGGATCGACAGGTGTACCGGAACCAGACGTTGAGTTGTTACTCGCTTCCACATCATGTGAAACGCTTTGCCCGAGCACATCGTAAATACCTTTCAAACCAATGATGCGCCCCTGTTCGGGAGAGATCGTACCCCGTATCAATTGTGCGGGCAAGGAGATGAGCGCACGGACACTGTATCCCGTCCATTTCACGCCCAGGACCATGGTTTCTGTCCAGGAAGCTGTTTGCCTGAACGGAGCACCGAGTCCGACACCAATGAGTGCCCGCTTTTCAGTATTGCTCATGCGCGGGGTGGCGGTTACTTCCACCTGCTGACTGTTACGCTCCATAAGGAAGTTGATCGGTTTATCCACATTGGTATCCACAATCGCTCGTAACTCGTCATAGTTGTGAATGGTCTGACCATTGCCGCTAACAAAGATGTCTCCATCTTTCAGCCCGGCTTGTGCAGCAGGACTGTTGGTTGTGACGGAAAGTACCAGTACGCGGTTCGTATCCGGGACACCCACACGGCTAAAGATAATGCTATAAATAAGAACGGCCGTGAGCAGGTTCATTACCGGTCCTGCAAACAGGACGACCAGCCGCTTCCATGGACTGGCTGCCGCCAACCCACCGGGAATATTCGGGTCGTTCTCACCCTTTTGGCGGACAAATCCACCCAGCGGAAGCCAATTGAGCGTAAAGCGGGTTCCCCTCCATGTAAAGAGCTTTAGCGCACCCGGCGTGGGAAGTCCGATTCCGAATTCTTCCACTTCGATCCCGCACAGGCGTGCTGCAATAAAATGTCCAAACTCATGGATCAACACCATGCCGCCAAATGCGAGGATAAATACAATCCAGGTTAATACTGTTTCGTTCATAAGCTTTTCCTTCGCGCGAGATTATATCGCCTTTTGAAAAGACGACCTGTCATGGTGAGATATTTCTAATACTATACATATGTCCTATTGATAAGCCACAGAGTTCACGGAGTTTCATGAGAAAAACTCAAAGTTCTCCGTGTACTCCGTAGCTGAGTTTCGATTCCAGGGTTGCAGCCTCTCTCCATACCTGTAATTGTCGAATAAAATTGGAAAAATGACGCTAAAATCCCATTTTGTTTATCTTGCATCCCACATCTCAAGGATTCGATATAACATGTCTGACTCGTGTATTTTCTGCAAAATTGTTTCCAATGAAGCCAAAGCGACCATTGTTTATCGCGATGAACAGGTGACTGCCTTTCGGGATGTCCGCCCCGTTGCACCGACGCATATTTTGATCGTACCGAACAAGCACATCGACTCGGTGGGAATGCTGGCGCCTGAAGATGAACAATTGATAGGACACATCTTCACCGTTGCGCGCAAACTCGCGGTCGACGAAGGAGTTGCGAACGGTGGATATCGATTGATCACGAATACGGGAGCGAATGGAGGGCAGACGGTCTTCCATCTGCATGTCCACTTGATCGGAGGACAGAGGATGAAGTATCCGATGGGGTGAAAGGAAAGGGGAAAATGGATAGGGTTAAGAGGAGGGTTCTTTGAACCCCTGCCCCATGACCCTTTTACTCTTTCTATCTCATCTCTTCGTCAGGGGACTTCCTTTTAATTTGCTCTTCGGCTGGCTGGAACGATAGGCATAATAGCCAAGTCCTGCGCCTCCGAGCAGTAGAAGAACTCCGAGAAGTCCCAGCACAGATGAGCGGCCGTCTGTCTGCTGCCCGGCAGGCTCACTGACCGTCAGTGTCTTGGACTGGGCACCGAAGTCAATGGAAGCGCGGTCGCCTGCCTTCACGGTCAATTTGTAACTTAATAGCATGGTTGCGTTATAGGTATCGGGCACCGCCACACTAACGTTGTACTCACCAGCCGGCACGTCCGAAAAACACGCACGGATCGGTTCGCCCGTGTCAGGGTCAGTGGCTGAACTGGTATTCTGAGTCTGGGAGTACGAACCGTTCAAATTGGTGAGACTGACTGCGCCACCGTCAATGCCAAGTTCCGTCTCCTGCCTCAATGCGTCACCATTCGAGTCATCAAAGAGCAAAACGCAGACTTCAGTCGTGCCGCTGACCGGCGTGGGCGTGATCGTCGGTGGGAGGAGCGTGGGCGCAGGTCCTGCTGTGGGGCCGCTTATCACAGCCAGCCCAACGACAAGTTGTTGTCCGATAATAAGCGTGCAATTCTCATCAAGGCGGGTGTTGAACGAACGCAGTTGCGCCATACCGATTCCATGTTTCAGGGCGACACTCGAACAGGTATCGCCTTCCTGCACAAAATACAAAATACGTCCGTCTGGCATGGGCGTGGCGGTGATAAATCCCTGTGAGAGAGGGGCAGCCCCTACGGGAAGTGAAATCCCCACGAATAACAAAAGAACAAATATCAGAGGAATAATGAATGGGAGCCGTGTTTTCATCGAGCAAAATTATATCAGGAAGGTATGTAAAAACATGTAGGGACGGGCAGCTGCCCGTCCCTACATGTTTATTTTCCATACCTCTTACGGATCTCGGGCAGGAAGTAATCATCGAAGAACGCGTTGGCATCGTAATCAGGTTTCCAGTTCCATTCTGCCCGGGCGAGAGTGTCGTCCACATCTTCC
>JBGPNQ010000442.1:0-4022 GCA_041487615.1 Anaerolineae bacterium
GATACGGCATACGATCACGGGCCGGGTCGCTTTCTTTGATCCGAATTGACTTTTGATCTGTCATTTTTGCATTCCCACCCCATTATAGCAGGACGCGCTAATCGCTCCGTATCAAATTCAGGATTTTCCGCTTGAGCGCCGCATTACAGCACAATCCCTCTCCGTGGCTGTGACCCTCTTTGCCGCTCCACGAACCAAAGTAGCCGCCCGACTCGCGCATGATCGGGGCAAACGGAGCCACATCCCAAATCATAATGGATGGGTCAAGCATCAGCTCGGCGCGTCCCGTTGCCACCATATGATAGCCGTACGCGTCGCTCCAGCCTCGACCGTAGAAAAATTCCTTGTGAAGGCGCTCGAAGATTTTCAATCTCTTTGTGGTGCGGAAACCAGACCAGCTTGTATAGCAAAAGACGGCCTGCTTTGGATCATTGACTTCGGAAACGTGAGCACGTTTCCCATTCCACCAGCAACCGAGTCCATCTGCGGCGTATAGGATTTCATCCAGCGCAGGGAAACAGACCGCGCCGACGCGTGAGACTCCTTCAATCTCCAATGCGTTCAGCACCGAATAGAACGGCACACCTTTTATGAAGGATTTGGTCCCATCGATGGGATCAACGATCCAGCGGAAGGGATTGCCCTCGCCAGCCTTCTCGCCGAACTCCTCTCCCACAATCGCATGGGTTGGAAAGCTCTTCTCGATCTCGCCGCGGATAAATTCCTCCGTTGCCCGGTCCGCCGCAGTGACAGGAGACTCGTCACTCTTCAAATCATGCTGAATCCCTTTGTTGTAATGGCTGAGGGTAATGCGACCGGCGCGGTAGGCAAGCTGGCGGGCGAAAGTAAAATAAGGCTGGAGATTCATATTGATCCCGACCCCCTCCGCCCTAACAGGCACCTCCCCCAAATCCACATAGGAAAGTTTGAATAATTATCCCAAATCATCCTGCGGATTTGGGGGAGGCAGGAAGGGGTGAAAGTAAAGGAAAGGCGTAGGTTCATTGAATTAACGTATCCAAAAGGATTCTTTCTTCATCATGATTCTTCACCCCTCCATCCAACCAGGCAGCGCGGAGTTGACGGAGGATTTCGGCATAGCGCGGTCCCGGTTCGAGGCCGCGCTGTTTCAAGTCATCGCCGGTAACCATGGGTTTGACGTTTCGCCAACTGACTAGATACCCCCGCAAGGCTGGTTCCTTCCTCGTGAGATAGACGGCATAAACAGCAATGGAAGGTAACTCTTCGAGATAAAACGTCCATTGACTTGGACTCCAGGTGACCGAGGCAGGCAGCTCATTCAGCAGTGATGAAGCCGAACGCGCGGACCTTGCCAACAGCGCGGGGAAGTCGAGCCGTTTGGAAATCACATCGATGTCAAAAACCGATAATGGCATCAACCATAAAACCCATCCAAGACTCCGTTTGAACGTCATAATATCGGGAATCGTAAATTCACCATACTCCGAAGCGAGAATATCGAGAAATGGCAATTGGAAGTTGGCATGGTGCAGGGACGGATGGATAGGCCTGAGCAAATCCAATTCTGCCACGCGATGCAACATGGCGGAGGGGTTGGTTTCTTCATAGATCAGGTCGAATTCGTGGCGAAGACGTTCACCGCTTAAACGGGAAAGGACATCTCGTGCTTCGTCGTTAATCAGATCCAGCGTTGCAGACTCCATCTCGAAGCCGTATCGCCCCGCATACCGGATTGCACGCACCATGCGTGTGGGGTCATCCACAAATGAACGCGAATGCAAAATACGGATCGATCTATTTTCCAGGTCTGCCTGACCGCCTAGTGGATCGTGTACTTGTCCCCAGAACCTGCCATCGAGGCGGAGCGCCATCGCGTTGATCGTGAAATCGCGGCGGCGGAGATCATCGTCAATGGTGGAACGTTTTACAGTTGGCAGCGCGCCGGGCTTGGAATAGGTTTCGGAACGGGCGGAGATGAAGTCCAGGAACGGAGGGAAACTGGACGCTCCCAACATTGGCACATTCAGGCGTCTGAACGTGGTCTCATCCAGTGTCCATGTGGCCGTGCCAAAACGTGAATGGAAGACAACCTTCCCGGCGTATTTTCTCAAAATGGATTCTGCCAGTTGCGCCGCGTCCCCTTCCACGGTGAGATCAAAGTCATTGATGAGACGGCCCAGCAGCAGGTCCCGGACGGAACCGCCGACCATATAGAGGGGAAAATCCAATCGCTCGGCTTCCGCCTTGATGAGACGGATCAGCGCCAGCGATTCCGCCGTCAGAAAAGATTCGAGATGATCAGCAAGATTCATCGCAGGTAGTATAAATCATTTAATCCATCGCCAAGGATGTTCCAGGCGATCCCAAACAGCATGATGGCAAGTGTTGCGGGAAGAAACACCCACCAATGCCCAAACAAACTTCCGCCTGGTCCGATGACCCAGTTGCGTCCCTGTGCCAGCATGGAGCCCCAGACCGATTCACCGCCGACTTGAATAAATGTCAGCGTAGCCTGCAATAAGACAACGCCACCCACATCCCTGGCCGCCAGCACCATGGCAGGACCCGTTGCATTCCGAATCAGATGTTTGCGAATAATCCAGAATGGATTGGCGCCAAGGGCTCGCGCAGCCTGGACAAAATCGGTCTGCTTCAAGGTAATGACCATCGAATTTACCAGGCGCGCGTATGGCATCCATGAAAAAATGATCAAGCTGAGCATAAGAAAATTCACGTGCTCGAAAAGGAACTGGATCGCCGTCATCGGTCCTCGGATCTCGACAACGTGCCCATAAAATTCGGAGGTGAAATACATACCGCCCATTGAAGTTACGGTGGTTGCAAAAAGCTGCTGGAGGAAAATGAAACCCGCGATGGGCGGGAACGCCAGAAAGGCATCGGCAACTCTCAGCATCAAGGCACTGACACCGGCACCCGCTATTCCGGCTGCTGCACCATATAAGATCCCAAATATGGACGAACTAACCGCCACGATCAAGCCAAACTGAAGCGCATCGCGTGAACCCCAGACCAGGGCATGATAGATATCGATACCACGAGGCAGCATCCCGAGGATTGCCTTATCACTCGGCGGCAAAGGATCGGTTTCCGTCCTCTTGCCCACCTGCATAAAAGGGCCGGGCTGCTTTGGGTCATCGGGGGATAAAAAGGGCGCGGCAATCGCAGTGCCCACATACACCAGGACAAGCAAAAAGCCAATCCAGTTTTGCCAGCGGGAAAAGAAGCGTTTGAAGGGACTCGTCATTTCAAGACGCCCTCCCGAACACGAGGATCCAGTGCTGCCTGCAGCACATCGAGGAGGAACATCAGTACCAGCACCACAATTACGCTGTAGATGGCAAACCCTAACGCTGCTGGCGCATCCGGGATGTTGCTCATCGCTGCGATAATCACAGAGGAGACGCCGTGAAAACTGTAGATGATCTCTACTATGAAAACACCTGTGATAATGGATGTTGCAGAAAGCGCGATGCTGGTCAGCGATGGAGAGATCATGTTCCAAAAGGCATGTTTCCAGACCACACGCCGCTCGATCAGTCCACGGGCTCTCGCCGAAAGGATATATTCCTTGCTGCGTTCATTGATAATGCCTGCACGCGTGATCCGTGCCAGCGTTGCCCAGTGATACAGACTCAGGGTAAATACCGGCATTGCAAGATGTTTCCATGCGTCCTGGAAAATATCAAAGCGCCCGTTCAACAGACTATCAATGGTGAGCATGCCTGTATACGTTCTAAATGTTTCTTTCGAGATTTCAAACGAATAGGCAAGAGTGATCCGCTCAGGAGCAAACCAGCGCAGATTGATGTAGAACACGGAAAGCAAAACCAACGCCAGGATGAAAGTAGGTGTGGTGGTTCCTAGAAAAGCAACACTTCTAAACACATTGTCAAAAACCCCGGAACGTCTCCAACCTGCGATCACTCCGCTCACGAGTCCGAGAGGAACCAGGAACAACAGAGAGCACAGCGCCAACTCCAGAGTGACGGGTGTACGCCTCACAAGAGCCGGCAACACCA
>JBGPNQ010000443.1:0-4018 GCA_041487615.1 Anaerolineae bacterium
AATTCACGCTAATCTGATTGCCAATTCGTGAAGATTGGCGAAGATTAGTGGATAAAAAATCCAAATGCGATTGCCCTAATGGGGGAGTAAGAGCGAGCCAATCCATCACGGTAAATCGGATATTTATGGTAGAATTAATTAGAACATTTTTTCTGTTTTAGAGTAAAGGAGATTGTTATGGGTAAAAAGGTAATGGTCTTCGTAGGAACCCAAAAGGGCGGATTCATATATAGCAGTGACGCCAAGCGCAAGAAGTGGCAGGTGGACGATATTCAATTCAAAAGCTGGAACGTGATGCACATCCAATTGGATCCGCGCGACCAGCGGCTGCATGCAGCCACCAGTCACTTCGTCTATGGTCCAACCACCCATTATTCGGATGATCTCGGAAAGACATGGACACAGGCCAAACAGGTACCTCTCCTTACGCGGCCCTCCCAATCCGGCAGACCTGCAAGTACGGTTGATGAAGCGTTTCGTTCCGAGGGTGGCGAGAGTATAAAGAACAATCCTGAGAAAATGATCAAGGTTTGGAATATCAAGCCGGGACGCGCAGACGAACCCAACGTGTTATATGCGGGAGCGCAACCTGCAAGTTTCTTTGTTTCCCGCGACCGCGGCGAAACCTGGACTTTGAATGAAGCTCTTTACGATCATCCTCAACGCGGACAATGGAATCCTGGTGCCGGTGGACTGACCCTGCATACCATTCTGCTGGACCCAACGAATCTGAACCGCATCTATATTGCCGTCTCTGCTGCGGGCTGTTATCGCACTGACGATGGCGGACAGACCTGGGCACCTTACAACAAGAATGTTCGCGCTGATTTTATGCCAAACAAATTTCCCGAGTTCGGCCAGTGCGTACATAAGATGGCGATGCATCCCTCGAATCCAAACTTAATCTATCAACAGAATCATTGCGGTGTTTATCGCAGCGATAACGCCGGAGAGGACTGGATCGACATTGGTGATGGAAGGTTGCCCAGCCGTTTTGGATTCCCGATCGCGGTGCATCCTACTGATCCACGGACGGCCTATATTGCCCTCGAGGAAAGCGATGAATATCGCATGAGCGTGGACGGGAAGTTCTCGGTCTGGAGAACACGTGATGCAGGGGATTCCTGGCAAAGGCTGACGAAGGGACTTCCTGAAAAGGCGCACCTGGTTGTGCTGCGCGAGGCAATGGGGACGGATACCTTTGAAGATGCAGGGATTTATGTGGGAACCAACACAGGTCAATTGTTCTACAGCCGCGACTCAGGCGACTCGTGGGAGATGATGGCAGACTTCCTGCCGCCCATCCAATCTGTCGAAGCGGCCGTGGTGAACGCATAGAATAAGGATCAACTTTGATGATGGAGGCAGGACGCCTCCATTTTTTTATTCTATGATCGGCAGACGCCAGGGATAGTACGGAAGCAAGGACAAATCCATCGGCATGAGTGGGACAAAAATCATTCGTTCGCCGAATTTTAACCATGCTGATTGATGACATTTGTAAATTGTGTCCGCGCCTAATAAACAGTAAGATGGTAAAGGTCCCTCCGAAGCCGGATGACGATCCGGTCGTGAAGGTTTGCGGAGAAAGTTTGAACAAGGAGAGGAATTCCCATGAAACGATTTCCATATCTTGCCTTGCTTGCCCTTCTAATCACTTCCTGCTCGAATATGCCGGGGTTGGCGGCGCCCACTTCCACGCCGGTACCCAGCCATACTCCACAACCGACGTTTACGTCCCTTCCCACTGAAACACCTACACTGGTGCCAACGCCCACACCCAACAAGACCGCGACAGCCATATCCCAGGCGACGGAAGCTGCCGGAAGTGTGCAGGACGAATTGGAGAACCTCCTGGGAGATACAGATATCCTATATCAACAGGGACATTTGGCCTGGAAGCAGATAAAACCGTTCTCAATCAACTTGAAAGGTCCGGATTCTGATTTCATGGAGATTGACAAGGACCTTACCGCTGGCAATTTTATTTTGAAATCGGATGTGACCTGGAATGCCACAGGGCTGCTTTTATGCGGAGCCATTTTCCGCTCCCAACCAAACCTGGAAAAGGGCCGCCAATACCAGTTCCTGTTTATGCGATTCTCCGGTCTGCCCGCCTGGGCGATTGAGCTTCACGAATTCGGACAATTCAGGAACTCCCCGAGCCGTGTCCAGTATTCCGATGCGATCGACCAGGGGAATGATGCGACCAACCAGTTTGTTTTGGTTGCACGGGATGAGCAATTTAATCTCTATCTCAACAACATGAGACAGGGCAGATATTTCGATTACAGCAAACAGCGCATGGATGGTTCCTTCGCCTTTCTCGGGCTTCAACAATCCGGGGAGGGAAGCTGTGAATTTAAAAATTCCTGGATCTGGATTTTGGAATAAGGATCTGATAACGTACCAAACAGTAGCGCTTCAAGAATGGATGAAGGGCTTGTTCCCGTTTCGACGCGGCAGCCCCTTCAATATTTTAATAACTTTGAGACGTATTACGAATCTTTTGCTTATTCTTCACCAAGTTGTTCCACTCTTCTGCGTACCAGCAGTAGCGGAACAAAAGCACAAATCGCTGCCGTCCCTGAACCGATCAATAGTCCAAACAGATAGCCGTAACCGATGGGGAGATCGAAGAAGCCGGCAAGACCCAGGGGGATGATGAACAATCCAAATGACACCGGAAGATAAAGCATGGTGATGATCTGCCCGAGACAACCCAATCCACCGGCATTCATCCGGCGCGGATCTTCCCAGGTAAAGTTGGCTCCAACTACACCAAAGGATAATAGGATGCCCGCCGTCCCTGCCTGGCACATGATGAGAGCAACAAGACCGTAGAGGAACTGAATGATGGAAAACCCTCGAACGAAGGAAATTACAATCAGAAAGGCCAGACCCAGTCCCAAGGCGGGAAGATACGCGACCAGGAATTTTGCAATCAATAATTGTCCGGCAGGGACTGGAGACACTTTCAATATCCAGTAATTCCGGCCTTCCTGTGAGAAGCCCATTCCGGCGAGACGAGAGAGAAGCATCCATCCGACAAAAAGAGACATTCCAACACTGCTGAAGGCCAGCGCTGTACGGAATGACTCAACCAACCAGGTCGAAGCCTGACCCTCGAAAGGTGATTGGCCACCAGTGCGGAATAGCGTCAATGTATATATTACACCGAGGATAACCGGCGAAATCAACTGGGAGAGCTTGCGCAGGTCACGTCTCAGCGTGAGGAAATCTTTTTGAATGATTCCCAGTATGGGGCTGGGAACGAGGCGTGCAACTCCGAGTCCAAAACTGATTGTCGCGGCGTTGACGGGTCGGGAACGGCGAGGCATCTTCTTGCGGGTGACAATCTGCATTCCGGCCCAGCCAGTGTAATACAAGCGTTCCGCGGTGATGAGAGCGAACCAAAATGTGCCGAATGCAAAGCCAAGAGTCGCGGTCACCAGTAAAAGGCCTGATAACCAATGGCTTTGACCCAGCGCGACCAATCCCTGGCCTGCCCAATTCAAAGGCAGCCAGCGTGTATTTGCCAATAATAAAATGCCTGCCAGTCGCGTTCCCGAAATATTCATGTGTTTGCCAAAGGAGTTGGCGAGATTTCCCAACTGGGAGCAGGCAAAACCAAACATGGCACCTGCAAAAGCCAGGATCTCTGCCGCCCTCCGCGGTGACATGAAACGTGCGACCAGCATCACGACCAGGGACGCAAGACCGGCTGCGGCCAATGCCAGCGCAACCATCACGATGATCACAAGAGGATAGTAAGCAACGGCATACTGATTGGAGGAGCCCAGCCCAAAGAGGATGGGAATGCCGAATAGGGCGATGAGCGCAAAGTTGGGCAGAACCGCCTGGAGCAACTTTGCGATGAAGACGGCTCGAATTGGGACGGGCGTGGAAAGGAGGAAATCCATATCGCCGGCAAGATATAAGGCTTGTAACAACACGCCAAAGCTGGTAAGCAATGTGCCAACGAATAGAGCGCTTAATATCAACGCTGGAATGGACG
>JBGPNQ010000444.1:0-3997 GCA_041487615.1 Anaerolineae bacterium
ACGTCGAACGCTTTTCGCTCAAGCAGAAACGGCGGCAGCAACCCAATGCCTACTCTCAATTGGCGCACCTTACTTTCCCCTTAGCTTGATGCGTATGGGTTGGCATCCCGCCCCACTTAAGGAGACCTCATGACCCTTATTCAGGAGAAAGTCAATCAAGCGATCGAAATTCTCAAAGAGCAACAAACGGACATGTGGCTCACGTTCGTCCGTGAAACAAGCGGTGTACGAGATCCCGCGCTGGACCTGTTGATCGGTGCGAATGACCTCACCTGGCCATCGGCATTGATCCTCACGCGTAAAGGTGAAAAGATTGCCATCATAGGAAATCTTGAAAAGGATGCGCTTCAACGCCTGGATGTCTTCAACAAAATTCTGGGATATGACAAATCGATCCGCGAACTCCTGCGCGAGACGGTCAGCCGTCTCAACCCGGACCGGATCGCGGTCAACACTTCGAAGAACAATGTCCATGCCGACGGGTTGACTCACGCCATGTATGAGATCCTGTGCGAATATCTGGCGAAGACTCCTTACGTGGAGAAACTTGTCAGCGCCGAACCTGTCATCTCCGCCCTGCGCGGACGGAAGACCCCTGCGGAACAAGCTCGCGTCCGTAAAGCAATTGAAATCACTGATGAGATTTACAAGAAGACATTTGATTTCATCAAGGTCGGTATGACCGAAATCGAAATCGGCGAGTACATGCAAAAACTGGCTAATGAATACAGCGTCGGACTCGCCTGGCCGGCAGAGAATTGTCCCGCCGTAAACAGTGGACCGGACTCTCCTGTTGGGCATAATGGACCGACAGATATCAAAGTCGAGCGCGGACATTTGCTCCACTTTGATTTTGGCGTGCGCTATGAAGAATATTGTTCCGATATTCAACGCGTAGCTTATGTTTTACGCCAGGGTGAAACAGCAGCACCCATCGAGGTCCAGCGCGGATTTATTACGATTCGCACCGCAATTGAAAAATCACGCGAAGCCATGAAGGCCGGTGTAACAGGCAATTCAATTGACGTGATCTCGCGCGAAATTGTCACTGACTCGGGCTATCCAGAATATCCATATGCGTTAGGTCACCAGCTCGGACGCGTGGCACATGACGGTGGAGCGTTGCTCGGTCCGTTGTGGGAGAAGTATGGCGATTCGCCGAATCAAAAGCTCGAAGCCGGACAGGTCTTCACCATCGAGCCTGGTCTCGCCGTCGCCAAATACGGCTATCTCGGTTTGGAAGAGGATGTGGTTATCACGGAAAATGGCGCGGAATATTTTACCCAGCCACAAAGGGAAATCGTGCTTCTAAAAGGATGAATTATGAATGATGAAGATAGGCATAGCGAGGCTGTGCCTATCTTTGTTTATCCAGCTATGAAATATCTTTTCATGAATCATAACCTCCAGTGGATGCAATCTTCATAGAACGGATTGCAGTGATATTCAAACCCCGCAGGAGTGACAGGATATGAATGATGTCATCCATTCGGAATTGATTTGAGTCAGAAAAATTGATCGGGATTTCCAACAGGAAAGCAAAAATTCATAAAACGGAAACAGTATTCGGCTGCGCATGAGGCGAAGCGTCACAAAAGATGAGGCGCTTCATCCCATTCGCCCATGTCTTACATCACTGGTTTGATGGGTGTCCAATGCTATACTTTTAATTGTGAAATACTTCACTAAAAAGGAAAAGGTATGACCCAGGAAGATCCAAGAATTCTCGAACTCCGCCGCGTGCGCGCAAAAGCGCTGGAAGGCGGCGGCGAAGAACGAATCAAAAAACAAAAAGCCAAGGGCAAGCTGACGGCCCGTGAACGAGTCAGGCTGTTGCTCGATCCGGGTACCTTCAATGAGATCGAGCCTTTCATCACCCACCAGGGCGACGAGATGAATTTGCTCAATGAAAAATATTATGGCGATGGCGTAATCACGGGCTACGGACAGATCAGCGGGCGGACTGTATATCTCTATTCACAGGACTTCACAATTTATGGTGGCACACTAAGTGAAATGCAATCGCATAAGATTTGCCGCGTCATGGATCTGGCGGTGCGTAATGGTGTGCCGTTTATCTCGCTGATCGATTCGGGTGGAGCGCGTATTCAGGAAGGCGTCCGCTCGATGGGCGGATACGCAGAAATATTCAGACGCAATGCTCAATACTCAGGCGTGATCCCACAGATTGCGGTAATGCTCGGACCCTGCGCGGGTGGCGCAGCCTATTCCCCTGCCCTGCAGGACCTTGTCATCATGGTGGAGAAATCCTCGTTCATGTTCCTGACCGGACCCGAAGTAATCAAAGCTGTGACAGGTGAAGTGATCGACGCAGAGTCGCTCGGAGGCGCGCAGGTGCACATGTCCATCAGCGGCGTTGCGCATGTCAGCGTGAAGAGTGAACAGGCAGCGCTGGAGACGGTGCGAAATTATCTCGCTTATCTCCCCTCGAACAATGTTGAGAATCCTCCTTACGAACAACCGAGCGATAGTTTGTCGCGCATGGATGATTGGTTGAACAGCGTGATCCCGCTCGACCCTGCCGAGCCGTATATCATGCATCAGGTGATCGAAAGGATCATTGATAAGGGCACGTTCTTTGAATTCCAACCGAGTTGGGCGCGCAACGCCATCGTCGGGTTTGCGCGCATCGGAGGACATAGTGTTGGCATCGTTGGACAGGAACCCGCCATCATGGCCGGCGTCATCGACATCGACGCAGCCGACAAGATGACGCGCTTCGTCCGCATGTGCGACTGCTTCAATATTCCGCTCGTTACATTCGTTGATTCGCCGGGCTTCCTGCCTGGCATCGCGCAGGAACATGGCGGCATTATTCGTCACGGCGCGAAGCTTCTCTACGCATATTCAGAGGCGACGGTCCCGAAGATTTGCATCATTACGCGCAAAGCCTACGGTGGCGCCTATGTGGTGATGTCCAGCAAATACCTGGGCACCGATGTCACCTATGCGTGGCCTTCTGCCGAGATCGCCGTATTGGGCGCCGAAGGGGCTGCGAATATTCTGTTCAAGAAACAAATCGACAGCTCACCGGATCCATCGGCAGAACGCAAGAAGCTCGCCAATGAATATCGTGAACGATTCAACAATCCCTATTATGCGGCTGGCACCGGCTACGTGGATGACATCATTGAGCCGCGCGAGTCGCGCCCGAAGATCATCGCCGCGCTATCTGCACTGCGCGATAAGTACACACCTGCACCTCCGCGCAAGCATGGAAATATTCCCGTATGAGCAACCTATTGATTGCACTGGAAATCACTGCCCTCGGTATGGGACTTGTCTTCGGCGCGATCATCTTGTTATGGTGGATGATGGCTGTGCTGACAGGCATGGCAGCAAAAAAAGTGTCTGCGTCGGACTCGGCCGAAGTTGCTCCCGTTATCGCGACCAATGTCAAAGCTCAGGCAGCTGCCGCTGCGGTCGCAATGGCTCTGGCAGATCATCAGATCACCCACGCCCATCCGTTATCCACGCCGCCAACAGCGATCGTGTCGGCGTGGCAACTGGGGATGCGCACGCGGCAGTTATCTGAAAAAGGGACACCGATTGTCCGTAAGCCTCGTAATGCCGGATAGAAGATGAAATACACCGTCAAAATTGCAGATAAATCATACGAAGTGGAGATCGAAGACATTCACGCGCGACCCGTGATTACACGCGTGGATGGTGAACGCTTCGAAGTCCACCCTGAAAACGGAGACAAGCCCGAGTCTGTTAGAGAGACGAAGGATATAACAACCAAAGAGGCATCCGGGACTCCTTCCACAAGTCAGGTTGGCTTGGCAAATGAACTCACAGCGCCCCTACCTGGAATCATCGTCGAAATCTTTGTAAAGGTTGGCGATGATGTCGAAATTGGCAGGGTTGTACTCATCATCGAAGCAATGAAAATGAAGAACAGCATCCGCTCAACGCGTGCGGGAAAGATCGCGGAGATTTTAGTCAGCGCCGGGCAGACCGTGACGCATAAACA
>JBGPNQ010000445.1:0-3996 GCA_041487615.1 Anaerolineae bacterium
ATTGAACAAAATCCCCGAGCTGGCATATAGCCCGTATGCTTCGCGGTAGTTGGCAACTTCCCAAAATGCCGCCGCCTTCGCCACCGCGTAGGGGCTTCTTGGCCGAAAGGGCGTCAACTCATCCGCTGGGATATCGCCGGTATCGCCAAAACATTCACTCGACCCGGCATTGTAAAACCTGATGCGCTTATCAATAAAACGAATCGCCTCAAGAAGATTCATGGTGCCGACACTGATGCTCTCCAAAGTTTCAACCGGTTGCTGGAACGAAAGGCCGACAGAACTTTGTCCCGCAAGGTTATACACCTCATCCGGCTGCACTTTGATCAAGCACTGAAGCACACTGCGAAAGTCATTCAACGCCATGGACTCCAGCTTGACCGCCGCACGGATACTAAGCGCATCGAGATTTGAGAACGACGAAACCTGCGCGTCCCGTGACGTACCCCAAACCTCATATCCCTTAGACAGTAGCAACTGCGCAAGATAAGGTCCATCCTGACCGGAGATTCCACAAATAAGCGCTCGCTTCATCATTACCCCAAAAAACAATCAAGTACCGTAATCGACAATGCAGACCTCATCTTCTCGCGGAAACAAAATCGACAAGATTAAAGGCAAACACTTCCAGCAACACTGTCAACCTATCCACCGGACTGAGCAGCTTCCGGTTTTTGTCTATAAAAGTCTTGTACCTCGACATCCCGTTTCCATTTTTGAAATCATCAAACGTCTTTGTTCCCCGAATAAACCTGAAATTACCCAATGCGACATCCACATATATGGCATGGCTGTTCTTGATGGCCTTGATAACAAAATCGAGATCCATCTCGTAATGAATCTCGGGGTCATACATGCCAATGATGTCGTGCAATGATTTGTGATAAAAATATGCCGATGGGTTAACAGGAAATGGATAACGTTTTTCATTTGCGACGAGCAACTTTTTCAGCTTGAGGCATTTAGGTTTGTTAACCCACAGAATTTTCCCATCATCGTCCCATACCGTACAGTTGCCGACCAGCAAAGAAGGCACCGGCAACGTGACAAACTTTTCGAGGACAAAATTGAGCGTCCCCGGCTCATAATAATCATCCACATTCAGCGAACTAAGGATGTTTCCCGTCGACATTGCGATGCACTTGTTCAGTGCATCGGATTGTCCCCTATCCTTCTCCGATATCCAACGTATATGGGGATACTTTTCCGCATAGCTCCGAATTACATCGACCGAACCATCGGTCGATCCTCCATCAACAATAATGTGTTCGACGGCTGGGCATTCCTGCGCGATCACGTTCTCGATACAGGGCGCAATGAAACGGATGCCGTTATATACGGGTGTGATAATAGATATACAGGGTGACATTTGCGCCGATCTTATGTGGTATTTATGCCTTAAAATGGAAATTCAAAGAGGTTTTACCAATGAGAAAGTCTCAGTAATCTCCGAAAAATTTTATTCAATATATTGGTTCTCTTATACGTCTCAGACTTCAGCCAGCGATGGATCATTTTATCAATGAAGTTTCTCGGATCATTGTTTGCTGCTACACCTTGGATCTTGAAATGATCAGCCATCACTTTCCAGTCTGCGTCCCAAATATCAAGCTTCTTAAACACTTTAGTGCCATAACGCTGAAAATATCCTAACACTTCACGATCCCACCAATAGATTCCATCTTTCCTTATGTTTTTAACGGAAATATTTTTAGTTAAATAATAATCAAACCATTCCTCTCTAACTTCCAAAAGTTCTGAATCGTTCACTTCGTACATGTGATGGTATTGCCTATAAATTTCGTACGCACTTCTCTCCGGTCGATTCAGAACCTCCCAACATTGATACCACCTGTGCTTGCTGGCCATGCGATCCCAATCGGTATATTGGTAATGCAGTACCTTGATCTCCTCAAGGTCGATTTTCATGGAATCCTGCGGCATGGGGATGCGCGTGCTATGAATGACCGCGCCGACGTGCTCGCTGCCGTCATCCTTGAACCCCCAGGGGAAATATCCCTCCGGCCAGTACTTCGCAAGATCGGGCCTCAAGTTCGCCAGCTTGAACCTGATGACGGTTCCGGGCGGTGCATGCATGATGAACTCCCACTCGGCGCTAACATGGAAATTTGCGGTAAGGAATTCATCGGCATCCAGCGTAATCAAGAGTTTCGGCCCCTCGATCCTTCTTGCGGCGTCGATCAAAAGCTTTTGCCTTCCCGGCTCGTTGAATTCGGCGGACGGATTCTCGATCAGGATCACTTTTTCGAATCTCTTCGCGATCTCGCGCGAGTCGTCGGTCGAAAACTGGTCCGCGACGATGATGTGGTCGGCCCAGAGGCTGGCCGCCATCAGGAACTTTTCCAGTATCCACGATTCGTTCTTGACCGGCGTCAAACAAACTATCTTCGGCCTGGCAAAGGGCGCTTCTCTGTTTTCCATGATCGCTTATTCTTGCTGATTCATATTGCAGCGCCGCTCAGGCGCCTGTGGGCTTCCCACAACTTGCGCAATCCGGTGGCGAGAGGAACCACATCCATCTCTCCGAACAACTCGCGTTGCCGCCGCTGGTTCACGGATGAATGCCGTATATCCCCGACCGCCGCAGGCTTGAACTCGATCAGGGGCGCGCATCCGGATGCCTGCGCCAGCGCGGACACCATCTCAAGCAACGTGACGCTTTTCCCCGACGCTATGTTGCAGATACCGGCTTGCGAGCCCGTCACTGCCAGCGCGTTGATCTTTGCGATGTCTTCCACGAAGATGAAGTCACGAGTCTGGTTGCCGTCCCCCAGAACGATCAGGGGTCGTCCTGCCTGCAATGCGCTGACGAACTTGGAGATCACCCCCGCATATGGGGAAGCGGCATCCTGTCGTGGGCCGTACACATTGAAGTAGCGGAGGCCAAGCGCCGGGAAACCATGGAGCTTGAGATACAGTTCCGCATATTGTTCGTCGATCGATTTTTCCAGCCCATAAGGAGAGATCGCATCGACGGGAGAATCCTCATCCAAAGGCAAAGTGTGTGGCACACCATACACGGCCGCACTGGAAGCGTAAACAAAACGCCTGACGCCAGCCCTGTACGCCGAATCGAGCACATTAATGAACCCCATCACATTGCGCTCGCCTGATGCTGCCGGATCGTCCATGGAAAGTGGAACAGATACCTGGGCTGCCAGATGCAGGACCGCATCCTTGTCATCCACCGCTGAGCGGAGCAGGTCCCTGTCGCGGATATCGCCTTCGATGGTAGCCAGGTTCGGATCGACAGGTAGATTCTCTTTTTTACCCGAAGAGAAATCGTCCAGCACGGTGACCTGATGACCCTTGGCCAACATCTGTTCCACCGTATGCGAGCCGATGAAGCCCGCTCCACCAGTCACCAGTATTTTCATTTGGGTAGTCACTATATCCAACCTAACTAAGGCCTATCTGGTTCAACTTGGCCGTGATCAAACGGGACATCTTCTCCGGTTCCAGGTGGTGATCCAGCGCATCGGCATTGAGAAACGCGCTGGATACAACCCCGGTATGCTCATCGAGTGTCTCCTGCTGCAGATCCAGATAGTAGATACTGTGCTTTATGCAAAAATCATTCAATCTGCAGTTGTAATCGATGGTCAAGGCTGTTCGTTCTTTCTGCGTTGCTTTAATGGAAAGTCGCTTGTTGGCCACCTCGCCCTTGACCAGCTGGTGATCCGGTATCGTGGGCAAGGGTACACTGCACATAATCACGTTAGCGGGTGCAATCTTTTGCAGGTACGCCTCGATCAACCCGAAATAATTATTCAATGACAACTCAAATTGCTCGCAAACTGGAGTCCCATGTTTGTCAGCCCGATACCAGATGACAAACCCGCAATCTACCTCCCCCAGACAAAACACAACGCGATCCTTGGAAGCCAATCTATTCAAATAATCCATAAAAATCGGCATCGCCTGTGTCTGGGAATGCGGGTTGGCCAGGCCCAAATTGGTCGCACCCTGCACGAC
>JBGPNQ010000446.1:0-3973 GCA_041487615.1 Anaerolineae bacterium
ACGGCGCCCAGGTCAAAAGCTGCACAATCATCACCACCGAACCCAATGAACTGATGTCGCTCATCCACAACCGCATGCCTGCGATTCTCCATCCGCGCGATTACGCCAAATGGCTGGACGCATCGCCTCAGACTCCCGAAGGCCTGAAACCGTTGATCCGGCCGTATCCCGCTGAGGCGATGAGCGCATACCCGGTCAGCGCACTGGTGAATAAACCATCGAACGATATACCCGAACTGGTCGTGCCCGTCAAATAGTGGAATGGAAAATAGCACGCATGGTCTGATCGCGCGTCGGTATCCCGCGCTTGCATCCCGCGATTACCTGATTTTCATCTTCGGTCAATTGATCTCCGTTATCGGCACGTGGATGCAGTCCACGGCGCTGCCATATTTGGCGTACCGGATGACGGGTCGTCCTCTGGACCTCGGAATTATCGGCTTCTCCAGCACTCTGCCGACATTATTATTTGCGCTGCCGGCGGGCGTGCTGGTCGAGCGCTGGGATAAGCGCAGAGTCGTGATCCTGTTTCAGTCCCTTATGTCCGTCCAGGCGTTTGGATTGGCCTTCCTTGCCTATACAGGCCGGATACAGATGTGGCACATCGTGCTGCTCGCGTTTTTCTACGGTTCGGCGGTCGCCGTGGAAGTGACCGCCCGTCAGGCAATGTTGATCGAACTGGCTGGCAGGGAGGCATTGCCCAGCGCCATCGCATTGCAGACCACTGCTTTCAACGTTGGGCGTGTGCTGGGTCCGTTGTGTGCCGCGTGGATCATCTCCGCAACGGGAAGTGAGGCAGGGGTCTTCCTGGCCAACGGATTCAGCTTCCTATTTGTCATCGTAGGATTGTTCCTCGCTCGAACAAGATTCAAGGTCGAGCGGGAGATAAGTATCGAACGAAACCTGCGGGACGAATTTACGGAAGGACTTGCCTATATTCGAAACAATACTGTTGTGATGTCCGTGATCTTAATGGCCGCGTTGGTGGGATTCTTCGGCATTCCACTCATACAACAGATCCCTGCGCTGGCGCGTGATGTATTGAAAACGCTCGCCGACACCGAAGCGATGGTGGCAACGCGTACGAGCGATCTATACGCGGCACAGGGTGTGGGCGCGCTGATTGCAGCATTTCTTGCAGCAACCATCATTTCATCGAATAAGCAGAAGATGCTGATGCTCGGACAGATTTCGTTTGTTATCCCCATCATTGCCCTCGGCTTTACCACTGGAATCAAGCTTGCCTTCATCCTGCTCGTATTTATCGGCTGGGGGACGGTTACCCAGTTGGTAATGATGAATACGCTGGTCCAGACGGAGGTTCCGGACAATTTACGCGGCCGCGTGTTTAGCATCTACTTCTGGGCGTTGCAGGGAGTCGCGCCTTTTGGAAGCATTGTCATCGGCTGGATCGCACAAAGGTGGAAGGTTCCCATCGCGGCCATCATTTCCGGGACAATATGCCTGCTGGGAATCGTTCTCATACGCATCCTCTTGAGGAACAGTGTCGAATCATCGGCTTAACGTCAGATAAGCGTCGGGAAATCTGGGCTGGCGCTTGTGATATGATGTCTCGCTTGGAGCATGTAATTTAACATGGATAACAACAGACTCCCGTCAAAAAAGGACAATTCATCCCCTGGCATCTTCAGGCGATTGGTGGATATGCTGATCGGAATCGGCCTGGGGGAATCCATGTTGCGCACGGGAACGACCGTATTGTCCATCGCGCTGCTTGCAGGGGTTATCTGGTTGTTGAGAATTTTCTATGTGCAGGGAATCGCGTCGGCCGAAGCGCCAGTCAGCTCGTCCGAAACGGTACCAACCTTCCCCGTGGAAGGAAGCGCAGACATCCAGCCGGTCAGCATGGAAGCGTTTGGCGGCATCCCGCGTTTAGCCCAGGTCCACACGACCATACCATCCCGCCCCAGAGAGAAAGTGGAAAAATATACGGTCGTCGAAGGCGATACGATATTTGGGATCTCCGAAAAATTTGGACTCAAACCCGAAACGGTTCTGTGGGGAAATTATTATGTATTGCTGGATGACCCTCACGCGCTGCAACCCGGACAGGTGTTGAATATTCTCCCTGTGAACGGAACCTATCACGAATGGCAGCAGGGTGAAGGCTTAACCGGTGTGTCAAATTATTATGGGGTGAAGCCGGAAGATATTATTAATTTTCCAGCCAATAACCTTGATCCTGCAACGATTGGCGACCTGACAAATCCAAATATCGCCGCGGGAACATGGCTTGTCATTCCGAATGGGAGGCGCGAATTTGTTTCATGGAGCGCACCTTTAGGTGTGACACGTGAGAACCCCGCATCCGCGCGCGTTCTTGGTCCCGGAGCATGTGACCCTGTCAGTGGCGGCGCCATCGGGTACGGAGCATTCATCTGGCCATCCAACAAGCATTATCTTTCGGGATTTGACTATACTCCAAGCGCCAATCACTGGGGCATTGACATCGCCGGCAATTCTGGGGAAGCTGTCTACGCAACGGACGCCGGCGTGGTGGTATACGCAGGCTGGAACAATTACGGTTATGGAAACATGATCATGATCGATCATGGAAATAATTTCCAGTCTCTTTACGGGCACCTAAGCGCGATCAATGTGGGCTGTGGTCAAAGCGTGGGACAGGGCGAGGTGATCGGCGCGATCGGCTCCACGGGTCACTCGAGTGGACCCCATTTGCATTTTGAGATCAGAGCGATTTCCTCCTATGTGAATCCGTGGGATGTGCTGCCACCGCCGTAATGAATAACCAAGTAGGGATGGACAGCTGTCCATCCCTACTTGCAAAAGCAGATTGCCTATACTATAATCTGCGTCACTCCGGTCTTGTAGTTCAGTTGGTTAGAACGCACCGTTCACATCGGTGAGGTCGCAGGTTCGAGTCCCGCCAAGACCACAAGTCAGGGCAATTGCGCCTAAGATCAAATTCCCCCTATGAAATAGGGGGTTGTGATTTTAAAACCCGGTTTGGGTCTACACTGCAAAGTTGGTGTGGGAAGCGTACTGTCAAGGAAAAAATATGGCTTAAGAAAATGTACTCGCTGCGGGTGGAAGAATGAGTCAGAGTTTAACCTCAGAGATGAAAAAAGAGGTCTGCTTCAATCTGTTTGCCGTGACTGTCAACAGCAACAGGGACGAGATCGATACGCAAACAACAAAGAAAGTGTTTTAGCGATCAATCGCCAATCCACGCAGAGATCGCAAATGCGTGCCGCTTTCTTCATTCGGGAATATTTGTCTAATAAGTATTGCGCGGACTGCGGTGAGTCAGATATTTCCGTTTTGACATTCGATCATATCAGAGGAGAAAAGACATATAACATTGCCAACATGGTAAGCAGAGGCTATAACATCGAAACAATCAAAAGCGAATTGGAAAAGACCGAGATTGTTTGCTTCAACTGCCATATGAGGCGGGAGAGAAAGAGACAGAAATGAGCAAACTCGGAAATCAAATGGCACAACAAAGAGCCAGGCAGTTCATCTTCGAATATCTTTCTAATAGATCGTGCATTGACTGTGGAGAAAGTGACGTTGAGGTCTTAACATTTGATCATGTCGATGGAGAAAAAAAGGGGAACATTTCCGATATGGTTAAAGACGGTTTCTCGGTCAAAACCATCGCAATTGAAATACAAAAAACGGAGGTTGTCTGCTTCAATTGTCACATGCGACGCGAACAAAACCGCCGCGGGTATGGGCGGTTTGGTAGATTTAGTCTATAGCATTCGGACAACTTACAAAGTGGCGCAGAGTTTGTTCAATTCCTGCTCGAAACAACCTTGGCAGGACGCTTACAAAGTTTATGTCTTATAATTCATTTACCATGCCCACAAGAACCAATGAAGCCTGGCTTTCAGATTTACGAAATAACGGTGCGCAGCGCGAGATGGCGCTGGAAGATTTGCGCGCCATCATCCAAAAGGGACTTCCCTACGCTCTTTCACGCTGG
>JBGPNQ010000447.1:0-3973 GCA_041487615.1 Anaerolineae bacterium
GCAGTTCGCGGCGACCGATATATCCTGCGCCGCCCCTCTCCGGGCGAGACACTGGGTGGCGGAGTCATCGTTGATCACCAACCCAGGGGACGACACAAGAGGTTCGATGAGGAAGTTCTGATGTCACTGGAGTCCTTGTTAAAGGGAACACCCTCAGAGATTTTGTTCGAGGCTGCGATGGCATTGAATGCTGCGCCGATAAGAGAAATCGTAAATCGTTCGCGGTTGGAAGCATCCAGTGCTGAATCAGCCCTGATGGAATTGCTAGGCACCGATTCTCTGCTGACCCTTGAAGAGGGTACACCCTATATTACCAGCGATTTGCTTGTCATTGCGCGCCCCCATTGGATTGGATTGCAGGAAAAAGCTTTGCATACTATTCGGTCGTATCATAAAAGTTATCCCCTGCGACGCGGCATACCGCGCGAAGAACTGAAAAGCAGACTCAAACGATCGCCGCGCGTTTTCAATGCGCTGCTTTCGTTACTCGTCACTCGTCGCTCATTGCTTGAACTGGGGAATTTCCTGGCCATGCCCGGGCATGAAGTCGCCTTCAATCAGCAGGAACAAACCAGGATCGAGATGTTGATGAATAGATTCGAACAGAATCCATTTAGCCCACCGAGCGTCAAGGAATGTCAGGCCGAGGTTGGCGAGGATGTCCTGACTGCCTTGATCGAGCTGGGACAGTTCATTCTCGTTGCAGTAGATGTTATTTTCCGCAAACAGGATTATGATTTGGCGGTGACAAAGATACACGAAATGCTGCTTCGAAATGAAAAGCTCACTCTGGCGGAGGTACGCGATCTGTTGAACACGAGCCGCAAGTACGCACAAGCCTTGCTCGAGCATCTGGATGCCATCGGCATTACGATGCGGGATGGGGATTATCGAAAGTTAAAAAAGAAATGATCTGGTTGCAGAAAATTCTCACCCCACCTCGCTTCGAAGACGAAGTCAAAACAGAACAGGCATACTTGTTGCATGTCATTCTATGGACGCTGGTCTGTGTGCCGATCCCCTATCTTCTCTTTATTTTTCTGAAAGGCACAGCGTACCCAACCAGGGCATTGATTCAGGCCGGGTTCGGAGAATCTACCAATATCGTACTTCTGATAATGCTGCGGCGTGGCCTTATACGATCGGCATCGATTGTTCAAGTCAGCGCATTCTGGCTGTTCTTCACGGTGACCGCCGTTACAGGAAGTGGTGTGCAGGGGCCGGCATACTTATTGGGCTATGGATTGGTGATTGCCGTTGCCGGTATGCTCCTGGGTAGAAACGGTGCTCTTATTTTTACATTTCTCTCCCTTGTCTCCGGCTGGTTGATGGTACATGAGCCGCTTCAGGGGTTGCTCAATCCTGGCTTTGAGAGTTCCGCCTTTACCACATGGACCATCAGTCTTGTGCTTTTCCCCGTTGGTGCAGTGCTTCAATATTTGGCGTCAAGAATTGTAAGAAGTTCCCTCGCACGCGCCCGTGCCAGCGAGGAACGTTACCGCCTGATCTCACGGGTCAGTTCAGATTACACGTTTTCAACCGAGTTGGATCCGCAAGGCAAGATGCGCTTGAATTGGGTCGCCGGCGCGTTTGAAAATATCACTGGATCCACGTATGACGAATATGTGGCAAATGGAGGCTGGCGCGCCCACCTATATCCTGATGACATTGACGAAGATGAACGGGCGATGAAGATACTTCTATCCAACGATAAAGTCATATCCGAAGTAAGAACGTATAGCAGGAATGGAGATTTGCGCTGGGCGCGCGTATATGCACATCCGGTTTGGAACGATGTACAAAGCAGACTGGTAGGAATCGTTGGCGCAGTACAGGACATTACCAGGCAAAAGCAGGCTGAAGAGGCACTCCGCCATTCCGAGGCGATTTATCGGCAGGCAATTGAGGTCGCAGGTGCCGTACCGTATCACCAGACCTATCGTGACAACAGCACACTTGTCTACGATTTCATCGGTGATGGCATTCAGGAAATTACCGGTTATACGCCTCGGGAATTTAGCGAACCGTTGTGGGATTCGCTTGCTGTGGAAAGATTCCTCCTGGATGATCTGGTGGGATATTCCTGGGACGAAGCCATTGCACATGTGCGGCTTGGTGACCGTCCGATCTGGAGATGTGAGCACTGTATCCGGGCACGCGACGGGAAAATCCATTGGGTGTTTGAAGCGGCAGTGGAACTCAGGGATGAGCATGGAGTGTCACATGGATCCATCGGCATGTTTCAGGATATTACCGAGCAAAAACTGGCCGAGGAACAAAAAGCGCGCCAACGAGTTCTGCTGGAAAAGGTACTTCGACTCGGAAAATACGTTACGGAAGTAATCGACCTGCGGACAACCCTGGAAAGAATCTGGCATGCCGTCCACGATGATCTTGGTTTTGACAGGGTGGGTATTTTTCTCTATAACCATGAACGCAATTCTTTTGATGGCACGCTGGGTACAAACAAACAGGCGCAAATGGTGGAGGAATGGGATCAATGGTTTCCAATATCTGAAATTGCCATATTTGGCCTTGCGCTCGAACAGCCTGACGGGCTGTATTTTACGCAAAACTACGATGTTGAAAACGAGTTTACAGAAGATGATGAGATGTATGGCGTCAAGGAGTATGCCGCGGTTGCCGCATGGGCAGGAAACAAACCGATCGCTGTCGTCTGTGTCGATAACCTTATGTCACAGCGCCGAATGGATAACGAACTCCTGGAAGCCTTGCGATTGTTCGGCGGCTATGCGGGCCTTGCAATCGAAAATGCGCGACTGAACACATCCCTGCAGAACGAGTTACAAAGTAAGAAAATGGTCATCGATGAACTCGAAGCCAAGAATGCTGAACTCGAGCGATTCACGTACACGGTATCCCATGATCTCAAATCTCCGTTGGTAACAATTACCGGTTTTCTGGGCTTTCTGGAAAGGGATGCACTTTCCGGCAATACTGAAAAGGTCAGGGCAAGCGCCAGCCGCATCTCGAGCGCCGCCCAAAAAATGGAAAACCTGCTCAGTGATCTGCTTGAACTCTCGCGGGTTGGGCGCCTGATGAACACGCCCGAAAATGTTCCGTTCGAAGAAATTGCCGGGGAGGCTTTGGAGCGTGTACGAGGTACCTTGGAAGCGCATCACATCAAGGTGATCGTTGCCGAGGATCTCCCCATTATCCATGGAGACAAGGTACGATTAGTGGAAATCATGCAAAACCTGCTGGAGAATGCAGCAAAATTCTCAAGTGGAAAACCGGATGCGCGCATCGAGATCGGCGCGGCCGGACAGGATGAGGATCGGCGCCCCATCCTGTTTGTGTGCGATAATGGCATTGGAATAGAACCACAATTTCACGAGCGTATCTTTGGCTTGTTCAACAAACTCAATCCACATATTGAGGGCACCGGCATCGGGCTGACACTCGTAAAGCGGATTGTTGAAATCCACGGAGGACGTATCTGGGTCGAGTCAGAGCCGGGCCAAGGAGCAACCTTCTACTTTGCCCTACCCGCCCAGAAACCTTAAGTGTATTCAAGAGCAACCAAATAAGGAGTAACCATGTGTGGACGATTTACTTTAACCGTCGATCCCGCGGAATTGCAGGAGACATTTGGAAACTATACATTCCCCACAAAATTCGCGCCGCGCTTTAACATCGCACCGACACAACCTGTCCTCGCCATCCCGAACAATGACCGCAACGAAGCCGATTTTTTCGTTTGGGGGTTGATCCCCATGTGGGCCAAAGACCCTGGGATTGGCAGTCGCCTCATTAACGCACGCGCGGAAACACTTGCTGAGAAACCATCTTTTCGCGGCAGCCTTAAGCACAAACGTTGTCTTATCCTCGCGGATGGGTTTTATGAATGGAAAATCGGCTCAAGTGCGAAAACAAAAACCCCGTATTTTATTCACATGAATGACCGTAAACCGTTTGCCTTCGCAGGGCTTTGGGATTCGTGGAACAGTCC
>JBGPNQ010000448.1:0-3963 GCA_041487615.1 Anaerolineae bacterium
AGCGATACAAGCCGGACAAAGCGATGGATATCGCTCCATAGCCATCATTTGTAAAAGTGCTCAAGACTGCAGACAACTCGCTGACCTTTTCCAAAAATACGAGTTCAGAGCTTTTGACTTAGTAGACTCTCGTGAAAAATCATTTCAAAATGGGGTAACAATATTACCCGCCTATTTAGCCAAAGGTCTGGAATTTGATGTTGCTATTGTGGCTGATAGCCACAACTATGGCCCAGATGACCTGTCCGTCAAGTTGCTTTTTGTGGCAATCACACGCGCAGCCCACAGGCTTCATATTTTTTGGTTGGGAAGACCGAGCCCTTTGTTGGATGAGCGACTTAATCAAGTTACGGTAGAGCCATTCCTATCGGAAAAAATGGTCCAAAACCGTATCAATATCGAACTGTACGCACAGGCAAACCGATTGGACCCTGATTGGTGTGTTGAAGTGTTCGCCCGCACGGGTATCTTGCCACTATTAAGCGATGGCGAAGTCGATTCGATTGTTATGGATCTCTTGATTCAATCAAGTCAGCATATCAATGATTCAGCATCTGAAGATAGTATGTTGGTACCGCTCACTGCTTCTCATGAACAAATATTGCTGGAACAAGTTAGGAAGCACGAAGATTCACTGGAAGATAGTGTTCAGGGCGGGCTGGCATTAGCTGAAACAACATATGGGTTATTAAAGAATCACTTACGCAATTTGGGATTACTTTCATCGAAAGATGATGAACAAACTCTAGTACAACAAATTACGTTTCTGGTTCGTCTGCGTAAATTGATACGTGATGCAGAATTAAATCTACCTGGAGGAAGGTGGACCAGCCTCCAAAGATTAACTGATGATGTTGATCAACGTCGCCTAGTACAGTTCCGCAAAATTCTCCAAACTCTGCTGCGCTGGCATCGGGAACTGTTTCGCTTCAATTGGCGACGGAAGCCGCAAGGTAAGCCCAAGATTTCGGCAGAAACGATCGAGCTGATCCACAAGCTGGTCAGGGAGAATCGCTTATGGGGAACCGAGCGGATCCGGGGTGAATTGTTGAAGTTGGGGATAGAGGTGAGTAAACGAACCATTCAGAAGTACATGCCAAAAGACAGGAAATCGCACGTTTCGATCCAAACCTGGGCAACATTCCTGCAAAATCAAGCCGGTGCCATGTGGGCTTGCGATTTTACTGTGATGCATGACTGGTTGTTTCGACCTTGGTATATCTTTGTGGTGATGGATCTAAAAACGCGCCGGATCGTGCATACAGGTGTCACCAACTTCCCGACCGATGATTGGACAGCGCAACAAGTACGCGAAGCCACACCGTGGGAGAAAGGCCCGCGGTATCTGATCCGTGACCGTGACCGCAAATATGCTGGGCACTTTTCGGCTATGGCGGCCAACTCTGGGATCCAGGAACTGAAAACGCCGTATCGCGTGCCGCAAGCCAATGGGGGGTGTGAAAGGTTCATGGGCAGTCTGCGCAGGGAATGCCTGGATCACATGCTCATCGATAATGGGAAGTATCTACAACGTTTGGTTCAAGAATACACGGCTGACTACAATCAAGAGCGACCCCATCAGGGGATTAGTCAGTGTTTCCGGGATTACTATGCTCTGCCAAAGTCAAAGCCGACAAGCGGGTGGATCATCTCGAAGGCAATTTTTGGCGGGCTGCATCATAGGTATGCTCGTGCGACAAATTTGAATTAAGCTACATTGAATTGTCAAAACTTGAAAATCAAGGGTAAATAGTTCAGACCGATAACCTCGGTGTAAAATCAAGTTGTATCTGGCTGCTTGTGACTGGTGCGTTTCTCCCAAAGAAATCTCCTAGTGCCGTTCCAACTATCAAACTAGGACAAAAAGTGCTACTAGTTATGCTCGCCAAGAAGGAGCATAACGATGCCAAAACGGATCAAGCTGAGACGGTTCCAGCGCGGTGAGAAAAAGGTGCTCTTCACAAAAGTCCATGATCGAAAATTACCAGTCTGGATTGCCCAGCGTTACCGCGTGATTGCCGGCGTCTATCAGCAACAGAGTGTGCGTGCCACAGCACGACAAGTGGGTTGCGCAACGGAAACAGCATATCGTTGTGTGAAAGAATTCAACCAGCATGGTTTTCGTGGTTTTCAGCGATGCTCCAATCCTGAGGGGCGTCCAACTCAAATCAGCAAACGCCAAATGACCATATTGCTACTCACTGCCCAAAAGCGACCCACAGATGTTGGTTTACCTTTCACGAACTGGTCCATAAACACGCTGCAGGAATATTTGGTGAAACGTAAGAATTTTCCGAAAGTCAGTCCCGAGTGGCTGCGGCGCTTGTTACAGCGCGGGAAAGTTTCCTGGCAACATACCAAAACCTGGAAGCAGTCTCATGATCCGGATTTTGCAGCGAAAAAAAGCGTGTTTTGGCGCTTTATGCGCAACGTCCGAAGCATGGCGCAGTGGTTTGCTATGATCAGTTGGGTCCATTGGAACTCCGACCGATCCCCGGAATGTGTTGGGCAGGCAGAGGTAAACCAGAACGGCATCGCGCTACCTACACACGTAAGCAAGGCACAGAACAATTGCACGGTTTCTTTGATGTTCATGCCGACTGTCTGGTGGGCCTCGTACGCAAACGTAAAACCGCCAAAGATATCCAAGTTTGCTTTGCTAAATTGCGCACCTGCTACCCCATCCAAATTCGGCTCTTTGTTGTCATGGACAACCTCTCTGCCAATATCCGTGCTGCACAAGATTTCTTTCCGGGACACAATATGGAAGCCGTCTATGTGCCGACCGAGTCTTCTTGGCTAAATGCCATTGAATCTGAATTTACTGCTCTGCATGCCTACACACTCAAAAACTCTGATGATCCAAATTGCTCTGTTCGTCGTAAACGAATCTACCGCTATTTACGATGGCGAAATCGAAAACATGAATCTACTCATTTCTATCTCACACGATTTATGCGTTAGTTCGTTGGAGTGGCACTAAGTACAAACCCGAAAGTTATGATGAGAAAGCGCCGATGATGGACAAGACCCTATCTGGAGTTTGGTTGTAACGATGGAAGAAATCATAGGAAGCCTCAATCAGAACCTTAACAGTCTCAAATAATTCGCAATGGGTAAAGCAAGACCAAACGACCTGCAGCAGCTCGGAGCACCTCTTCGACTTCATCGTCTTGGTGAGTGCTGGCATTATCCCAGGCCACATAAATCGTGCCAGTTGGATGTTTTTCCACCAGAGCTTGCAACAACTCAGCGACTTCCAGTCGACGTTTTCTCTGTCGGATGATCACCACTGTTTCACCTGTATGGTAATTGACAGCGCCCAGGCCATAATGAACCTTCGGTTGTCCAGGCGTTGGGATCATCACCTGCTGTCCCTTTGGGCTCCACATCTTGCGCAGAGTGGGAAGCCAGCTGACATTGAATTCGTCTGCATAATAGAACACATCGCCTGCTTTTAGCTCATCTCGGGTGTCTTCAATCGCCTTTTTTTGACCTGATATTCTGGATCCGGACTGGAGATCGTGTGCTGGGGTCGGCTAAACACGATATCTTCTTTTGCCAATTCCCTCCGCACCGTCTCAGAGGAGACCCGAACACCCGTCTCTTCTGCCAGGTAATCGGACAGGCGTTGCAGCGTCCATATCGAGTATTCCAGTCCCAGGCCCCTGGGCCTTCTTCGCACGACTTCGAGCAGATGTTTTCGATAGCCTTCTGTCACCACTGTGCTGCGACCCGGCCGGGGATTATCCTTCAATCCTTCGATCCCTTCTGCCAAGTAGCGTTTGAGCCAACGAAGGACGGTGATGTGACTTTCACGAACAATTTGAGCAATTTCTTCGGCCTTGAGATCTTTTTCGCTCGAGAGTAATACCATCTGAGCTCTTGTTCGGTAGCGTGGCTTGTCTGTTTTCTGGTAAAGTTCTTCCAGTTCGGCAAGCTGCTCTTTGTTCAAGCGTGGCA
>JBGPNQ010000449.1:0-3954 GCA_041487615.1 Anaerolineae bacterium
CATGAACTAAAAAAGTTCAATGTGGTAGTCGTTTCACTATATCCGGGCCTGGTGCGGACCGAGAGCATCATGAAGAATGCCAAACATTTTGATATGAGCAACTCCGAGTCGCCGCAGTTTATCGGCCGCGTCGTGGCGGCACTAGCGCGTGACCCGCACATCATGAAAAAGAGTGGCAAGGTTCTGGTCGCCGCCCAGGAAGCGCTCGAGTATGGCGTCGCCGATATTGATGGAAAGCAACCGAGACCTCTGACTCTAAAGGATTTTCAATAATCAAAACATGGCAACTGTCACGGACAAATCGTGACAGTCGCTTTTTTATAAGGTGGCTATAATGATTGAAAACAATCTGTCATTGCGAGGAGCGAACGACAGTAAGCGACGAAGCAATCTCAACTAATCACACAATATGCGGTTTTTCAAGAAACACGAGATTGCTTCGTCGGGCTTCGCCCTCCTCGCAATGACAGCAACACTCAGGAGTCTCCATGTCTAAACTCGATTGGCTCACACAGGAAATTGATGGCTTGAAGGAACAAGGCTTGTACAACCGTATCCGCACGATCGGCTCGGCGCAGGGAGCGTGGATCACGGTAGATGGAAAAAACGTGCTCAACTTTTGCTCGAACAACTATCTTGGGCTGGCGAACCATCCGAAGATCGTCGACGCCGCAAAGGAAGCGACAAAGAAATATGGCGTCGGTCCCGCTGCGGTGCGGTCCATTGCGGGAACGACGGACCTGCATGTGCAGCTCGAGCAGCGTCTTGCAAAATTCAAGGGCGCGGAGGATGTCATCACCTTCCAATCGGGCTTTGCGGCCAATCTGGGGGCCATCTCTGCGCTGGTGGGAAAGGAGGATGTGATCTTTTCTGACCGGCTAAATCACGCCTCCATTATCGACGGCTGTCGGCTCTCAGGCGGGAAAATCATCCCCTACGAACATAACGACGCATCCGCTTTGGAGGATGCGATCAAGGAGAATGCCTCCAACTTCCGCCGCGCCCTGATCGTCACGGACGGCGTCTTCAGCATGGACGGTGACATCGCCCCCCTCCCCGACCTATATGAGGTCGCGAAGAAATATGACATCCTCTTCATGGTGGATGACGCGCATGGCGAAGGCGTGCTCGGCAAAGGCGGACGCGGCATTGTAGATCACTTCGGCTTGCACGTCAAAGTGGATATCGAAGTCGGCACGATGTCCAAGGCGTTTGGCGTCGTAGGCGGAATCGTCGCGGGTGACAAGACCATCATCGAGTGGCTGCGCCAACGTGGACGACCGTTCCTGTTCTCATCCGCAGTGACAGCACCTGATGCGGCGGCTTGTCTCGCAGCAGTCGATCTCCTCGAAGAATCCACCGAGCTGGTGGATAAACTCTGGGCAAACGCAAAATACTTCAAAGTCGAAATGAAAAAGTTTGGGTTTGACACCGGTGTTAGCGAAACCCCGATTACCCCGGTCATGCTGGGTGAAGCGCCATTGGCTCAGCAATTCAGCCGCGAATTATTCGACGAAGGCGTCTTCGCCATGTCCATCGGGTTCCCCACAGTTCCAAAAGGAAAGGCGCGTATCCGAGTCATGATCTCCGCCGCGCACGACAATGACGATCTGGGGAAAGGTCTGGAAGCGTTCGCAAAGGTTGGGAAGAAATTGGGAGTGATTTAATCTTTTAATCGCGGGTCAAATAATCCAAAAAATAGAGAAGAACTTCGAGTTTTAGCTCGAAGTTCTTCCTTTCTAAGTGTTTACCGGTTTACTTGCTCGCATACGCATCCAAGAACTCATCCCATCCAGTTAACTGGGCGAAATCAACTTTGGCTCGATAATATTCATAATCCGAATCCTTTTGGCTGGCTTTGGAGATGTGATAGATCGTCATACCATGAGCATCTCTGTAAGCATTGACGTGACGCTCATGTAAAACCACCGCATTCACTGCATTCATCACAGCTTGACTCTTTGTTTTGATGTTTGGATCGCTGACAAGGCGGTTGATCTCATAGGCCATATCGTACAAATCCTTATCTGTGGGCTGCTGCCAGAAGGAGCGAGTCGCGCCAAAAGCGCGGTCGTATTTCTTGCGATTCGCGGCGAGGCCGTTTTTCAATACTACTGACCATTGATCAACTGCGGTGAGCAGCGCGTTGAAACGACCATCCACCGCAACGGCAGACCAGGTTCTATCCGCACTGGCACTCTGACTGGTGGCAATCGCAACTTGATCCGCGGACATATTCGGGTTGGCAGCCAATTGGGCCAGTACCAGATCATATTGAATCCCTTCTGATCCGACAAATTCCTCTGAACTCGTCACGGCTGTGGCATGTCCATGCCAGAGATTGAAGATCTCGATGTTTGACATATTGCAACCGTCATATCCAACCACATCAATGAAGCCCAGGGAGGCAATTGCCGCTTTTTCCTCCGGATAATCCAACGTATCATTATTTGTATCGTCGAGCATCACAACACCCGGACGCCAGCCCGAACCATGCCCCCAGAAATAAAGTGCGTAATGGTCGGCAGAATAATGGGTTTTGGTCCATGTAACGAAATCGATCAGGGTTTGTTTGTCACCCATATTGAGTTCATCAGCATGTTGGGAATCCCAATCCGTATCCGCGTTGGCGAGCACAGCTTTCATGCCCGTTGTAACGTGAAAGAATTCAGTGGTCTTCCAGTCATCCGGACCCGTGCTCGCACCTGGACCACGATCTGCCAATGTAACCACCTGCACATCCTTTATGGAACCGGTGGGTGCCAATTCTGTTTCGATGTCACTGATCACGGAAGGTTCAAGATTATTATCCCCTGAGATATACACCATCACTGTCCATTTGGCGTGCGGCGCTGGCGGTGCAGCATATGCAACTCCCTTCGATGGGATCAGTAAAACAATCACCAGTGTGAACTCAAGAAAAACAGGTAAAGACCTGGGCATGGCTCCTCCTATGCGGATTTGGATACGTTGAACCTATTTGAAAAAGGATAAGCGTGTGATAAATAAGCTTCTGGTTTAATGTTTTTTCGCCTGCAAGCAGTGTAGCATAATAAAAAAACAATTTCAAAGATGAAAAAGTTACATCGGCGTTCTCGGTCCAGGTACAAGGGAAGAAAGTGATTCCAATTTCAAAACAGACCTCCGAGCTTGCAGCCCGGAGGTCTGATTATCTGTTCCTATTTGGCATAGGCGTTCAAAAACTCATCCCAGCCTGTCTGTAATGCAAAATCCACTGTTGAGCGGTAGTACGTGTAATTCGAATCCTTCCCGGCCGCAGTGGAGATGTGATAGATCGTGATACCATGCGCATCCGAATAGGCATTGACGTGACGTTCATGAAGAACCACCGCACTGACCGCGTTCATCACCGCCTGGCTTTTGTTCTTGATATTGGTATCAGTCACCCTATTTTTCATCTCGTATGCCATGTCATATAGATCCTTGTCCATCGGCGCCTGCCAGAAGGAACGAGTAGCACCGAAGGCCTGGTCATATTTCTTGCGGTTCGCCGGGAGACCATTGTTCAACGCCACCGACCAGTCATTGACCGCGGTGACGAGTGCATTGAAGCGACTGTCCACCGCTACAGCGGACCAGGTCTTATCACTGATGGCGCTTTGACTTGTAGCAATGGCAACCTGATCGGCGGTCAAATTTGGATTGGCTGCCAACTGAGCAAGCACCAGATCATATTCGATTCCATCCCAACCCACATATTCCTGCGAACTGGAAACGGCGGTCGCATGTCCATGCCAAAGATTAAAAATCTCAATTGAAGCCATGTTACAACCGTCATAACCGACAACGTCGATGAATCCAAGCGATGGTATCGCTGTCCTGGTTTCATCATAGTCCAGTGTATCGGCACTGGTGTCATCGAGCATCACGTAACCGGGATGCCAGTTCCAACCATGGCCCCAGAAATACAACGCGTAATGGCTGGCAGGATAA
>JBGPNQ010000450.1:0-3954 GCA_041487615.1 Anaerolineae bacterium
CTGATCGAGATCATGTGTAGCAACCATGACGGTCACTTTTTGATTCTGGAGTGTATCGAGCAAATTGAGCAAACCCTCCTGGGAGGGAGTGTCGAGTCCTGTAAGCGGTTCATCCATCAACATCAGTTCAGCTTCCTGTGCAAGGGCACGGGCGATAAACATGCGTTGTTGCTGCCCACCAGAGAGCTGGCCGATCTGGCGTGAGGCAAGATTTGAAAGCTCAACAGTTTCCAATGCGCGCTGGACATGTTCCCAGTCTTTCTTGTGCGGCCAATTCAGCGGACCCAATTTTGCGGAACGTCCCATCATCACTACATCGGCGATATTGACAGGGAAATTCCAATCCACCTGGCTGCGCTGGGGGATATAGGCAATACAAACATGTCCACGCGGGCGTGAGCCAAAGATGTTCACTTCCCCCGATGTCGGCGGCAGCACGCCGGAAATAACCTTGAACAATGTGCTTTTGCCCGCACCGTTCGGTCCAACGACGGCGGTACGTTCGCCTTCATGAAGATGAAAAGTAATATCCTCGACCGCAACACGTCCGTTATAGCGGACCGTGATGTGCTGCACATCGAGAATGGGTTGTTCGTGTTTGTGATGATCGTGAGGGTACATGGCATTCCGTGGGGAACGGCAGTTGCCGTTCCCTTCATAAAATTATTTTAACGCGTTCACAATTTGGGTAACATTGTATTTCATCATATCAATATACGTCCCGGCCGGCGCGCCATTTGTCAATGATTCAAGATGAAGATCGGTGACTACTTTTACATCTGTCTCTGCAGCGATTTGCTGGGCGAGCGCCGTGTTATCGGATGCATCCAAAAAGATGGCAGGAGCGCCGCTCGATTTGATCTGGTCAATGAGCGCGGCGAGTTGCCGGGCAGAAGGTGACGCGTCTGAACTGAAGCTTTCGATCACCGTGCCCACCACCGTAAAACCATAACGTTCTGCAAAATATCCAAACGCTTCATGGTTGGTCACGAGCAAACGTTTCCCCGCAGGGATTTGATGTACCCGCTCGACGATCCATGCATCGAGATTTTTCAATTCAACAATATATGTGTCCGCATTGGATTTGTATGTTGCTTCTCCATCCGGATCCATATCAACGAGCGCGTCACGGATATTTTGGACATAGTTGATGACAAGGTTTGGATCAAGCCACATGTGCGGATCAACACCATGCTCTGCATCAGTTCTTGGATGGATGCCGGCTGAGGCTTCGACCAGCATTTTCTCCCCGCCCGCATTTACAAATAACGGCTGCAGAAAACTCTCGTAGTTGGCTCCATTGATAATAACGAAATTGGTCTCCGACATTTTCGCCACATCCTTTGGAGTGGGTTGGTATGAATGCGGGTCCGCGCCAATCGGCAGAAGCGCTTCCACCTGCAATCGGTCACCGCTGATGTTGCGCGTGATGTCCGCCAGGATGGTGGTGGACGTCAAAATGACGGGGACAATTGTCCCTGAGTCGGATGTAGGTACTCCGTCACAGGAAGCAATGAGGATTGCAAGCGCCACAAAAACCAGAAGTCGACGAATCATGCCTGTGCTTTTTTGCAGTCCGGACAAAGTCCAAAAAGCTGCAGCCAGTGCTCGGTGATCTGGTATCCCGTTTTGCGGGCGATGGACTTGATAAGGGTTTCGAGATCATCGCCTTCGAAGGTGGCAGTTTCGCCGCATTGCCTGCATAAAAGCAGATGCTGGTGACCTGCGGGCGCAGTAATGAACGCCTGACATCCCTGTGGCTGGTGGACACGTTGGACCAATCCCTGTCCTTCGAGCGCTTCCAGGGTGCGATAGACAGTTACCAGCCCAAGCGCGGGATGAGCATCGCGCGCCTCATCGTAGACCTCGATGGGGGTGATGGCGTGAGTACTGTGTGCCATGATCTCAACGACAGCGCGTCGCGCATCGGTGAGGCGGTAGCCCTGTTCATTCAATTGGATCAGCCAGGGATGTTCATTCATGTTTACTTCCTGATATTGATAATCGTTTTCATTTTCAATGATATAGGAAATCCCCCACTTTGTCAATCAAGGCTGAATTGTGTCATCCTGAGTGTAGCGAATAATCTCAAACAGGAGGCAATGAAACTCTGCCCGGGCACCTGCACCTGGGGCAGGTGTCGTTCGCTATTGCTCACTCACAACGCCCCGGTGCCCTTCGGGAGAGTGACATGGCTTATTTAACTTCGCCAGGTCAATGTGTGATAAATAACGGAGGATGCAACCAGCAGCGCGATGACAATGCCCATTATCTTTGAGACGGGTTTACGTTCTTCGTCCGGCTTATGAAGTTGATCGGCATTGAGCTTGGCTCCCACCGCAGCTGTGGCAGGGATGGCTGCACAAAATACGCACATTTAAATCTCCTATTCTTTTTCCAAATCATTCGCCTCACTCTGAAGGAATTCCTTCTTGAGCAGGAAGTACGCACCCGTAAAAATGCCCTCCATGCTGCCGACCAGCCTCGCCCCACGGCTGGGAATGATGTTGATGATTTCCCAGCCGGTCAGTCCGTGTTCTTCAAGTGCAGGGACATCGAAGCCTTCACTGAGTGGATCGTCCTCCATCAGTGCGTCTACTGGCAGGTAGACCATCTTATAACGGAAAACCTTACCGCCACTTTGCAAGCGTTTCCTGGCGGATTGAATGTTTTCGGCGTGTTTACGTTTCTGCTCCGCTTCGATCTCGGCCTTCATGCGGGTGAACTCGGGCGAATCGATGATCTCCTGGGCAGCCTCGAGAATCTCTTCGTCATCGCTCAGCTTGGCTGTCATGATGAATTCATACGCTCGGCGGTCCCCCAGCTTGATGAGTCCCTCGGCAGCGTCAAACTGGGTCAACCATTCATCATCTTCTGTCATCAGTTCATACAGGCTTTCAATATCGCGCATGGCGACCAGGTCATCGGTTTGGGAACTCATTTTTTCCTCCAGAAATTATCGTAGTAGCAACTCTGCGAAGCGCCCCTTTGGGGTCAGTCGCTTTTTAGCTGAACGACTTAAGTCGTTACCACCTTAAGGTTCAATGGGATAGCCGCTGGCGCGCCATTCGTTCAATCCACCCTGCATGCTGGTGACCCGGGTGAATCCCGCATTGAGCAGGATATCGCGCCCTTCCTGCGAACGGTTTCCGGAACGACAGACGACGACGATCTCCTTATCTTTTGGTACTTCGCTTAGGCGCGCCCCAAGCTGATCGAGGGGAATGAGGGTCGTGTTTGGTGCGTGAAAATCATTCCATTCCTCCTGTGTGCGGACATCAAGTACGAACGCGCCGTTCTGATATTTTGTGTATGCCTCGCCGACACTGATTTCGCCCGGCAGGGCCGCCGACGCGTTACCACCTTTTCCGTTTCCAATTTGCAGGATCAGGAAGATCACCAATGCAACGACCAGCAGCAAAGCAACCTGCGTGCTGGGACGGCGAAACAGGGATGTTACTGTTCTACCTGGACTGTAATAGTCATTGCGACGGTGGCGGCGATATCCACGTTCTCTATTTCTGCGATACATGAAACCTCTTTGATGTTTAGAAGGATGCCAGGGCACTATCAAGGTCTTTGAACACCTTGAAGAAAAGCTTCAAACCCGCAGTCTCCAGGATCTTCTCCACATCGGGCTGTGGGTTGAGAAGTTTGACGTGTTTGCGCGCGTTGCTGCTATGGGTGAAATCAGGGTTGACATTCTCCTCCACTTGTTGTGGAACGCCGCTATATAACAGGGCGATCTTGTGGATGGCTGCCAATCCCGTACTGCTGATGTTGGGAACTTCGCTCAGGTCAATGATCAGGTTGCGAGCGGGGTTCATGTAAAGCTCCTGCGCCTTATCGGATACCTGGACAAAATTCGAAGCGTTGATATCGCCCTTCAATTGCATGATGGCAATCGGCTCTTTGCCTTGATGGAAGGTAACGTTGATTTCCATATTTTCCTCC
>JBGPNQ010000451.1:0-3937 GCA_041487615.1 Anaerolineae bacterium
ATTATCGAACAAATTGACTCGCCTTCCTTTGGTATCAATTTCGATCCATCGAACACAATTGTGGCCGGAGAAGATCCAATAGAGTTGCTGGAAAAAATCAAGAGCCGGGTTGTTACCATGCATGCAAGTGACCGTTATCTCATGAATGGAAGTCTTGAGGACCTGCGGAAAATAGAAATGGACCCGCTGCATGGCTATGCTAAATCCATTCAGCACGGCATCATCGGGCGCGGCTTGAATAATTATGATGTCATCTTCCAGATTCTCAGAGGCGCAGGTTTCGATGGATGGATTTCAATTGAGGACGGGATGAACGGGATGGAAGAGCTTCGCCAATCAGCTGATTTCTTAAGGAATAAAATCAATCAATACTTTGTGAGATGACTTCACAGGTTCATATTTTTTATCTCATCTTGAGAAACCAGAACCAGAGGCCTCAGGGTAAACCCGCCATCCAGAACGATGTTCGCTCCTGTCGCAAAGGATGCCTTATCGGAGGAAAGAAATGCGTAGGCAGCACCCACATCCTCCGGGAGCCCAAGGCGTCCCAGTGGAATGTTGCCCATGAATCCTTCTCCTGTATTGGGATCATTTGCAGCCCGCTGCAAGACACCCTTCGCCCAATTCGGCGAGTTGATCAGTCCTGGAGAGACTGTATTGACTCGAATTCCATAAGGAGCGAGCTCGATTGCTGCCGTTTCAGCCAATACTTGAACGCCGGTTTTGCTAACCCTGTAAGCGGCCTCCTTATATGCAGGGTTAAATTGAATTGTTGAAGAGGTGAACAGTATCACCCCTTTCCTTCTCTCTACCATGTGCCTGGCAACTTCGCGAGTGCAGAGCATCGCACCTGTCAAATTGACCGCCAGAATCCTGTTCCAGCATTCCAGAGTGATCTTAGTGATGGGTTCCCATTCTATAATCCCTGCATTGCTCACAAAAATATCAATGCTGCCTAAAGCAAGAATGGCTGCTTGAACAAACTTAACTACTTGAGCCTCGTCAGATACATCGACTTCCATCGCAAAGTTTTTTCGCCCAAACTTCGTGATCTCTTCCTGCGCTGATCCGTTCCCGGTCTCAATCGTAATATCACAATACGCGATATTAGCCCCTTCTTGAGCAAGGGAAAGACAGATATCTCTCCCAATGCCTCTCTCCCCTCCGGTCACAAGGGCATTCTTGCCGTTCAAACCTAGGTCCATGATTCTTCCTCCTGGTTTCTAAATCTCTGATCTTTCTTATGTTGCGCGCATGGAGAGGGGCGAGCCGACCACTGCACACAATCATCTCTCTCCTCACAAGTTGAGCAGGGATTTCGCAAGGTTGGCAGCCGCGCCGGCATCCGCGGCGTAGCCGTCGGCTTTGATCTGGCGGGCGAAGGATTCAGTCACCGGCGCCCCGCCTACCATGATCTTAACCCTACCTCGCAGCCCAGACTTTTCGAAAGCTTCAATGGTCGTCCGCATGGAAGTCATGGTGGTTGTCAACAGGGCAGATAGTCCCACCAGCTCTGCGTTGTGCTCATGAATGGCCTGGATGAATTTTTCCGGAGCGACATCCGTCCCAAGGTCGACCACTTCGAACCCTGCGCCCTGGAGCATCATCCGAACCAGATTCTTGCCAATGTTATGAAGGTCGCCCTTCACCGTCCCAAGCACGACAGTGGCCAATGGCTTGACTTCCGTTTTCGAGAGTAAGGGCTTCAGGATATCCAGGCAGCACTGCATGGCGCGGGCCGCGACGAGCATATCAGGAATGAAGATCTCGCCTTCTTCGAACAACTTTCCCACCACCGCCATGGCAGTAATCAAACCCTGATTGATGAGCACATCGGGCGGCACATGCTCTGCCAGCAACTGCCGGGTCAATTCCAGGGCACTGTCAGCATCTCCGTCGATCACGGATTGCCTTAACTTTTCCAGGTTATAAGTCATTCTCATCTCCTGGGTTGTTGATATCTACACTTTCCATTGACGCGCCTCCACCAGCAAGGTCGCGTAATTCTGGAGGGGTACGTAGTTGGCGATGGTATTGCCGGAACCGAATGCGAAGCGTCCGCCAGGCATGCACGCTTCGAGTATGCCTCGTAAATAGACTCGCAGGTCGGCATCGGCTAGAGTGGAAAGTTTATCCATGTCTGCGCCACCCAGCAGTGCGACCCGTTGCCCGTAACGCGCTTTGACTTCGGTCACGGGAACGATTACATCCTGGAAGGAATGAAAGGCGTCAATCTCAACCAGTTCGATCAGATCATCCATCACTGAAGGCGACTTCCTGTATAGGTTGCCGCAACTGTGGAGGAAGAAGGGTTTGTTGTGTTTGTGGGCCAAGGCGGCATACTTGGCCAGCCAGGGGAAGAGCAGGCGGCGCAGGTCCGCGGGAGAAATCATCGTCCCGGTTTTGAATCCCATGTCGTCGACATGGAAGATGCCACCAACTGCCTCGAGACCGATCATGGAGGAATAGTAATCGTAGACCACCTTTCCCCAATGGTTGAAGACGTCCTCCACCAATTGCTGATCATCGCTCATAAGATAGAAGAGCCCTTCATAACCGAGCAGATATTCGAAAACATTCTCGAAGAGTGTGGCAATGATGGTCATTTTCATCCCGTCCGGAAGGCAACGGGCGACCATTTCGAACGTCTCCGAAGCGGCATAGATCTTTTGCCATGGGAAAGACTCGAAGTCCGCCCGGGACTTGATCAAAGCCTCGGACTCGTCCACCCAGTCGCGGGTCCCGCGTGACTCATCGGCTGTGCCTACAACTCGGCGGACTTTCCCGGCCGGGTTATTCACCCAGAATGGCCAGATGGGAACAAAGTCGTAGCCAAGGCGGTAGTAGAGGTTGACCAGTTGGCGGTAGTAGCGCTCATCGGGTTTTTCCAAAACATGGACACCGCGCGGCAATGCCCAGGGTTCGCCAAGGCAAGCCTCCTGGATGGTCTGGAGCACTTCGGGGTCGATGCCCACTTCAACGAGGTGGACGCGGCGTGGCGGCTGTTCTCCCTTTAGCACGCGCACCAATTCCTCGAAATTAGGAGTGGGATGATCGAGAAGCAGGTCTGGCATGGGTTGGATCACCTACTCCAGGCAACAGGAGAAAGCGCTCGAGTCAATCTTTCGAGAAAGATACCCGGAACATATTGCATGATTGTCTTCGTAATCATCAGTTAAAGCTCCACACCCGGCAGCCTTTTAATTTTTCATCTTTTCGAAACTGGGCTTGAGAGCCGGGTACAGTTCACGAAAAAGGGGATATGCTTTAAGATAAGCTTCCACTTGCGCAGAATCGGGCAACGTGCTTCCTGTGATTTTGACAGAGGCTCTGCAAGCGGAAGCAACATCTGCCCACACTCCCGCGCCAACACCAGCCAGCAATGCTGCGCCATATGCCGCACCTTCTGTTGTGTTGACTGTGGCCAGTTCTGTGTTCAATACTGAAGCAAAGATTTGTCGCCAGAGCGAGCCTTTTGTTCCACCTCCAGATGCACGCACTTGTGTAATCACGCCCAGGCCTGCGTTTTGAATCAATGTGAAACTATCTTTCAATCCAAACGCAACACCTTCCAGCAGGGCGCGCGTCATGTGAGCGCGGCTGTGGCGAAGAGTTAAACCGATGAACGCGCCGCGCGCCAATGGATCCGGATGAGGCGTGCGTTCTCCGCTTAAGTATGGAAGGAATTGCAGTCCTGCGCTTCCTGCCGGAATCGTTTCCGCTTCCTTTAGCAGATCATCAAAACTCATATTTGGCGCAAGCGCATCGCGATACCACTGTAAGCTTCCTGCTGCTGAAAGCATCACGCCCATAAAATGCCACATGTTTGGGACGGCATGGCAAAAGGCGTGAAGCCGGCCATCTGGTTCGATCAATGCAGACGGGGTAGTCGCGAAAACAACACCGCTTGTGCCAACCGTGAGCGCGACCACACCGG
>JBGPNQ010000452.1:0-3935 GCA_041487615.1 Anaerolineae bacterium
ATGCTGCTCGGCGCTGTCGGTGGCCTTCTCGGATGGGACCTCTCGGATTTTGCACGAAGATTAAGCTATGCCGCGCCCATGGACGACACGCGCGGAATGGAGCGGCGGCACCTGGAACGCGTAATCATCGTCGCCGTGCTCGGAGTTGGGCTGGCGCTGATCAGCTTGTATGTCCGTATTCATCGACTGGCATTTGAGGTTGCCGTAGGGTTATTGTTGCTCACCGTGCTGGGATTGACGCGGTTGGTGATCGGGTTGAGGAAATATTGATTTTGCGTCAAGAGGCATTACGACGTCGCTCGCTGAAATAAGCCGTAAAAAATGAAAGTCCTGCTCCGGCGAAAATACCGAGGATGAGCAAAGTCGAAGTCAGTATGATGGTCTTCGTGATTTCGTCGTGTTGGATGGGTCCCATCAACGGGAGGACGACCAGAAACAATATCCCTTGAAGTAATCCAAGAAATCCACCGGCGAGGGCGGCTTCCATTAATCGCCGGGAGGAACCTTCGCTTCTTGAACGCGCTACGCAAATATTCCCCACGCGCAAGGCGAGCAGCCATGCCATCGGCGTGACACATACAACTCCCGGATAGCCTACGAACGTAACAATCAGGACCATCGCCAGCCACAGGACAAACTGGCGAAGAGGGACTTCAAGAATGACTCGAAAGTCGATTGCCTTGGAAGATATCATTTCTGCCCTATACTGCCGCCTTGACGATTTAAGATGATGTTCCTGTGAAGTGGTGTTTCGACGCGAAATAAGGAGCAAGCTTGCGGAGGTCATCCATCTTCACTTCCATTCTGTTTTCCACTTCCAGAGAAATAGTTGCTTGCGGAACACGCTCAAGTATTGCATTATAGAAGGGCTCGAATTCAATCGTTCCGCGCTCGAGAGACCAGTGTTTTTCACCAGTACGATCATTGTCGTGCAGATGAATATGCAATAGCCGATTGTCCATTCTTCGTACCCATTCAACTGCATCCAGTTCGGAAAATACATGCTGATGCCCAATGTCCATGCAAAGCCCCAGGGATGCGTTGTCTACTTCGTTTACAAGTTTGACCATCAAATCAGGTACCCTATCTAGGTCGTTCTCCAGTACGATCACTATGCCAACATCGGCCCAACGATGGATCTCCTGTTGCCAGAATTCAATATTTCCTCTGAGCCAGGATTCCTGTAGCTTGAACAGGTCAGTTTCCGCACCGTTACCGCTATGCAGGACAATCCGACTTGCTTCGAGTTTCACAGCGACTTCAAAAGTCATGTCCAATCGGCGATTGACGGCATCCCGGATAATGTGATCGACGTGAGCTTATTGAATCCCGGTGAAAGGACCGTGTATCGCAATGGTGCCCTTAAATTGGGTACGGACAGCCTCGTGCAGTGTGAACCGCGTTTCCCAGTCCCGTTCAGAGCAATACCGATCATACCGTAGCTTCCGAGTTCTATTCCAGCACCTAGTTCCGCAATTTCAGTCAGGAAGGGCAGTTGTTCCGGTTCTCCACGCATACATATCATCAGGTTCATCTTGAGATTCTCCTGCCTGGATTCTGCGGGTGCATGACCGCTACTGGGCGGGCGTCTGCCAGGCTCCTTATATGGAAATGTGAATCCATTATGTATGATGAGACGGTTTGGCTGGACTCTGGGTCACTTCAGGTCGAAATCCGGAGCAAAGCAGATTCATCTTCTTGATAGTTCCATCCTGGCCGATACAGTAAGCCTGCTGTTCGACGATGTACCACTGATCCTCGTGGGCACGGAAGCGACATATTATGTGCAATCGATCCTGGATCGGCTCAACCTGAGAGGTAATAAGGATGAGTTGATCAGCATCGCCGAACCATTTCTGGAAATAGCTGGCTGCCGAAGCTCGATCATCCGCAGTCCGCAGACCGCTTGGGATCAAAGCCCGAAACTGCACGGCATCGTCAAGACATGCAGCAAGTTCCTGCCAAGCCTGACGCGCGAGCACAGCCACAAAAAGTCTGCCGGTGGTCGCCGAGTCAACAGCATTTGAAGAAGTTGTCATCATTCGATGTTCACCTTGTCATAACACTAACGGCTGGCGTTAACGGCGCTGGGGCGGGCGTGGACTCTGCTTGGGAGTAGAAAAAACTCGAAGCCGGAAAAATGCTTGAAAACGCGCAGACTCCCACCAGTCGGGTGCACGCATTGTTACTACTGAGTGTCACAGGAAGGGGCGTGGCGGAGTATCCTAGGCGAGACAACCTCACCGGGGATGCTCCGGGGTGTGAGCATCAGGGCAAACCGTTGCAGGCTATGAGAGAGAAGCTGGAACTTCTGAACTCGTGTTGTTACTTGGTTGCCCGGTGGATCCTCGTCTGGGACTGAGATCCCGTATCGGTAGCTATCACTCGCAACCCAAAGTATCCACGCAAGCTTGCCAGCGAAGCAGAACTCTTGGTAATACGACCGGAATTGAATCACATCGAGTAGCTAATCTCGTTCCTCCCGTTCGTTGCAACAACCGCACCCGAGACCGGGCGTGGGTCCGGAAGGCTGTCCCTATCCTAAAAACAACCAACCAAAAAAACGGCTCGGATCAGGCAACCTCTGGACCGTTCTTTATTTCTACCTCTCGTTTTGATCTTCTTGTGGCTTTTCCCTTGACACTGCTGTTAATCGGTAGCCTGTGTTGCTCTGCCTAACTAACTCCAATTTCATGCGCGATCTTAACTCAAATAAGAGGAGCACAATGACCCAAATGACAATGATGATACTAGAAATGTAAAAGATAGCCCAAAAATCATCTATCATCGATCCGCCATGCTTCCAAGTTGTTATGGTCCCATCTTCCAAGAGAGCAAAATAGATAGTACTTCCGTATTCCGGTCCGGCAAACCGCGCCCGAACACAGTCAATCGGCTTGCCTGGTACTGCTCGCATGGACAGATATTCGTCAAAACCGCAGTCAGAATTTCTCTTCAGCGGCGCTTCCCCTTGCATGTGTAAACCCACAGGAATAGAAGTGACTACTTGCCATTGTGGACAATTCGTATCCTGCTGACAGTAAACGGCACCCTCATAAATGGAACCATCGAATGCCTGTATCCAAACGTTTTGCGATGTTGCTTCAACGATCTTTTCAGCTTTTACTGGAGCCGAGAAATCTTCCCAGCGGTCAAAGGCACCGTCATCACGCAAATGCATATATTTCGAACCAACAGCATAACCAATAACAAGTATTAGCAGTGATAGGATGCTGAAACTTAGTAAGTCACGGTCGGGAGTTTTCATCTTTCAACGACGAATTCTCTTGAACTGATTCTGCATAGAACAGGCTAACGGTGTGCGTTACCCGCTGGTGGGCGGGACGAGATAACGCCATTTTACCGGAACCAACTCCAAGCCACGCAAACTGCCTGAAAACGCGCCGACTCCCACCAGTCGGGTGCACGCTGTGTTGGGCGGTTTTGAATTGTACTGGACTCACTACCCGAAAAAAGAAACCACTGACACAAAACAGGCAAATCTCTTTAGAGCAGAACGCGTCACCTGTAACGAGGATTAGAACGAAAAGCATCTACATATCAAATCATATATTGAGAAATTACGTTGATGTGTTAGCTGGATATAGCATATTCTCTAATGTCTGACTTACATTCGTTAGGTAACCCAGATTAACACAATTAGCAAACAAATTTGCACACCGCAAATATCTTGTTAGTAATTTTATAAAAAACGAGTCGTAGCTTCTATAATTTTTTGGATATGAATCATACTTCTGGGAAATGCTGTTGCAATATTCGTTCCATTCTCTGAGGTATGGTGGATAAGACTCTTTAGAGTTGAAAACGGGTCAAAATAAGCTAGTGTGATTTGTTAAGGTTGAGTGTATCACAGGCATACGGGGCGTGCACGCCCCGTATGCCTGTGCGGGCGCTTGGTAATCCAATGCCTGATG
>JBGPNQ010000453.1:0-3932 GCA_041487615.1 Anaerolineae bacterium
ATGCGCGCCGAGAGCGGAATCTCCTCGCCTTTTAAGCCGCGCGGATAACCGCTGCCATTCCACTTTTCATGATGACAGTACGGGATATCCAGCGCACTGCGCAGGTATGTAATGTTCGAAAGCAGGTTATAAGCATAGACGGCATGCATGCGCATCTGCTCCCATTCCTCTTCGGTGAGCTTATCAGGTTTCAACAGGATGTGATCCGGGATGCCCATTTTCCCAATATCATGCAGGATGGAACCGCGCCGTATATTCAACAAGTCTGTTTCACGAATCCCCATTTGTTCTGCCAGCTCGATGGTCATCTGTGTCACGCGCTTCGTGTGACCTTCCGTTTCGTGATCGCGCAAATCGAGAGCTGCTGACCAGCCCTCCAGCGTTGCTTCGTATGCCAGCATCAATTCCGAGTTGCTGCGTTGCAGATCTCCAAATAAAGTAGCATTATCCACTGCAATGGCAACCTGTCCGGCAAGGACATTAATATAGTCGAGCCATTCCTGCGGCACCTCGAGAAGTGTTCGGTGATACAGTTCCAGCACTCCTCTTGCCCTGCCTTTCACCAGGAGTGGGGTGCCGATATAAGTGGCAAAATTCTCACCTTCATGCATCAGTATCTCCGAAGGACCATGCGCCTCCTCCAGATTTGGAACGTAGATCGACCTTTGTTCCAATAGTACGCGGCTTGCATAACCTTCTCCGATTCGTAATTTTCCATGCTCGAGAGTCTCAGATCGGAAGCCGCGTCCAGCGGCATAGCGCAGTGTGTTGGTAAATCCATCCAGGAGCATCACATCCACTGCATCTACGCCGAGTTGTTCCGCGATCTGATCCACCGATACCGTAAGCGTAATCTCCAGATCAAAACTGGAAAGGACAGCTAGGTCGATTTTCCTCAAGGCATTCATACGAGAGAGCTGCTTCTGAGTTTGCAGTTCGGCAAGCTTCCTTGCGGTCACGTCAATGGAAAGGATGAATAAACCTTCCGGCACGGGTTGGATGCTTAATTCAAACCAGCCCGTTGTCCCATCCGGATTCTCGAATTTATTTTCCATCAGATGCGGTAACCGTTCCTCCATGCATCGTTTCAAGGTGGAGAACAACTCCGTTTGATCGATGCCTGGATAGGCCTCCATCATGGTTCGGTTGAGAAGCCGTTCGCGTGCTTGACGCCCATGTCGAGCGGCCGCTTCATTGACGTATATGTAGCGCCAGTCGAAATCGATGATCTGGCAGCCCTCCAGCATGTTATCGAGCGTACGTCGATACCATTCCGGGGAAGTCGCCTGCGATTTTGAATTGCGTTTAAGGGAATTGGATCTCTTTTTCATTTTGGTATCTCCTATAGCTAAAAGGATTCACCAGTCCGCAGTTCGAGACCGTTGTTAACTATAATTGACGTTGCAGGCGCGATTAAGTTGCTGTCTGTTTTAGCAAATTCTCCCACCTCTGCAGCATTACCATTTCGAGACGGCGCGGATAAGGCATCCCATGTGTTTGCACCAGCGACGGAGCGATCTGTGTATAGAATTGAAGGATGACTCGTGCCGATTCCAGCATGGCGTTTTTCTCCATGGGACAAAAAGTCACCTCCAACGGGAGTAGCTTTTCCACAGGCATCGCGTACTCGATTTTGAAGTAAGGTTCCTCCCCAACGCCGTCATCGGAAAAATCGTTTTGCAGGCGCGCCAGGTTCACACAAATTGAACGCAGGCTTTCCAATTGACCGCGTGCCCACCAAAGCTTTCCGCGTCCCATTGCCGTGATGAAATGGGACAATTCATGCCAAAACCCGTATATGCTACGGCGTAATTGCTCGCTTTGGTGAGATGGATCCGTTTCACGATCGGGAAAAGACACCGCTGCAAGGATGTTCTTCTTATCGAGAAGAACTCGAAACGGTCCGCTGTGGATGTGATCCAGGCGGCCCTCACTCCCAAAATAAAGTTCGCCTTCTGTCCCATCTGCAAAGATGAAGAAGGCAATATCCGGGATCTCAAAATTTTCCAGAAATACAAGTTCGCCCAGTGACTGAAGAAATATTTCGCGCTGATTGTAGAAATTTTCAAAAGACTCATCGGTTGTGATCACGCAGACATCAATATCCGAATATTGATCTCCCTGGCCCTTGACATTGGATCCGCCCAGAAAAGTCGCAAGGATACGATCATCTGACCTACAGGCTTCTACAAATTTATTGACGAAAGTTTCATGATTTGGAAGAAGCGATACTCCCTGTAATCCCATCATGAGGCACTCCTTCACGAGCTGCTTTTCAAAGTTTTCTAATTACATCGCCAACATGGATCGTTCCTGCCTGGATTACTTTTGTGTTGATGCCGCGCAAATGGAGTTGTTTCCCCTCTGGCGAGTTGACAAACTTCATCGCCTCGGCGCCGAACCGGGCCGAGAACTTCTTGCATCCCGAATGTGGTTGTGCGGAAACTTCGATCACCGCTGAACCGATCGCGAGACGCGCGCCGGGCAGGATATTATCGTCACTCAGGTCAAAATCCACATACAGTTGATCGCCTGCCAATGACCAACGATTTTCATCCTGCGCCAGAAGGGCAGTCGCGCGTGCGTTCATAACCGTAATCTGCGCATTGATATTTGGGGAACCATCCTGGGTTTGACTGCTGCCGCGTGATCTCCATGTATCGCCGACCAGGCCTTCCGTGATACTCAGCTCAGCTTCCCGCACAGTCTCGCGCTCGTCCACATTTGGACGGCGCACGATCATTTTCAGAACCCCTTGATCCTTCGGTGCCTGGCGGATATGTTCCATCCCGGCTTCGAGCTCTGCCATCGTCAAATGATAAGTATCCAACATGTTTACCTCACTCCTAAGATTTTTGGTTTACCGCTTGTTTCACGCATACGATGCGTAACTAAACTTTTGAATGATTTTGCCGGCTAAAACTTCAATTCCAGGTTTAGTTAATTATGCGGCACTCTGTAACTTGATTTCAAGATCCTGCAGATGTTCGAGTTCATGCAGTGCCTGGCCGCGCGCCCGCCAGTAGACGGATTCCTTGTGCTGTTTTTTCTCTTCCCGGATCACTCTTGACCACTCCTGCTCTGTGAGTGCTTCGAGGACACGCATAAGCACTGTGCGGCGGAGTTTGAAATAAGCCAGCAACTCTGCGAACGGTAACAAGTCAAATCGCAGCAATGCTCCCAGGTCGCGTTCCGCATGGATATTTGCGATCAGCGGCTCATCCATCATCAAAGCGAGATAGATCGCCTCTGAAGTAATGGCTTCCGAGTTGATCAAATGTGCCAGGGCCTCTGTACAGGAACGTTCCCCTGAACCGAGTGGCTGCTGAAGTTCTTTATCTGTTAATCCCCTGCTCAAGGCTTCCAACTTTTCAGGCGTTTCCTTGAGCAGCTGCATCACTTCCTGGATGTTGGAATCCGTTTGTGCAGTGGAGATCTGTTTCTTCATATAGGTCAGCATTCCTCAATACTGGTCGCTATATCCACCCCGCCTTATTATTTTTCCAAGTATAGCATTTTTCTCTGACCTTATCATGGGGCGCTGATGATACAATCCCCGGAGAGTTCAGCATGGCAACGATCAAACTTCGCAATGTCAGTTTCAATTTTCCCAAGCCTTTGCGAGATCCTGTAACGCGTTTGTATGAAGTGAAGCGTGAACGGATTCAGGAGGATTTGCCGGTCGAAACGTCCAAAGGCGTGAAGGCACTCGACAACGTAAATCTGACCGTTCCAAATGGTCAAACATTTGTGATTGTCGGTCCATCAGGATGTGGGAAGAGTACTTTATTACGCGTGGTCTCCGGGATCGAAAAGAAATATACGGGGGAAGTGCTATACGATGGAGAGGATGTGCAGGAGATTCCTCCGGGCGATCGATATATTGGGATGGTCTTCCAGAATTACGCCTTATATCCGAACTTCAATAATGA
>JBGPNQ010000454.1:0-3931 GCA_041487615.1 Anaerolineae bacterium
ACGTGAACGCGCAAATGTCCGCATGGAGCAATTTGTCCCTGCGCTGTTTCAGGAGATGTTTGGTGATCCTGCAACAAACCCAAAGAAATGGAAGGCTATAAAGCTTGGAGAGAAAATCTCTTTCATGACAAGTGGTTCCCGCGGGTGGGCAAAACATTATTCTAAGAGCGGTGATTTATTTCTTCGAATTCAGAATGTTGGTATGAACCAGCTATTATTGGATGATGTTGCCTATGTGCAAGCCCCCGATACACTTGAAAGTAAACGCACAAAATTACAACCTGGCGATTTGTTGATTTCAGCAACTGCCGATCTTGGAAGAACGGGTGTTATACCTGAAAATTTTCCTGTTGCTTATATCAACCAGCATTTATTCATTTTGCGACTTCTAGATTTTGATCCCTATTATGTCGCAAGCTATATTTCTTCGCCAAGTGGAAGGGTACAAATTTTACGCTCAAATAGAGAAGGTGTTAAGGCGGGCTTGAACTTTAATGACATTAAGAACTTTGATATATTCTTACCTCCTCTCGCCCTGCAGCGTGAATTTGCGGCGCGGGTGGGGGAAGCGCGCGGCGTGCAGTCCGCGCAGGGCAAGTCCGCTGGGAGGGTGGAGGCGTTGTATCAGAGTATGTTGTCCCGTGCGTTTGCGGGGGAGTTGTGATGATAAGACCTGACAGGTTTTTGGGGAACCACGGTCAACGAGAATCCTTGTCCACGCATGGGTTGCGATTAACTCGCGTCATGATAAAACCTGTCAGGTCTGGAACGTAGGATTAAAACCTGACAGGTCTCCATAAATTCATGATTAACAAGGACTCATGTCCACGCATAAGTTATGATTGACCAAGTCACGATGAGACCTGTCAGGTTTAGTAAAAGAGGATTCAAACCATGCCCACCGACATCACACCCATCACCTACGGAAATTTTTATCACATCTACAATCGCGGCAACAACAGCGAAAATATATTTATTCAAGAACGAAATTACGCCTACTTCATGGAATTGTGGTGGAAGCATATTAGTCCCATCGCGGAAACGTGGGCGTATTGTCTTTTACGAAATCATTTCCATGTGGTGGTGTGGATAAAGGAACAGGCAAACCTGTCAGGTCTCACCAAAAACACGATTAACCTTGACGCGAGCGTGGACAAAGGAACATCTCCATCAGACTCATACAGAGACCTGACAGGTTTATCCCCCAAACTCAAAGAACCCAGCCAATATTTTTCCAACTTCTTCAACGCCTACTCGCGCGGCGTCAACATCGCCACTCAAAGAACGGGCGCATTATTCGAACGTCCCTTCAAACGAATTCCTGTGGATAGCGAATCCTATCTCATGCGCCTGATCGTATATATTCACCAGAACCCGCAAAAACATAAATTTGTGGATGATTTCCGTGATTGGAATTATTCGTCATACCACGATCTCATTACTAATGTCCCGACCCGTTTACAAAGAGACAAGGCGATCCAATTATTTGGAAGCCAGGTTGACTTTATCAGAATCCATCAGGAAATTCAGCCTTTGGAAAACCTTGAGGATGAAGATTGAAAAGACCGGTTTTGAAAACCTGTCAGGTCTTCTTAAGAGAATCACAAAGTCCCCGCCAAACGACCGAGACTTTGCCACTCATGGGAACTCATTTTTACATCAATCCCCAGATCACGTGAAAGACCATATCCGTCCAGAAGTGGACGCCCGCTGCAGCGACCAGTCCGTCTTTCATATATCGCTGACCTGCGATCAGCCCGATGATGCCGTTCAGGAGGAAAACTTCCACCAATAACACGGGGCTCAAGTCCGATAGGGATGAAGCATGTGTCAGAAATAAGATCGTCCCAAGATGCCCCGCACCGAAAGCCAATGCGGCGATAACGTTGGCGATCCACAACGCCGCGCTGCGGCCGTTGAAGCGTTTCAGCAGCCAGTTGAGGATGAGTCCCCATAGGCCGAAGACAAATCCACGGAACATGATTTCCTCACCGATGCCTGCACTTAATGATGCCAGGATGGAAACGGGAAATGGAGGATGGATCATCCGACCGAAGCCGTTGATCGGCGCGAAGAGGACATCCCCGATAACGATCATTACTCCGCAAATTAGTCCGAGCAAAAGTGGAATGAGGAACCAGCGCCGCCAATTGCCATCTTCGCTGAAGATGCCGGGAAGTCCAAGTTTACGAGTGAACCAGAAGCCAATGAATCCCAACAAGCCATACACGACAAGAACGATGCCTGCGTTGGCAAGTCCGAGCACGGCGTTCGAAACGCCCATGTCGGGCATGGGAACTCCCGCCGTTGCAGCAAGTTGTTCAGTGAAAAACGCATAGGTTGCAAACGCGCAGAATGCGTACACTAAGAGCAGGATAAGGAAAACACTGAGTTGTTTGCGACGCATTTTTCTCCTTTACATCGTAACCATGTTCATGAACAGGAAGATGGACAAATTACCCAGGTCTGATAGGAAGTGCGAAAGGATGGGCAATCGCAGGCTCTTTGTTTTCAAATAGAGCAATGAAAATGAGAGTGAGAGGATCACAAGAATGATCCAAAAGGGAATCAAAGCAGTTGGGTGAGCGGGATCGAACGCGTTGATCTTCGAGAACATACCCAGCATCAGTGGATGGATCGCGGTAAAGAATATCGTCGAGTAGATCACGCCAACAGCGCGCGGAAGATGGCGGGTCTCATCCAACAGGAAGCCACGCCAAAAGGCTTCTTCACAGGTCGAATTGATCACTGCAAACAGGAACCATGCAATCACAAGTCCGATGGGCTTCATCACATCGATGTTTGGAAAGAACAAGAGAGGAAATGAGATCAATCCCATCCCAAGCGCGAGCAAAATCCACCACTTGCTTCCTTGTGATTTGGCAGTCCAGCGACGGATCGATTGTCTGTCACCCAGAAACCGGATCAGCAAAGCCATGCTGCTCCAATAGACGAAGGAAGTTCCCAGCCATGCCCAATTATGGAATAGGGAATAGAAGAGACGCGCCGCGAAATGACCGATGATCACGACAAGGATCGGTGCAGCAAAGATCATCAGCCGCCGCGTTTGGACGGGTTGAGTTGTCATCTGAACTGTGGTCATTTTGTGGCTCCAATTGGATCCCTGGTTACCATGATGTTTGTCGCTTATATCGGCTGTAATTCAGAAGGGAGAGCCTGGTCGTTAATCCATGCCCTGACCATGTGTGTGAACAGGTCGGGGACGGTCATATTCCAGTTGTGTTCTTCTGCAAGAGATAGTTTACGTGCATGTGCAACCAGGAACCCTTTGGCAGTTGGAATGGCTGTGGCAACATCACGCACCGATTGGTGCATGATGCTATATTCCTTTTTCCCCGCCACCACAAGCGTTGGCACCGTGACTTGATCTAATCCTTCTGGCAAACGAAAATTCTGGTTTTCGACCATGATATGGGTGAAACTGCTGCCAGTGATATTCTGAAAATCCCTTTTGAATTGTGGGTAATATTTTTCAGGGACTCCCGCGCTATATTTCATGTTAATGCGAATCCACCAATCCACATTCTTGAAGGGTTCGACAAACCATTTGACCGATGAGGCGATCAAACCGGGACTCATCCAATTTGCGCCAGGGATGGGGCGAACAAGAGCGCTGCTGATGATGGCATGATCGACAAGTTCAGGATGCCGAGCAAGTAACGCTACGGTGATCTGTGCTCCTTCGGAGAGGCCTACCACGTGAGCTTTGTTGCCATGCGCTTGGAAGCGGATCAACTCGGCGACACGCTCGGCACTATCTTTGATACTGAAAGGTTGGATCTCCACACTTTGTCCATGTTCCGGCAGATCAGGCACAAGGATATGAAAATCGGTCATCGCTTCCAGTTGAGGCTGCCACATCCAGCCGGCTCCGCCGCCGCCGTGCAAAAAGACAATGGTCGGTGCGGAG